>QHCC01000228.1 GCA_003243915.1 Pseudonocardiales bacterium | reverse complement strand
GAACGCACCAATTCCTCGCGCAATCACGAGATCGGCGGCTACAACTGCAACTACTACTCCACGGCTCTGGGCGTCGGCCCGAGCGGGCACTGCTCCAATGGCTGGCGGACCGAACAGTGGTGCGCCGACTTCGCGACGTGGGTATGGCGTCACGCCGGTGCCAACACGAGCGGGCTGAACCCAGGGGCGATCAGCTTCAAGAACTACGGGGTCCGGCACGGCACCTGGCACACCGGCAATCCCCGAGCCGGCGACGCGGTGGTGTTCAACGTCTCCGGCGGATCGGCGAGCCACGTGGGGCTGGTGGTGTCGGCGAGCGGGAACTCCTTCGTGATGATCTCCGGTAACACCTACAACCCGAACGACGGACGCGACGACGTGGTGGGACGGGCCAATCGAAGCGTGGGCAGCGGTGGAGTCTCCGGCTTCGCCAGCCCGGTCGCCTGATTGCGCCGAGCTGAACCGAACTGAACGGTTGCCCGCCGCACCCGCCCACGGGGTGCGGCGGGCAACCACCCAAGCGTCGCCGGAGACGCGCGTCACCCTGTGGGGCGCACCATCGGCACGGATGACCTCACTGCGTCCCGCCGCGGCTGACCCTCGCTGCGTCCCCGCGGGGCTGACCGTCGCTGCGTCCCGCCGCGTCTGACCGTCTCACGACGATGTCGTCGGCTCCGTCGTCGTACTGCAGCCGCACCCGAATCTGCTCGGCTCTGCAACCTGGCGCGCCGGTGAGGCGTGTCTTGAGGTAGGGAGGCCGAGTGAGCGACGTCCGCGGGTTCGACGAGTTCTACCTGGCCTCCCGGGATCGCCTTGCGCTGCAGGTGGCGGCGTTGACCGGTGACCCCTTCGAAGCACTCGACCACGTGCAGGAGGCGTTCATCCGCGCATGGACACGATGGGACCGCGTCAGCGGCTACGACGACCCCGAGGGATGGGTGCGTCGCGTCGCGTGCAACCGCGCAGTCAGCAGATGGCGGCGGGCGCATCGACTGGTCCTGCGCCCGGATGCGGGCAGCGACGTGCCGTTCGAGGCCGAGCAGCTCGTCGTGATCGACGCTCTGAAACGACTCCCAACCCGCGAGCGCGAGGCGATCGTGCTCCATCACCTCGTCGGCTACTCAGTCGAGGAGATCGCTACGCGGCTCGGTGCGCCGAGCGGCACGGTGAAGTCCTGGCTGTCGCGCGGGCGCACCCGGCTCGCCGGTGAGCTGCAAGCAGAGGAAGAGGTATGCGATGACACACGATGACGAGTCGGTCGACCGGTCGCTGGCGGTGCTCACCCGTGGCATCGAAGCGGGTTCGTGGCCACGGCCCGGCGAGCTCAAGCGCACGGCCCAACGGCGCAGGCGCACCAAGCTAGGCGGCCTGATCGCGGCCGGCGCAGCTGTCGCGACCGCCGTCACGGTGGCCGTGGTCGTGCCGCGCGACGTCCCGCGCGACGCCCCCCGCAAAGCGGTGCGGGTGGCTGCTGACCTCGTGGTGTCCGGCCGCTCCGGAACGGCAGTACAACTTGCCGCGAATGCCGCACCGTTGACTGTTGCCGATCCGTCCACAGCATCAGCGGTGGCCCGGGCCGAACAGGCCTTCACGCTCGCACTGCTGAAGCAGACGAACAAGGCCGGCGGCCACCAGAATGTGGTGCTTTCGCCGTCCAGCCTCGCGATCGCTTTGGCCATGTTGCAGAACGGCGCGGCCGGCTCGACGCGGGAGGAGATATCCGCGGCGCTGGGCACCTCGTCGATGACCGCCGAGCAGCAGGACGCCGGCTGGGCCGCGCTGATGAGCGACCTGGCCAAGGCCGGCACGGACGCGGGGATCGACCTGCAGTCGGCGAACAGCCTGTGGTTGCAGCACAAGCTGCCGCTGGGCGCCGACTTCATGGCCGCGATGGCCAGGTACTTCCGGACCGGCGTCTGGCAGGTCGACTTCCAGCGGGATCTCACCGGTGCCGAGCGGGCGATCAACGCCTGGTGCAGCGCCCACACCCGCGGCCGGATCACCAAGCTGTTCGGCCAGGGCGACCTCGACGACACGACGCTGCTGGTGCTGGCCAACGCCGTCTACTTCAAGGCCGCCTGGCAGCACCCGTTCGATCCCAAGGTAACGGCCCCCGCACCGTTCTATCGTTCGGACGGCAGCACCAGCACACCGCAGTTCATGTCCACCGAAAAGGGGCCGGCGAACCTGGCCGCCGTGTCGACTCCGGGGTACGACGCCGTGCAGCTGCCGTACCAGGGCGGCCGGTTCGCCGCGCTCGTCGTCATGCCGAAGGGTCAGGACCTGGCGCCGTTCGTGAACGGACTGACCGCCGACCGGCTGCACCAGATCAGCACCTCGCTGCGCGAGCAGCCGGCGTCGCTGCGCATGCCGCGCTTCGGTGCGCAGACGTATACGCGCCTCGATGACACGCTCAAGGCGATGGGCATGCCACGCGCGTTCACGGGCTCTGCCGATTTCTCCCGGCTCAGCCCGGTGCCGATGAAGGTGCAGTCGGTCGTGCAGCGCGACGTCCTGCGCGTCGGGGAACAGGGCACCGAGGCAGCCGCGGCGACCGGCATCAGCATGAAGTACGTGTCGGGCACGACCATCCGAGGGCTGCAGCTCACGATCGACCACCCGTTCCTCTTCCTGGTCCGCGACACCCGCACCGGCGCCGTCCTGTTCGCCGCGCAGGTGCAGGACCCGACCGGCTGACCACGCCGCGGCAAGCGCGCTTCCGGTGCTGTGGGGCAGGATGGCGACGCCGGGCGCCGGACCCGGCAGCTGCGGAGGAGCGTTGTTGCGCATCTGGTTCAACCGCACCTACGCCACCAACAGCCACATCATCGCGATGTTGCGCGCCAACCCCGACGGCCGCCCGGTGCACGTGATCGCGACGCACACCGACCCGGATTCCCCGGTGCTCGCAGTCAGCGACCAGGCCTACCCCGAACCGCCACCGGACTGCCAGGGCGCCGACTACGCCACCTGGGCGCTGGGGTTTGCCCGCCAGCACGGCGTCGACGTGGTCGTCCCGCGGGTGGGCATGGCCGAGCTCGCCGACGCACACGCCGAGTTCGCCGCCGCCGGCACCGCGCTCGTCTGCCCGGCGGGCGACACCGTGCGGCTGTTCGAGGACAAGGCCGCCGCGTACCGGGCGGCAGCGCAGCTCGGGCTGCCGGTCCCGCCGCACCATCTGGTCACCGATGCAGCAGGCTTGCGCGCGGCCTATCAGCAGCTGCGCGAGATCGCACAGGTCATCTGCATGAAGCCGGCGCGGGCCACTGGCGCCGACGGGTTCCGCATCGTGTCCAGCGTGGGTCCGGGCCTCGCCGAGTTGCTCGGCCCGGCGAAAGCGCAGATCCCGCTCGACTGGGCCTGCGCGGCACTGGACGGCGCTCAGGCCGCCGGACGGCACGTCCCGCCGCTGGTGGTCATGCCGTACCTGCCCGGTCCAGAGGTAAGCGTCGATGCGCTCTGCGATCGGGACGGGCGCACGTTGCTGGCCCTGGGCAGGCGCAACTATCACCGGCGCGGCGTGATCGTCGACGACCTGCCGGCGCGCGGGGTGGCCGAGGTTCTCAACCTGGCGCACCGGGTCGCCTACCTGTCGAACACGCAGGTCCGTTACTGGCAGGGGCCGGGCGACGACGAGCCGCGCCCGTACCTGCTCGAGTTGAACACCCGAATCTCCGGGGGGCTGTTCCAGACGGCGCTGGCCGGGGTGAACCTGCCCTGGGCGGCTGTCCGGCTGGCCCTGGGGGAGGACGCCGGAACTCTGCACCCCCGGTACGACGTTGCCTACACAACGGTTGATTCGCTCGTCGCTTTCGGCGCTGCGCCGTAGTGTCGCAGAACGAGTCGACCCGAATCCGGCGGACCCGTGGCGAATGTTTGCCCTCCCGCCCCGACGTTTGGAGAAGCCAGTGTCAGTCAGCCTCACCAAGGGCGGCAATGTCTCGCTTACCAAGGAAGCCCCCGGCCTGTCGGCGGTCACCGTCGGTCTGGGCTGGGACGCGCGCACGACCGACGGTCAGGCGTTCGATCTGGATGCCAGCGCGATCGTCTGCGGGGCGGACGGCAAGGTGTTCTCCGACAAGCACTTCGTCTTCTTCAACAACCTCAGCTCCCCTGAGGGTGCGGTCGTGCACTCCGGCGACAACCTCACCGGTGAGGGGGCGGGCGACGACGAGCAGGTGAAGGTCAATCTGGCCGGCTTGCCGGCCGAGGTCGACAAGATCGTCTTTCCGGTCTCGATCTACAACGCGGACGTCGGCAGCCAGTCGTTCGGCCAGGTCCGCAACGCGTTCATCCGCGTCGTCAACCAGGCCGACAACGCCGAGCTGGCGCGCTACGACCTGTCCGAGGACGCCTCCACCGAGACCGCGATGGTGTTCGGCGAGCTCTATCGCAACGGGGCCGAGTGGAAATTCCGCGCCGTCGGCCAGGGCTACAGCACCGGGCTTGCGGGTATCGCTCGGGACTACGGGGTTGCCGTCTAGTCGTCTGCCTGGGATATGCGGCGGTGGATGTGGTCATATCCCGGACAGACCACGTAGCGCGCGCCACTACAGTCAGACGCGCGGCGCCGACGCGCGGCACCATCGAAGCGGCAGTTGGACACACCAGGAGGAAGTCGAATGAGCGTCAGCCTGAGCAAGGGTGGCAACGTCTCGCTCACCAAGGAGGCGCCCGGCCTGACCGCCGTGCTCGTCGGCCTGGGCTGGGACGCGCGCACGACCAGCGGAGCGGACTTCGACCTCGACGCCAGCGCGTTGATGGTCGGCACGTCCAGCAAGATCCTCTCCGATGCCCACTTCATCTTCTTCAACAACCTCACCAGCCCGGACGGCTCCGTCGAGCACACCGGCGACAATCTCACCGGTGAGGGTGAGGGTGACGACGAGGCGATCAAGGTCAACCTCGCCGCTGTTCCCGCGGAGGTAGACAAGATCGTCTTTCCCGTGTCGATCTACGAAGCAGAAAGCCGCTCGCAGTCCTTCGGTCAGGTTCGTAATGCGTTCATCCGCGTCGTCAACCAGGCGGACAACTCCGAGCTGGCGCGCTATGACCTGTCCGAGGACGCGTCCAACGAGACGGCGATGATCTTCGGCGAGCTGTACCGCAACGCCGGAGAGTGGAAATTCCGCGCCGTCGGTCAGGGCTACAGCACCGGGCTTGCGGGCATCGCCCGCGACTTCGGCGTCAACGTCGGCTGACCTCGAGGTCAGGGATCCGTGCTGACCCCGGGGAGGGATAGGGCATGTTCTTGAAGACGTTCGGCGCGTCGCTGGGGATCGCCGCGATCGGCCTCACGCTCGGATTCCTGTACGGCGGGCCGACCGGATTGGCCGTGACGGCGATCCTGGCTGTGCTCGAGGTGTCGCTGTCCTTCGACAACGCCGTGGTGAACGCGACGGTGTTGGTACGGATGAACCCGTTCTGGCAGAAGATCTTCCTGACGGTCGGCGTGGCCATCGCGGTCTTCGGCATGCGGCTGCTGTTCCCGCTGCTCATCGTCGGCATCACCGCCAAGCTCACGCCGAATGAGGCGATCCGACTCGCCCTGGAGAAGGGCGACGCCAAGACGCACGGCACGTATGGCTACCTGCTGCACCAGGCGCACCCGGCCATCGCGGCCTTCGGCGGGGTGTTCCTGCTGCTGATATTTCTCGACTTCATCCTCGAGGAGCGCGAGATCACCTGGCTGTCGTGGCTGGAGCGGCCGCTGGCCAGGATCGGCAAGCTCGACCAACTATCGGTGGTCATCACCCTGATCGCCCTCGCCGTCTCGGCCTACGTACTGGCGCCGAATGACAAGGTGTCCACGGTGCTGCTGTCGGGCTTGCTGGGGATGGCGACCTACCTGGTCGTGAACGGGCTCGGCGAGTTCTTCGAGACCGAGGAGGAGGAGGTCGTCGAGACGGCCCTCGAGGACGGCGGGACGAGACCTGCCGGCGGCGGCCGGGCCATGGCGCTGGCGGTCGGCAAGGCGGCCTTCTTCCTGTTCCTCTACCTCGAGGTTCTGGACGCCTCGTTCAGCTTCGACGGAGTGGTCGGCGCGTTCGCGATCACATCCGATCCGATCGTCATCGCCATCGGCCTGGGCATCGGGGCGATGTTCATCCGGTCGCTGACGGTGTACCTGGTGCGTAAGGGCACGCTGGCCGAGTACGTCTACCTCGAGCACGGCGCGTTGTGGGCCATCGGGGCGTTGTCGATCGTGCTGCTCATCACGATGAAGTACGAGATTCCCGAGGTGGTCACCGGCCTCATCGGCGTCGCCTTCATCGGTGCGGCGCTGGTGTCCTCGATCGTGCGCAACCGGCGCATGGCTGCCGAAGACGAAGCCGGTGGCCATGATCGGGAACCCGCAGCGGTCTGATGGGAGTTAACTAGCCATGGGTATCGACTACACCAAGCGCCCGGCACCATCAGCAGCGCCGGCCGCACCGCCGCCGGCCGCACCGCCACCGCCTATACCGACGGCCGCGGCGCCGTACCCAGCGGCTGCGTCCGCGGCCCCGATTTCGTTGAGCAAGGTGACGCTGACCAAGTCGGCGCCGACAGTCTCGCTGACCAAACAGGGCTCGGGGTCTGGGCTGCTGCGGGTCAACTTGAACTGGAACGCCCGGCCACCCGCGCAGGGCGGTGGGTTGTTCAAGAGGGCGGCGGCGGCCCTGGACCTGGATCTCGGCTGCCTGTACGAGTTCACCGACGGTTCCAAGGGTGTCGTGCAGGCACTGGGCAACTCCTTCACCGCCAAGCCGAAGGATGCGCGAGAGAACGTCATCTGGCTCGATGGCGACGACCGTTCCGGGACGAACGCTGCGGGTGAGAACCTGTTCGTCAACCTGGCCTACGCCAACCAGATCAAACGGATCATGGTCTTCGCCCTGATCTATCAAGGAGCCGCGAACTGGGCGGCTGCCGACGGCGTCGTCACCCTGCACCCCGCCAGCGGACCGCAGGTCGAGGTGCGCCTCGACGAGGCCCGCGACGGTGCCCGGATCTGCGGCATCGCCATGCTGGAAAGCTCAGGCGGCGACCTGTCCGTGCGCCGCGAGGTCAACTACCTCAACGGGGGGCAGCGGGTGCTCGACGAGGCCTACGGGTGGGGTATGAACTGGACTGCGGGCCGCAAGTAGCGGACCGCGAGGAAGGAACACCGTGAGCGTGAGCCTGAGCAAGGGACAGCAGGTTTCGTTGACCAAGGCCGGTGGCGGCTCCCTGAGCCAGGTGCGAATGGGTCTGGGCTGGGACGCCATGCCGAAGAAGGGTCTGTTCGGAACCCGCTCCCAAAGCATCGACCTGGACGCCTCGGCGCTGCTGTTCGATGCGGCGGGCGGCCTGGTCGACCAGGTGTGGTTCCAGCAGCTCACCAGCAAGGACGGCTCCGTCCTGCACACTGGCGACAACCGAACGGGGGCGGGTGAGGGTGACGACGAGTCGATCAGGGTCGACCTGTCGCGGGTGCCACCGACCGTGACGACGATCGTATTCACCGTCAATTCCTTCACCGGCCAGAATTTCTCGCAGATCCAGAACGCGTTCTGCCGGCTCATCGACGAGTCGAACGAGGCCGAGGTCGCCCGATACGACCTCACCGGCACCGGCCCGCACACGGCGCAGATCATGGCGAAGGTCGCCCGCGACGGGCAGGGTTGGTCCATGACGGCCCTGGGCAACGCAGCGTCGGGTCGTACCTTCCACGACCTGCTGCCGGCAATCGCCGGGTTCCTGTAGGCCGTTCTGTGTGAAGATCGTGCCCGGCGCGGGTTGTTGCGTCGGGATCCAGCCAGCCCTGTACAACGAGGAGTCCGCATCATGTCCGAGCTTGACCTCGGTTCGACCAGCACCCCGGCCGCTACGGCTGCCCCCACGCCGGCGGCCAGCGGCACCGGTCTGGTGCTGGCCCCACCGGCCCCCGTCGCAGTCATCGAGCCGCAGCAGGCCGCCGGGGCGATCCCGGTGGATCTGGCCAAGCAGAGCGAGTTACAGACCAAGGCGGCGGCCTTCGCCGCCGAGTTGGCCGCCATGGATATCCGCTCGCCGGCCTTCACGCAGAAGATCGACTCCATCACGCAGATGGGTGACAAGGACATGCGGGCCACGGCCCAGGTGTCCAGCCGGATGCTCGACCGGCCGGCGGCCGTCATCAAGGCGAGCAAGGGCGGTGCCGGCGGTGACGCCCAGTCGCGCGTCGCGAACACCCTCGTCGACCTGCGTGCCACCGTCACCGAGCTGGACCCCAACCGAGCCGACCTCGGTGGGGTGAAGAAGGTACTCAAGTGGCTGCCCGGCGGTGACAAGATCCAGCGGTATTTCGCCAAGTACGAGTCCGCGCAGAGCCACCTGAACGCCATCATCAAGTCCTTGGATTCCGGTCAGGACGAGCTGCGCAAGGACAACGCCAGCATCGAGACCGAGAAGGCCAACATGTGGACGGCCATGGGCAAATTGAGCGAGTACAACCAGCTCGCCTCGGCGCTCGACACCGCCATCGAGGCGAAGGTCGCCGAGCTGGAGGCAGCTGGAAACACCGAGGCGGCCACCACCCTGCGCTCGGATGCGTTGTTCGCCATCCGGCAGCGCCATCAAGACATCCTGACCCAGATGGCGGTCTCGGTTCAGGGCTACATGGCCCTGGACCTGGTGCGCAAGAACAACATCGAGCTGATCAAGGGGGTCGACCGCGCGCAGACCACCACGGTGTCCGCACTGCGCACCGCCGTCATCGTCTCGCAGGCCCTGTCGCGGCAGAAGCTGGTGCTCGACCAGATCAACGCGCTGAACGCGACGACGTCCAACCTCATCGAGTCGACCTCGCAGCAGCTGAAGGTGCAGGGCACCGCGATCAACCAGCAGGCGGCGAGCAGCACCATCGACGTCGAGAAGCTCCAGGCGGCCTTCAACAACGTCTTCGAGACGATGGACGCGATCGACACGTTCCGGGCGCAGGCCGTCGACAGCATGGCGCAAACCGTGACGGCCCTCGAGGGTCAGATCGAGCGCGCCAAGCCGTACCTCGAGCGGGCCCGCCGTGGCGACGGCGAGCCCTCGCAGCCCGGCCAGATCGGCTCCTGAGCCCGCCGTTCCGCCGATCGGGATAATGGGCGGATGGCGCTTTTTCGCAGGCACGAGGCGCGGCCGGCGCCGCCTGCCGAGGACGACCCCGCCGACAGCCCAGCCGCGCTGTTGCGCGCCCTGGGTCAGCTCGTCGGCTTCATCAATCAGAACGCGGGCAGACTGCCGGGGGAATCCGTCGTTGCCGCGCGTCGGGTCACCGATACCGTCCGCGAGGTCATCGACACGTCCAACGACGGCGAGCTGGACGTGTACGCCATCATCTCCGTGAAGGGCATCGTGAACGACTACCTGCCCACGACCCTGCGCACCTACCTCGCGCTGGATCCGCAGCTCGTCGACGCGCGCCGCCCCAGCGGCCGCACGCCGAAGGAGTCGCTGCTCGACCAGATCACCTCGCTGTGGGCCGGCGCGGCGGACGTACTCGCCGCAGCCCAGGCGAAGGACGCCGACGCGCTGGTCAGCCAGGGAACCTTCTTGCAGACCAAGTTCACCGGATCGGATCTGGATCTGTAGTGGCAACCATGAAACGGGGCGCGAACGTCTCGCTGACCCGGGAGATACCTGGCCTCACCGGCGTGGTGCTGGGCGTGAGCTGGAATGCTGGTGCCGAGACGGCACTCACCGACAACCTGGTCTTCGCGGCGATCCTGTGCGACGCGAACAACCGGGCCCTCTCGGACGATCACTTCGTGTTCTTCAACCAGCTCAGCTCACCCGAGCTGTCAGTACGGCAGCTCGAGGAGGCGCTCGGGGACGACCAGGAGCAGGTGGAGATCGACCTGCCGGCCGTCCCCGCAAACGTGGATCGGATCGTTGCCGTGCTCTACGTCAACGACGGGCCCGCGCAGCGCCGCACTCTCGGTCAGCTGCGCGGTTGCGCGGTGCGGGTGCTGAATCTGGCCGACAACCGCGAACTGGTGCGGTCGGAGGATTTTGCGCCGGCCCTCGAGAGCGAGACCGCGCTCGCGTTGGGCGAGATGTACCGCCACGACGGCGAGTGGAAATTCAAGGTGCTCGGGCAGGGGTACTCGAAGGGGATCGCGGGCATCGCCACCGATTACGGGCTGACGCTGTGAGGCGCCGGCCGTGATCATCGACCCGCGCTTCGCCCCGCGCCGCAACGACGTGCCCTACCTGCGCCGGCGCTCACGGCCCAAGATACGCATGTCGCGGCCGGGCGCCCCGGCGGGCGGAACTGCCGTCCCGGCGGCCTCGGCCGCTGCGCCGTCCACCAGTGGGCACTCGGACGCCGCGGTGGCGGATTTCTTCTCCGGCCGCCGCCCGCCCCGCGAACACCGTCCGCCCCGCGAACACCGCCCGGCTGCCCCGCCGCCCGCCCCGGCCGCCGCTCCCGCGACGCCGGCCGTCCCGCCGCGCACGCCGGCGCCTACCAGCAGCTCGCTCGACCTCGACGCGCCGTCGACCAGCTCGCTCGACCTCGACGCGCCGGCGCCCGCATCTGCCCACTCGGTCCCGGCGGCGACCGGGCCGGCCCAGCGCTCCGCTGCACGCAGCACGTCGCTGGACCTCGACGCAGGCATTGCCCCCTCCAGGCCGGCAGGTGCGGCCGCTGCGTCGCCCCCGTCCCGGGTCCGGGCCCTTCCAGTGGTCCGGATCGCGGCCGGCGGGCGCACGATCCTGGCCCGCAAGTCTCCGACCGTCACGCTCACCCGGACGCAGAGTGGCATCGGCGTATTCATCGTCGAGGCAGCGTGCTCGGACGAAGTGGGCGACCTGCGGCTGGGCTGCGCCTACCAGTTGCGCTCGGGTCAGTCCTCGACGGCGCAGGCCACCGGCGGTGAGCGACACGCACCGCCACGCTCCCGGCGGCCGGTGCTCGTCGGCGGCCACGAGCGCTATGAACGGATCAGTGTCGACCTTCGGCAATGCCGCGAGCTCGAGCGGTTGGCCGTGTACGCGTTCTCCGAGAGTCGCGCCCAGCTGAACTGGGGGGGCACCCTGATCGCGACGACGTTCGCCGGCGCCAAGATCGAACTCCCACTCGAGCAACTCGCTCCCGGCCGGGTCGCGGTGCTCCTGTCGTTGTACAACGTGCGCGGTGAGTTCGTGCTGCGTGCCGAGATGGAGACGATCGCCGGCTCCATCCGCGAAGCGTGCCGGGCCTACGGTTACGACCAGATCACCTGGCTGGACGATCGCACGCCGGTCGAGTGAGCCGGACAGGCACGCCTACAGCATGGTCACGTGACGTGCCGCGGGCTCGACCAGCTTCTTCACGAAGCGGGTGTCGTGGAACTCTCCGATCGCGCGCACGCCCCAGACGCCGGTGGTCCCGCGCCGCACGATCGCCATCAGCACCGCGGTGCTGGGCTGCGTGTCGGACAGGTCGAATCGGACGACCTCCTGCTCGGTGAGCTGGTCGGCCATCCGGAAGTAGGCCCGGGTGATGTCGGTGAAACGCTGGCCGGTGAACGAGTTGATCGTGAAGACCAGCGCCGCAACCCGCTCGGGCAGGCGCGCCAGGTCGACGAGGATCGCTTCGGCGTCGCCCTCGGTCGCGCCGGTCTTGCTGTCACCGGTGTGCTGTAGAGCGCCCATGAACTCGTTGGCATTGCGGTGCCAGACGATCTCGAGCTTGTTGGCCTGGGCGTCGAACGCGATCACGGATGCGTCCAGATCGATGTTCGAGGCTCCCGGGGCGGGAAACCAGCCCACGCCCACCACGAGACGGTGCAGCGCGGTGCCGTCGGGTTTGACCAGGCTGATCCACTCGCTGCGGCGCAGGTTGAGGCTGCCGCTCGACAGCAGCGTGGCCGAGGCCGGGGGCGGCGCAGGGGGATAGGCCGGCCCGGCTGGTGGGGACGGCTGCTGGTGCTGCGGCGGCGGGGGCGTCGCGGGCGGCGCCGGCGCAGCTGGAGCCGGATACACCGCCGGGGGGTAGTCCTGCGGCGCCGCAGGAGGCGCCGCAGGAGGTGACGCAGGAGGCGGCACAGGCGCGGCGACGGGGCGCGGTGGCGGTGGTGCCCACGCTGGTGGCCCATACCCGGGCTTTGGAGGGGCTGCTTCGGCAGGGGCCGGGGCCGAATATGAGGCGGCGGCGGTTTCGGGTGCGACGAGCGGTTCGGGCATCGGTATCGGGGGCGGTGTGACGACCGGTGGCGCGACGACCGGGGGCGCCGGTAGCGGTGCTGCGGCGACGACCGGCGGGGCGGGCAGCGGCTGGGCTACCACCGGGGGGGCCACGACCGGTGGCGCAGCGACCGGTGGCTCGGGGACCGCCGGCTGAGCGGCTGGCGGTTGAGCGGCTGGGGGCACGACGACCGGCTCCGGGGCCGGAGCTGCGGCGGCTGGCGTGGCGGCACCACCGTCGTCAACGCCGATGCCGAAGTCCGCGGCGAGCCCGGCCAGTCCGCTGCTGTAGCCCTGACCGACAGCACGGAACTTCCAGCCGCCGCTGTGGCGGTACAGCTCGCCGCCGACGAAGGCCGTCTCCGTGGTCGCGGACATGGCAAAGCGCGCCACGTCAGCACCGGAGACCCGATCGGTGAGCAGCAGCTCCAGGCCCGGCACCTGACCGAACGTGCCGCCGTCGGCGGATGCGGCCAGCAGGACACGGTCGAAGCCGGCCGGAAGTTGAGCGAGGTCGATCTCGATGACGTCGCTGAACTGGGCAGCGCTCGACTTGCCGAGATAGCGCACCGCATTCGACGGGTGCGCAGGCTGGTTGTAGTACACGAAGTCGGCGTCGCCACTCACCTTGCCGTCTGCCTGCAGCAGCAGTGCCGAAGCGTCGACGTCCGGCACACCCGCGCCGCCCAACCAGAGCAGGGTGGCACGCAGCGCCAATGCGGCAACGGGAACATTGCCGCCCTTCGTCATCTGGGTCATGCCAGGATCGTGCCAGACGAGGTGCCGGGACGGGGACGTGACAGCATGTCCGGGTGCGGCACTTCGACTTTCTGAGCACTGCTGACCGGCAGCGGCTGTTCTTCCGCGCCCCTGAGCACTTCACCGCATCGGCCGAACCGGCGCTGCTCGCGCTCGCCCTCGGGGCGACGTTGTACAGCCCAGCCAGCCGCCCGAACCTGGCCCTCGATATCGCCGCCCGCGCCGCAGCAGGTGTGGTCAGTCTCGTCGTCTGCCTCGAGGACGCCGTGGCCGACATCGAGCTCGCGGCCGCGGAACAGAACATGGTGGCGCAATTGCGCGAGTACGCGCAGACGGGCGCCACCGGCCCGCTGTTGTTCGTGCGGGTCCGGGCAGCTGACCAGATCAGCATGACCGTCGCCGGCTTGGGCGAGGATGCGGGAATCCTGACCGGGTTCGTCCTGCCCAAGTTCACCGACGACACCGGCACGGAGTATCTCGACGCCGTGGTCGAGGCGGGCGCTCGTATCGGCCGTCGGCTGTACGTGATGCCCGTGCTCGAGTCCCGGGAGATCATTTTCGCCGAATCGCGGCTCGAGGCGCTGCTCGGCGTGCAGCAGCTGCTCGACAAGTACCGCGAGCACGTCCTGGCCGTCCGCATCGGCGCCACCGACCTGGCGGCGGCCTACGGGCTGCGCCGCTCACGCGATCTCACCGTCTATGACGTGCGCATGATCGCCGACGTGATCTCCGACGTGGTCAACATCTTCGGGCGCGCCGACGGCAGCGGATACTCCGTCACCGGCCCGGTGTGGGAGTACTTCTCCGCGACGGAGCGGATGTTCAAGCCGCAGCTGCGAGAGGCGCCGTTCGTCGAGCACTCCGAGCCGCGGTTGCGCGCTGAACTGATCGCCGCCGACCTCGACGGCCTGATCCGCGAGGTTGCGCTGGATCGCGCCAACGGCCTGATCGGCAAGACGGTCATCCACCCGACGCACGTCGCCGCGGTCCACGCTCTGTCGGTCGTCACGCACGAGGAATTCGCCGACGCCGCCGACATCCTCGAGACGTCGGGCGGCGGCGGGGTCGCCTGCTCGCCGTATCGGAACAAGATGAACGAGAGCAAGCCGCACTCGGCCTGGGCACGGAGCACGATGCTGCGGGCCCGGGCGTTCGGTGTCGCGCAGGAGGGGGTCTCGTTCGTCGACCTGCTCGGCGCGAGCCTGCACCAGTGAGCGAGCCGACCGTGGGGCACAGTCCCGGCGACACCCGCAGCGATGCGAGTGTGCCGATCGCGGACGCGGTGTGGGGCGGCCAGTGGGTCGCTGACCGCTTCGGCGTGGCAATCCAGGACGACGTCGCGCGCTCCGTCCGGCCGCTGCACGAGCTGCTGGGGATCGCCCTGCGCCGCAATCCGCGACGCGCGCACCTGCTGGTGTCGACGGTGCTGGGCAAACACATCCCGACCGACCCGCGCGTGGTGCGGGGGGCGGGCCGGCAGCTGGGCCGGCTGGTGGCCGAACGGCTGCGTAGCGAACACGGCGCGGTCGTGCTCGGTTTCGCCGAGACCGCGACCGCACTCGGGCACTGCGTCGCCGACGA
This sequence comes from Pseudonocardiales bacterium, assembly GCA_003243915.1. Lineage (GTDB taxonomy): Bacteria > Actinomycetota > Actinomycetes > Mycobacteriales > Jatrophihabitantaceae > QHCC01. The sequence goes on along the minus strand of QHCC01000228.1, from coordinate 9,129 downwards.
ACTCGGTGCCGACTACCTGCACTCGACGCGCCGGACCGTCTACGGTGTCCAGCCGATGGGCGGGTTCGAGGAGGAGCACAGCCACGCGACCGGGCACCTGCTGCTGCCCGAGGATCCTGGGCTGCTCGATCGAGTGGGACCGCTCGTCCTCGTCGACGACGAGCTGTCGACCGGTCGCACGATACTGAACACGATTGCGGAGCTGCATGCGCTCGCGCCGCGCCGGCACTACGTGGTGGCGACCCTCGCCGACCTGCGCACCGGTGCCGATCGAGACCGGATGCAGCTCTGCGCCGAGCAGCTCGGCGCAGTTGTCGACGTGGTGGCCCTGGCCACGGGCACCGTGCGGCGGCCGGCCGACTTCGGGGCGCAAGCCGCCCGGTTCGTCGTGGGTCACCCGCCTGCCCCAGCGGTGATAGCCCAGCCGGTCGCGGTGGCGGCTCGGGTCGGCTCGGGCTGGCCGGCCGGCGTTCGGGAGAGTGCCCGGCACGGCTTCACGGCCGCGGATCAGGCAGCATTGGCCGCAGCCGCCGCAGCGGTCGCGCGCGAGCTGGCCGGTGCCGTCGGCGGGGACCGGGTGCTGGTCCTGGGTACCGAGGAGCTGATGTACGCGCCGCTGCTGCTCGCACTGGCGCTGGCCGAGGAATTGGGCGACGCCGCGCTCGTGCGGTTCTCGAGCACCACGCGCTCGCCGGTGATCGCGGTGGACGAGCCGGGCTATCCGATCCGGACGGCGCTCACGTTCGCCAGCCACGACCAGCCTGCGGACGGTCCGGGGGAGCGGTATGCGTACAACGTGGCCCCGAGCGCGCGCGGCCCGCAGTTCACCGACATCGTCCTCGTCGTCGATGACGCCGCCGATACCCCGCACCTGCACGCCGCAGGTGGGTTGCTCGATCAGGTCGCGAGCGTGTGCGGCCGGCTGCACCTGCTGACCTTGCCGGGGTATCGCCCGCCCGGCGCGCTGCCCGAGCCGCTGCACGGGCCCCACTTCGGCAGCTACTCACCCGCCGAGGTGTCCTGGCTGCTGAGCGATCTGTCCGGGCACGACCTGGAAGCTCCGACGGAGGAACGCGAGGAGGCCATCCAGTCGGGGGGAGCGCACTACGCGGAGTCGCTGCCGGTGGAGTACCAACCGAGCGCGGAGTACCAGGAGCTGTTCGCTATCGCGCTCGCGCAATCCGCCGACCGGCTCGCCCACGCGGTCGGGGTGGTGACCGAACTTGTGCTGGCGCGCCGCGGAGCCGCGACGGTGCTGGCCTCGCTCGCCCGGGCCGGCACGCCGGTCGGGATCCTGATGCGGCGCTGGGCGCAGCGCCGGCACGGCCTGGACCTGCCGCACTACGCGCTCAGCATCGTGCGCGGTCGCGGCATCGACGCCGTCGCACTGCGCTACCTCACCCAGCGGCATGACCCCGCCGACGTGATGTTCGTCGACGGCTGGACGGGCAAGGGGGCGATCGCCCGCGAACTCGCCGCGGCCGTCGGCGCCGCAAACGCCGAGTTCGGCACGGCCTTCGCCCCGGACCTGGCCGTGCTCGCCGACACCGGGCACTGCGTGGAGTTGTTCGGCACCCGGGAGGACTACCTGATCCCGTCGGCCTGCCTGAACTCCACGGTGTCCGGGCTGGTGTCGCGCACGGTGCTCAACGACCGGCTGATCGGGCCGGGGCAGTTTCACGGCGCGAAGTTCTACGCCTCGCTCGCCGACGCCGACGTCTCGGCGGTGTTCCTGGACGCGGTCACCGCGCGCTTCGACGCGGTCGCCGGCGCGGTGGCGCGTGACTGGCCGCTGCTTCGTGACGCCGATCGCCGACCGACCTGGGCGGGTTGGGCGGCGGTGCAGGCGATCAGCGCCGACTATGGCATCGCCGACCTCAATCTCATCAAGCCCGGGGTGGGCGAGACGACGCGCGTGCTGCTGCGCCGGGTGCCGTGGCGGGTGCTCATCCGTCCGGATGCAGCCGGCGAACTCGGCCACGTGACGCTGCTGGCCCACCAACGCGGTGTCGAGATCGTCGAGGTGCCGGACCTGGCCTACCGCTGCGTCGGCCTGATCCATCCGGGGTTCTCCCAGCGCGCCGGCGCCGCAGGTCGAGTCGGCACCGCACAATGACCGCGACACCGCAGCCGGCGGTCCAGGTGCTGGTGGCGAGCGACTTGGATCGCACGCTCATCTACTCGTCCAAGGCCGCGCGGATGGGCCGCGACAGACCCCCCGTGGTGTGCGTCGAGGTGCATGACGGCAACGAGGTGTCCTTCATGACGGCCGCCGCCGCGCAGGGCCTCGTCGTGCTCGCAGAGGCGGCGACGCTGGTGCCGGTCACCACCAGGGTGCCGGAGCAGTTCGAGCGGATCACGCTGCCCGGCCCGGCGCCGCGGTACGCGATCGCCGCCAACGGCGGAGTGCTGTACGTCGACGGCACCCCCGACCGGGCCTGGTCGGCGGGCGTGGGGCGGGTGGTGGGCAGCGCCTTTCCGCTGTCAGCGGTGTGGGAGCACGTCGGGCAGATCTGCCGGCCTGAATGGACGAGCAAGCTGCGCAACGCCGCCGGGCTGTTCTGCTACGCCGTGGTGCGACGTGACCGGCTCCCGACCGGGTTCCTCGACGAACTCAGCGGATGGGCGAGCGAACGTGGTTGGCGGGTCTCACTGCAGGGAAGCAAGCTGTACTGCGTCCCGGAGGCGCTGACCAAGACCGCCGCCGTGGCTGAGATCGTGCGCCGTACCGGCGTCGAACTCGTCCTGGCTGCGGGGGATTCGCTGCTCGACATCGATCTGTTGCTGGGTGCCGACCTGGGCATCCAGCCCCGCCACGGCGAGTTGCACGACACCGGCTGGTCGGCACCGCATGTCGTCCAGACCGAGGCCGTCGGGGTGTGCGCGGGCGAGGAGATCGTCGGGTGGTTCACCGAGACGACCGCCCGCGCACGCGGCGGTGGGTGCCGCTGCGCGTCAGCGCCGCAGGCGGCGGGCGATAAGGATCAGCAGCAGCACGACACCGACGAGCGGCGCGAGCCGTTTGGCTAACGCCGGACCGGCCGACGCGACGAGGTCGATCGGCTCGACCTCGGCGGCCGTGCGGCGTGGCGCCGGCTGGTTCTGCCTGGGTGCCGAGGAGACCGCGGCCAGGGGTCGTTTCGGGGACGGCGGCGACTGGGCCTCCGCAGCCGGCGCGGCCGCGGGCGTGGTGACGGGCGCCGCGGCGGCGGGTGACTCGGCAGCGGGCGCACCGGCTGCGGGCGCCGCGGCAACGGGCGCACCGGCAGCGGGTGCAGTTTCCGCGGCTGGAGCGGCGCCGGCCGGTGCTGCGGCGGCCGGCTTGGAACGGGTCGCCTCTGCGGGGGGTGCCGTCGCGGCAGCAGGCGCGGCAGCGGACTTCTCGGCGGACCCTGCGGCGGCCTTGCGCGGCCGGGGTCGCGGCCGGGGCCTGGTTGTCGCAGGTGGTTCGTCGCTCACAACGGTCTCCGAGGGGGGTGTGGGGGGCGAACCAGGAACAGCCGCCGGTGTTGCGCCGTCAGCCAGCTTGCCGGCCAGGCAGTCGGCGAACTGCCCGATCAGTTTGTTGCCGACGTCGACCATGACCCCCCGGCCGAACTGCGCCGGCTTGCCGGTGATGTCGAGGTCGGTCAGCACATCGACTCTCGTCGACCCACCGGACTCGGTGAGCGTGGCGGTCACCTTCGCGTTCGCCGTCCCGCTGCCGCGCGAATCGCGGCCACGGGCGTCGATCACGGCGCGGTGGGCCGCTTCGTCCTTCTCGACGAAGCTAGCCCTGCCTTTGTAGGTGAGCCCGATCGGTCCGAGTTTGACCTTGACCGTGCCGGTGAAGTCATCACCGTCGACGGAGTCGATAGCCGCGCCCGGCATGCACGGTGCGATCAGCTCGATGTCGAGAAGCACTCGCCAGGCGTCCTCGATCCCGACCGGGACGGTGAAGGAATGCTCGAGCTGCACTGGCTAGCTCCCTGCCGCGGCGAGTACCGCTCTCTTGGTCAGGACACGGGCGAGGTGCTCACGGTAGTCGGACTTACCGGACAGATCACTCGGGGCGGCTGTGCCCTCGGCGGCATGCTCAGCCGCCGCGCCGACGGCTTCCCCGGAGGCATCGGCACCGGCCAGCGCGTGCTCCACGGCAACGGCCCGCAACGGGGTCGAACCCATGTTGGTCAGGCCGATGCGCGCCTGCGTGATCGACCCGTTCTCGCGATGCACGAGCGCGGCCACCGCGACGATCGACCACGCCTGCGCGACCCGGTTGAACTTCTCGTAGTGCGACAACCAGCCCGGCCCCAACTTCGGCACCCGGACCGCGGTGAGCAACTCGTCGGGCGCGAGCGCGGTGGTCAGGTAGTCCAGGAAGAAGTCCGCCGCGGCGATCCGACGTTCGCCTGAGGGTCCGGTGGCGACGAACTCACAGTCCAGGGCCAGTGCGACCGCGCCGAGGTCGCCGGCCGGGTCGGCATGGGCCAGGGCACCGCCGAACGTCCCGCGGTGGCGCACCTGCGGGTCGGCCACGGTCTCGGTCGCCTGTGCGATCAGCGGCGCGTGCTCGCCGACCAGAGCATCGTGCATCACCTCGTGGTGGGTGGTCATCGCGCCTATGACGATCGCGTCGCCGTCGTCGTGGACGCCTCGGAGCTCGGCGAGGCGGCCCACGTCGATCAGTGTGGACGGGTAGGCCAGGCGCAGCCGCAGCACCGGGATGAGCGACTGGCCGCCGCCGAGGACCTTCGCGTCCTCGCCGGCGCCGGCGAGCGCGGAGACGGCCTGGGCCACCGAGTCGGGCCGGACGTAGTCGAACGCGGCGGGGATCACAGCTGCTCCCCTTTTGCGTCCGATCCGTCGGAGGTGCCGGTACTGGCCCCGCCGTATGCGGTGGTTCCGCCCTCGGCCCGATCGGACTTCTCGGCGCCGGAGTGCACCGCACGCCACACCCGTTCGGGCGTGGCCGGCATCTGGATGTCGTTGACGCCGAACGGTCGCAGCGCATCGACGAGGGCGTTGACGACGGCAGGCGTCGACGCGATGGTGCCGGCCTCGCCGACCCCCTTCACGCCCAGCGGGTTGCTGGTGGCCGGCGTCTCGGTGCGTTCGGTGGTGAACGACGGCAGGTCCGACGCCGAGGGCACGGTGTAGTCGACGAACGTGCCGGTGGTCAGGTTGCCGGCGTCGTCGAAGACGGCCTCCTCGTAGAGCGCCTGCGCAATGCCCTGCGCCAGGCCGCCGTGCACCTGCCCCTCGATGATCAACGGGTTGATGGGCGTGCCGACGTCGTCGACGCAGACGTACTTGCGGATCGTGGACCGGCCGGTCTCGGTGTCGACGTCGATCGCGCACAGGTGGGTGCCGTGCGGGAAGGAGAAGTTCTCCGGGTCGAACGTCGCGTCGGAATCCAGGCTGGGCTCCATGCCGTCGGGCAGGTTGTGCGCGGTGAACGTGGCGAACGCGATCTCGCCCATCGACATGGAGGAGCCGGCCGAGCCGCCGGGGACGCCTCTGACGGTGAAGGAGCCGGCCTCGAAATCGAGGTCGTCCTCGTTGGCCTCGAGCAGGTGGGCGGCGACCCGGCGCGCCTTGGCGACCACCTTGTCGGTGGCCTGCACGATCGCGATGCCACCGACGACGAGGGAGCGCGAGCCGTAGGAATCCATGCCCTTCACCGAGGACTGGGTGTCGCCGTGGATGACCTCGACGTCGTCGAAGGCGACGCCGAGCTTGTCGGCGACGATCTGGCTGAACGCGGTCTCGTGCCCCTGGCCGTGCGGGCTGGTCCCGACGACCACCTCGACCTTGCCAGTGGCCAGCACGCGCACCGACGCGTTCTCCCAGCCGCCGGCCACGTAGTCCAGCGAGCCGAGCACGCGCGACGGCGCGAGCCCGCACATCTCGGTGAACGTGGAGATGCCCAGTCCGAGCTGCACCGGGTCCTTGCGTTCGCGGCGCTCGGCCTGCTCGCGGCGCAGCTCGTCCCAGCCGATCAGCTCGAGCGCCTTCGCGGTTGCGGCCTCGTAGTTCCCGCTGTCGTAGGTCAGCCCGCACACCGTGGTGAACGGGAACTCCTCGTGGGTGATCCAGTTCTGGCGACGCAGCTCCATCGGATCCCGGCCGAGCTCGACAGCCAGCTCGTCCATGATTCGCTCGATCCCGAACGTCGCCTCGGGCCGGCCCGCGCCGCGGTAGGCGTCGGTAGGCGTCTTGGTCGTGAAGATGCCCTCACAGACGAACCGGTAGGCCGGGAACTTGTAGATCGCCGGGAACATGAACGCACCGAGCAGCGGCACGCCGGGCCCGACCAGTCGCAGGTAGGCACCCATGTCGGCGAACAGGTGGACGTCGAGTCCGGTGACCGTGCCGTCGCGCTTCGCGGTGATCGTGACATCCTGGATCTGGTCGCGGCCGTGGTGGGCGGACATCAGCGATTCCGAGCGCGACTCGGTGTACTTGGCCGGCTTGCCGAGCCTGCGCGCGACCAAAGTGGTGATGATCTCCTCCGGCGTGACCGGGATCTTTCCGCCGAAGCCGCCTCCGACGTCGGGCGCGATGACCCGCACCTTCTGCTCCGGGATGCCCAGCGTCAGGGCCAGCATGGTGCGCAGGATGTGCGGGATCTGGGTCGCCGACCACACCGTCACGCCCTCGCCGATCGGCTGCACCACCGTGGAGCGTGGCTCCATGAACGCCGGGATCAGCCGCTGCTGGATGAAGCGGCGGGTGACGGTGACCTCGGGGCTCGCGATCGCGTCGTCGATGGGAGCGCCGGTTCCGGCCGCGCCGGACTCGAACGCCCAGGTGTAGGACCGGTTCGACGTCGTGTTCGGGTGCACGAGGGGCGAGCCGTCGGCGATCGCGGCTTCCATATCCAGTACTGCCGGCAGCGGCTCGTACTCGACGTCGATGGCCTCCAGCGCGTCCTGCGCCGAGACCTTGTCCCGGGCCGCGATCACGGCAACCGCCTCGCCGACGTGGTTGACCTGGGTGACGGCCAGGCTCGGCGCACCCGGGTTGACCATGTCCGGGGTGACCGGCCACGCGCACGGCACGTTACCCTGCGTCTCGGCGAAGTCCTGGCCGGTGAACACGGCGATGACACCGGGACGTTTCTTGGCCTCGGAGGTGTCGATCGAGGTGATCGTCGCGTGCGCCATCGGGCTGCGCAGGATCGCCAGGTGCACCATGCCCGGCAGGCTCATGTTGTCGGTCCAGGTGGTGCGGCCGGTGATCAGGTGCTGGTCTTCCTTGCGCAGCCGCGACTTGCCGATCTCAGCGGTGGTCTCTGCGGGTGGGTCGGCTACAGCGGTCATGACTGGCCTCCGGTCGAGCTCAGGTTGGCGGCCGCAGCCTGCACTGCGCGCACGATGTTCTGGTAGCCGGTGCAGCGGCAGAGGTTGCCCTCGATGCCCTCGCGGATCTCGGCCTCGCTCGGGTCCGGGTTGTCCTGCAGCAGGTCACGAACGGCCATCATCATTCCGGGGGTGCAGAAGCCGCACTGCAGCGCGTGGTGGTCGTGGAAGGCCTGCTGCACCGGGTGCAGCGTGCCGTCCTCTGCGGCCAGGCCCTCGACGGTGGTGATGTCGCCGCCGTCGGCCTGGACGGCCAGCAGGGTGCAACTCTTCACGCTCTGCCCGTCCAGCGCGACGGTACAGGCGCCGCAGTTGCTGGTGTCGCAGCCCACGACCGTGCCGATCTTGCCCAACTGTTCGCGCAGGTAGTGAACGAGAAGCGTTCTCGGCTCCACCTCGTCCGTGTAGGAGATTCCGTCGACATTGACGTTGATTCGGGTCATCGCGCGCCTCCACGGTTTCAGGCCGACGCTACCCAACTGCGACGCGCTTTACGAGGGGTCGCCGCCGGAGGTCAAGTCCGGCCTTCGGTCATGATCGACTTCGTGGTGGATGGGACCGTCGACGGTGCGCAGGGGAGACCCGCTTCCGTTCCAGCGCGCGGCGATCAGCTCGGCCGCGACCGACACGGCCGTCTCCTCGGGGGTGCGCGCCCCGACATCCAGGCCGATCGGGGCGTGCAGGCGACCCAGTTCGTCCTCGCTGAGCCCGAGCTCGCGAAGCTTCTCGAGCCGGTCGGCGTTGGTCCGGCGCGAGCCCATCGCGCCCACGTAGGCAAGCGGCAAGCGCAACGCGATCTCGAGCAGGGGCACGTCGAACTTAGGGTCGTGGGTGAGTACGCAGACGACGGTGCGCGGGTCGACGTCGGTGTCGCGTAGGTAGCGGTGCGGCCATTCCACGATCACCTCGTCGGCATCCGGGAACCGTTTGGCAGTGGCGAACGTGGGCCGGGCATCGCACACGGTGACCCGGTAGCCGAGGAACGCGCCGACCCGCGCTACCGCGGCTGCGAAGTCGATCGCGCCGAAGACGATCATCCGGGGCCGCGGCGCGTAGGAGGCGACGAACACCGCGATGTCGTCGCCGCGACGCTCGCCGTCGGGCCCGTAGTGCACGATGCCGGTGCGGCCCTGCAGCAGCATCCCCTCGACGTCGTCGCGTACCGCGTCATCCAGCCGTGCGCTGCCCAACGCGCCGCTGGTGCCTTCGGCCCGCACGACGAGGCGGCGCCCCAGCCGCTCCGGGCCCACGCCGCTGATCAGGGTGGCCACCGCAACCGGCCGGCCGTCGCGGATATCCTGGGCGACCGCGCCGAGCTCGGGAAAGTTGTCCCGGCTCACCGGCTCGACGAAGATGTCGATGATGCCACCGCAGGTGAGACCGACGACGAAGGCGTCGTCGTCGCTCACGCCGTAACGCTGCAGGACGGGGGCGCCGTCTTCCCGGGACGCCTGCGCGAGTTCGTAGACCGCGCCTTCGACGCAGCCGCCGGAAACACTGCCGACCGCGACGCCGTGCGGGCCGACGAGCATCGAGGCCCCGGGCTGGCGTGGCGCGGACTTCCAGGTGCCGACGACCGTGCCGACCCCGACGGTCTCACCGGCGCGCCACCACGCCTCGAGCTCAGTCATGACGTCACGCACGTGCGATCACCTCGGCGACGTTGCGCAGCGCGTCGAAGCTGTGACCCGCGACGAGCTGATCGATATGGGGCACAGCGGCCAACATACCTCCGGTCGAGGGGGAAAATCCGGCCTTGCCCCGATGCGGGTTGACCCAGACGACC
>QHCC01000227.1 GCA_003243915.1 Pseudonocardiales bacterium | reverse complement strand
GACCACGCCGCTCCGACCGGCCGAGCGGCCACCCGCCGCTCGGCCGGCAACGGATAACGCGCACCGAGGCCTTGATCTGGAGCGGACGCTCCTTTCTGCGATTTGCGCAGATGGACACGTATGGCCGTAGCGCCGCGAGGCTGCCCGGGCGGGACCGCGCTTGGCCGGCCGGCTCATCCAGTGAGCGGCGGGCGGCGCGCTTGCCAGGAGGCGGCCTGCTCGTAGGCATAGGCCGCCTGCAGCACCCGCGCGTCGGCCAGCGGTGCGCCGGCCAGTTGCAGACCGACGGGCAGGCCGCCGGCGTCACCGCACGGGACGGACACGGCCGGCAGATGCGCGAGGTTGTAGGGGAAGGTGTTGGCAATGAGCGCCGAGATCACCGGGACGTCGGTATCGCCGAGCCGAACCGACTCGGCCCCCAGCGGCGGCGCGATAACGGGGACCGTGGGTGAGGCAAGCAGGTCGACCTCGGCGAGCACCTGGCGCAGCGCACGGGCGTAACTCGCCACGGCGCGCAGAGCCGCGACGGTGGCGTCGCCGTCGAGGGCGGGCAGCGCCAGCAGCTGCTGCAGGTCCGGCCCGAAGTCGTCGTGGCGCTCGGGCCAGATCGTGGAATGCGCCGCGCGACACTCAGCCGAGATGTAGGCGAAGATCGGCCCGGTGATCTCGTCGAAGGACGGCAGTTCGACCTCGACGATCTGCATGCCGAGCTCAGTCAGTACAGCCAGCGCAGCCTCGACCTCCGCGGCGACGCCCGGTTCGAGGGCCGACCACGCAGTCGTGCGGGGCACACCGACGCGCCAGCCCGCGACGTCGCGACGCAGCCTGCCGGCCACACCGCTGACACCGCCCGCGCCGGGCAGCGTCGCCTCGTCAGCCGCGTCGTAGCCGCTGATCGCATCCAGCATGAGCGCGGCATCGGTGACCGTCTGGGTGATCGGCCCGGCGTGGTCGAACATCCAAGACAGTGGCGCGATTCCGGCGCGGCTCACGACGCCGTAGCTGGGCTTGAAACCAACGCATCCGCACAGCGCAGCAGGGATGCGGATGCTGCCGCCGGTATCGGTGCCGGTGGCGGCCGCAGCGAGGCCGGCGACGACGGCGGCGGCCGAACCGCCACTGGAGCCGCCCGGGATGCGGTCGACGTCCCACGGGTTGCAGGTCGTGCCGTACGCCTTCGGATTGGTCGTCGTCACCCCGTAGGCCAACTCGTGAGTGGCCGTCTTGCCAAGGAGTACCGTCCCGGCCTCGCGCAGCCGCCGCGCGATGGTGGCGTCGGTGTCCGGCACCCGGTCGCGGTAGCCGAGCGTGCCGGCACGAGTGGGGATGCCGGCGGTGTCGATCAGGTCCTTCAACGCGATCGGCACACCATGCAGAGGCCCGCGCAGCTTCCCGGCGGCCGCCTCGTCGGACAGTGTCGCGGCATCGGCGAGTGCCCGGTCCGCGGTGACCTCCACGTAGGCGGTCAGGGCCGGATTGAGTCCATCGATGCGCTCGAGATAGGCCGTGGTCAACTCAACCGGCGACACCTCGCCGTCGGCCACCGCAGCCGCAGCGGCCGCCAGGGTCAATTCATCAGATCGCACACGCCACCTCCCCGCACGCTCCTGCACAGCGTAGGACGTTGCTCGTCAGCCGGGAACTGCGGCAAGTCGGGAAACCTGCGTTCTGCAGGTCGGAGGCTGCCGTAACGCACGTCGACCGCCCGCAACGATGCCCACAGTAGGAGTCGAAATCGACGTCACGAGACACCAGCAGCCCGCGTCACGCAGCTCGCTGCTATCGCCGCGCGCATCGCCGTCGATCTCGCGCACGGCGGCCGGTCCGGGCTTGACGCGCAGATAGGACTGTATGCGCCGCCGCGGCGAGGCGGGACTCGATCCAACGGCCGAGGAGCGCTCGTCACGCTGGGTCTGTCAGCGTTGCCGTGCATGGTGTCCGCCGTGCTTGTGAGCGCGTGCCTCTGCGCGACCGGCTCGAATTACCGACGACACCGTTCGGCGCCCACGGTCCTCATCCTCGACAATGCGACCGCCACCCGCATGACCGTCATCTTCAACGCGGCTCATCGGGCGAAGAGTGAATTCGTCTGCTCGGCCGGCGGCATCGGACGGCTGGACACGGTGAACTTCGTTCACCGACACGGTCCGAAGCAACCCGTCGCCGTCACACCAGGATGCCGACCGGTGTGACGAACGGTTACGCCCCTCAAACGACACCGGCACCGTCCTCGCCGTCCTTCGGGACCTCGCCGCCCCCGGCTGAGCAGGGAGCTGCGAACAACCGCCCGCGCAACTAGCCGGTGACGCTGCCCACGAGCGCATGCCGCTCGCGCCGAGCCGTCTGATCTCCGGCACGTCGGCGTCGGCCGGGCCTATTTGGCCGCCTGTGTTGACAATGCGCGCTCGACCCCACATAGTTAAGCACATGGTTAAGTATGCGGAACTCGACCTGGTGTTCCAGGCCCTCTGCGACCCGACCCGCCGGGCCTTGGTCGAGCAGCTGACGCTGGGGCCGGCGTCCGTCAGCGAACTGGCGGCGCCGCTACCGATGTCACTGCCCGCCGTGCACCAGCATCTGAAAGTGCTCGAGCGCAGCGCCCTGGTCCGCTCGGAGAAGGTCGGCCGAGTCCGCACCTGTCGCCTGGAGTTGACGATGCTCGACACCGTTCAGGACTGGATCGACGCCCGCCGGGCGACGTGGGAGCGCCGCCTAGGCCGCCTCGACACCTACCTCGCGGCCCTCCCGCCGGAAACCCCCGCCTCCATCAACCAAGAGAAGGAACAGGTATGACCAGCACGGAAACCCGCACGGTCTCGCACGACACGTTCGTCATCGACCGCACCTACCCCGCCGCGCCGAACCGGGTGTTCAGCGCGTTCGCCGACGTCGCCGCGAAGGCGCAATGGTGGGGCGACCCGGACGACAATGACACCCCGCAGGAAATCGAATTCCGCGTCGGGGGGCGCGAAACGACGGTCGGCACCGCGCCTGACGGCTCCGTCGCGTTCGGCTATTACGCCTTGTACCAGGACATCGTCCAGGACGAACGCATCGTCTACTCCTACGACATGACCTTGGACGGCCGGCGCATCTCCGTGTCAGTGGCGACGCTGGAGTTCCTGCCGGTCGCCGGCGGCACCCGACTGATCGTCACCGAGCAGGGCGCCTACCTCGACGGCCTGGACACAATGGAAGCCCGCCGCGAAGGCACCGAGAGCCTGATGTCCGCGCTCGACACCTACCTGCACACGTCGGCGTGAATCTCCTTGAACAGGCAAACGCTCACGCCGTACCAAGGAATCAATAGAGGGGTAACGCCTCCTGATGTGACGCCTTCGGGCGCGCCGACCCGTCGATAGGCGCGGGCACGACGGCCATGCGCTCGTGGCGCAGATGGATAAGTATGGTCGTCGCGTTCTACGGCAGCACGTGTCCCGTTGGACGCACCTGTGCGGAACGCGCAGTCCGGGCGGGGCATACGGGACCGACGTCGCGGCGGACGCGCGGGCCGACCAGCGTTGGACTAGAGATCACCGCGAGAGGTTCGGGCTTACGAAACGGTGGCGCTTGGCCGCCGGGCACGGACTGTGTCAGTCGTGACGTGTCGTCCAGCGTCGCCGGGAGCATTGTGGGCTGCGCGAAGCCGACCTGACCGCAGTGCAGGCCAGGCACGCCACACCAGACGCAACGGCACAGTCTCCTCTGCACGTAGTCTCCATCGTGACCTTGCTGCGGCAGCACCGGCACGCGAGGCACTGATGGGAGATCGGCCGTAGAAGACACCCCGCACCGCGTTCCCGACGTTGCCCACGCCGAGCAACCCGGTGCTGCGGTGTACCCGCGGCGAAGTGGTGGTTGATTCGTGGCACTGGAGATCGACGTCCGTCCCTCGGACTCTCCGCTGGTCGACTGTGTGTGGCGGGGTCACAGCACCGGTACGGGCCGGCTCAACTCGATAGCCTCAAGTCATTGGCATCTGGTGGTCAGCGGGGTCGGCAACGAGATCAGCGTGAATGTGCACGGACCGGAGAGCCGGCCCGTCGCGACGCTGCTTCCGCCCGGGGGCACGTGGATCGGCATCCGATTTCGGCTCGGAGTCATGCTGCACGACGTTCCGATCCCGGGTCTGGTCGATGGCGCGCTGGTGTTGCCCAACGCGAGTCATCGATCGTTCTGGTGGAAGGGCGGCACCTGGGAGCGTCCGACCTACGAGAACGCCGAGGGCCTCGTCACGCGGCTGGCACGCGAGGAACTGATCGGGCGCGACATGCTGATCGAGCACGCTTTGCACAACGGTGTCGACGACATATCGCTGCGCACCCTGCAGCGCAGGTTCCTCATGGCCGCCGGTCAAACTCGTCGAGCGGTACGACAGATCGAGAAGGCCAGGCAAGCCGCCGTCCGATTACGCGAAGGCGCAACCCCGGCAGACGTGGCCAACGAACTCGGCTATTACGACCAACCGCACCTGACGCGAGCGACGCGACGCTACCTTGGCCGGACGCCCGCCGAGCTGTCTCGCCCCCTGCCTGACGAGCAATTGTCGCTTCTGTACAAGACCGACGCGACCGGGGCACCTACGTTGACCATCGACCGCCTCCGAGTTCCAGCAAAGGCAGCGTGACGATGTCAGCAGACAGCACCGGGATGACCGCCGACCGCAGGCGTCAGGCCCTGCGAACCCACAGCGAACAGCTCACCCAACACGTCGCTGCCGCCGGCCGCGACGCGGCGGTACCNNGACCAACCTGGTCGCGCACGTCGGCCAGACCCAACGTTGGGTCTCCGACATCATCGAGGGGCGCATCGTCGACCCAACCCTGCTGCCCACACAGATGGCGGCAGTGCCCACCGAACCGGATGACTGGCCGGCCTGGCTGTCCGAGGGTAGTGCCCGTGCGGCCGAGGCCTGCTCCGACGAGGCCCTCGTGGCGCCGGTGTTCAACGCCGCAGCAGATGAACGGTCGGGAGGGGAGTTCTGGCTGTCGAGCCTTGTGAACGAAGCGGTCATCCACGGCGTCGACGCGGCCTACGCAGCGGGTCGGGATCACAACATCGAGGCCGACGTCGCCGCGCACCTGATCACCAACCACCTGACGATGCTCACGTCGCCCACCTGGGCAGCGCTACGCCCGGACTCCGCCGACGCCCTGCGCGGCGCCGGCGAAACGTTGCACTTGCACGCCACTGATAGGACCGATCTCGGCGAGTGGTTCATCGAACGTGGTCACGACGGCGCCAACTGGCCGGGCCGATCCGGCGAAGCAGACGTCACGCTCAAGGGACCAGCCGCCTCTCTGTTGCTCGTCCTGACTCGTCGTCGTCGACTGTCCGAAGAGACCGACCAGGTGAGCGTGCTCGGAGATGTCGATCTTGCTGAACACTGGATCCGGAACACCGCCCACGTATCCGGCTAGCCATTCCCGCGCGGCGATCCGCCCCTGAGTGCGATCCGCGACGAACCGGCGACGCTATACGGGGTCTCGTCCACCTCCAGGATAGGGCGCGGGTGGGGGCTTGCAGCAAGGCCCTAGTGCTGCGCCAGACTCGCACCTCCAACTACGTCGGCAGGAGGATGTCAGGTGTCCGTACCGCTCGATGAGGGCCCGTTCTTCCACGGCACGACCGCAGAACTGGGCATCGGTGAGTCCCTCACGGCGGGCCGCCCGTCGAACTACCGTCCCGAGGTCGTGATGAACCACATCTACGTCACCGCTCTCGTTGACGGAGCGGGCCTGCCGCGGAAATCGCTGTAGAACTGGCAGCGGGTGAACCGGTTGCGCGGGTGTATCAGGTGGAGCCGACCGGGGGGTTCGAGAATGACCCGAACGTGACCGACAAGAAGTTCCCCGGTAACCCCACTCGGTCGTACCGCAGCAGTGCCCCCCTTCGGATCGTCAGCGAGATCACCGAGTGGACGGGACTGACACCCGAACAGCTGCAGACCTGGCGCGAGCGACTGTCGGTGCTTCTGTCCGGCGAGCGTGGCGAGATCATCAACTGAGGGTGGCGCCCGGATCAGCGACTGTGCAGTGCGCTTGAACGCAGCCTAGGCGCGAGGCGATTGATGCGCGCGGCGGATGATCCGCGTGGCTGATGGTCGCGTGCCGTCATGCGCGCCCTGCGGCTCGCCGATTGTGTATAGGCGTAGTTGCGCTGCTCGGTGTTGTGATGCCCGCATCGGCGGGTGCAGGCTGTGGGCGTGGATGACCGGGACGTGGCGGATCGTTCGCTGGAGTTGAGCGACGGTCGCTGGATCGCCTGGACTGAGGTCGGGCCTGTGGGCGGCGCCGCGTTGCTTCGGTTCCCCGGCGTGCCTGGCAGTCGATGGGCTATTCGCGCTGACCGTGCCCCCTGGCGGGAGCGGGGCTTGCGGGTGATCACGGGTGAACGGCCGGGCTTCGGTCGGTCGACCCGGTTGCCAGGTAGGGGCTTCGCCGAGCACGCCGACGATATGGCGCATCTGCTTGACCACCTCGGTCTGGATGAGGTCTATGTCTGTGGGGCGAGCGGCGGTGCTCCGCACATCCTCGCCTTCGCTGCGCGCCACCCGGACCGCGTGCGAGCGGTGACTGTCATCGCGGGTGCGGCTCGGCTAAGCGACGACGAGGTAGATCAGATGATCCCCATTAACCAACGCGGGTACAGGCTCACCCAAGCCGGTGACGAGGCCGGGCTACGCGAACTGCTGCAGCCTATCGGGGAAAGGATGCTGGCCGAGCCGCTCGCCGGGTTCTTGGCGCAGATGGCGACGGCACCGCCCGAAGACCAGGCCGTCATGAGTGACCCGGGCTGGCAGCAGCCGTTGGTGAAGGCCATACGAGAGGCTCTCGGCGGTGGGATCGATGGCTGGGTCGATGAAACCCTCGCGATGTTCGGAGACTGGAGTGACGTGGCCCTGGAATCTGTCACGGCGTCGCTGACCTGGTATCACAGGCCCTACGACCCGGAATGCGCCCATTGCCGCCGCCCGACGGCTTGTCGATGCCCTCCCAAACGGAAGGCTGGTCGAATGGCCCGACGGCGGCCACTTGTCCGCGTACTACCGCGAGGCTGAGATCCTGGACGAGCTTCTTGCCCGATAGCGACGTGAATGTGCGAGCCGGCCCCGAAACGACCGCGCGCGTGTGACACCGGTTCCGCGAGCCTGACCTTCGTATTTGCTAAGTCAATCATCGTCTGTTCGGTGTCCGGAGGTGGAGTTCACCGTTCTCGCCAGCTGCAGTCTGGATGCGAGCCCACCGGTCAGCGGTAGAGCACCTCCGCCGCAGCCGCGCTGACGACATGGCGGCCGAAGTAGACGACGAGGGTCACGGACGGGTTCGCATGGCCACGTTGGTCGGCGACCTGGCGCGGCGTGAAGCCGGCTTCGTCGACCCGGTCGCGACGGTCTTGCGGAAGACGGGCGAGGTAACCCACGACGATGGACCTTGATCACGACGCACTCGCCGGCCGCGAAACCCGATCTTGAATGT
Source organism: Pseudonocardiales bacterium (assembly GCA_003243915.1). Lineage (GTDB taxonomy): Bacteria > Actinomycetota > Actinomycetes > Mycobacteriales > Jatrophihabitantaceae > QHCC01. The sequence goes on along the minus strand of QHCC01000227.1, from coordinate 9,488 downwards.
GCCGTCGGTCTCGACACTTCAACCATCAACCGAAGGCCCAACGTCAAGCATCAGGCGAAGTAATACAGGACCTTCAGCTCCCCCGACTGGACTCGAACCAGTAACCCTTCGATTAACAGTCGAATGCTCTGCCAATTGAGCTACGGGGGATCGCCGTTTCGCGTCGCCTGCGGGCGTCGCAGCCGGGCCAGCTTATCCCACCAACCACGTGCGCCGCGCCGGGGTTAGAGTGCACCTACCCACTCCAGAAGGAGCTCCCGATGAAGCTCTCATTCCTGATCGGCGGCGCTGTCGGCTACGTGCTGGGCGCCCGTGCCGGACGCGAGCGGTACGAGACCATCGTCGCCCTCGGCCGTAAGGTCGCCGGCAGCCAGACCGTGCAATCCACGGCCGGCGTGCTGCGGGCACAGGTCGACATAGCCAAGGGACAGGCTCGCCAGTCGGTGGCTAGCAAGCTGCGCGGCTCCCCGGTCGGCGTGCACGCCACGAACGGGCATCATCACTAGACCTGCTCGCGCGCCCAGTCATCGCGCAGGCCCGCACATTCGCTGCTGACCTGCAATCGCACCTGCTCGGTGTCGGCCAGTCCGGCCTCCAGCCGCACCCACCACACCACCCCGTCGCGCCCAGGTATGCGGCGGGCGACGAATCGCGCCATACCCCCGCCGACCGCGCGCAGCTCCGAGCGCACGACGTTGGCCTCGATCCGCTTGCGCACCGCGACCGGCAAGTCACGCGGTGCGGACAGTTCGAGCGACATCGGTTCCCGGTCGACCAGGAGCAGATCATCGACGACGTCGGCCTCGATCACCGTCAGCCGTCCGTCGCGCCAGATCACCTTGTCGATGTGCTCCCAGCCGATCAGCCGGTGGCCCTGGGCGTCGGGCCACCACAGCCCGCGCGATGAGGCGAGCACCACCTCGCCGGACGGGGCCTCGCCCCACGAGACGACCCGCTCGTCCTTGGGCAACTGCGCCAGCACCTCGGCGGGCGGTGCCTCCCGCCGGTGGAATAGGGCCATCACTGCCCGCCGTGGGCACGCTCGCGCAGCGTGCGCCAATGGCTCTCCAGCGAGATCAGCTCACCGAACAGGCGGGCATGCTCGTCGGGCTGCTCGAGCGGATTCACCCGCTGCACCTTCGACTTAAGTGCGGCAACCTCGCGCGCGGCCACGATTTCGAGCATTCGGGCGAGAAAGCTCTCGGCGATACGCTCTTCGGTTTCGGCGACGGCCGGGAGCGGCTCGACGGCCAGCGCGTGCATGCCACTGCGCAGTGACTCATCCAGATGTGCCTCCACGGCGGACGTCCATGCCGGACCAGTGACCGCGGCGGCCGTGCCCCCAGCGGCCGCGATGGCCTGCCGCAACCTACGATGCGCGGGAAGCAGGAACGCGTCCTCGGCCAGGGCGTCGAATTGCGGCCCGGCGACGGCTGGAAGCTGCAGCGCGATCTTGAGCACCTCGCGTTCGACGGAGGTGACGGACTCGTCGACCCGCTCCGTGGCCGCAGGTTCGACGCGTCGCTGGTCCGGCTGTAGCGACCCGTCACCGGCAGTGCGGCGCACCAGCCCGCGCACTCGCGCCACGATGTCCAGTGGATCGCTCACTCCGACCAGGCCCGCGAGTCGGCGCGCGTACTCGTCGCGCAGGGAACGGTCCTTGATCTGCGCCACCAGTGGCACGCCCCGATCGAGCGCGCCGACCCGCCCCTCGGCGGTGTCGAGATCAAAGCGGCCGACCGTGGCCCGCAGGACGAACTCGACGAGCGGGATACGCCGTGCCACCAGATCGAGCACGGCCGTGTCGCCGGACTTCATCCGCAGGTCGCACGGATCCAGACCGCTCGGCTCGATGGCGACGAAAGTCTGGGACATGAACTTCTGGTCGTCGCCGAATGCGCGCTCGGCCGCTTTCATGCCCGCCGCGTCCCCGTCGAAGGTGAAGATCACCTCGCCGGTGAACGCATCGGAGTCCATCAACATGCGACGCACCACGGACACGTGATCGGAGCCGAAGGCCGTGCCGCAGGTCGCGACAGCAGTGGTGACGCCGGCGAGGTGACATGCCATCACGTCGGTGTAGCCCTCGACGATCACTGCGCGATGCTGGCGGGCGATCTCGCGTTTGGCGATGTCGACGCCGTAGAGGAGGTGGCTCTTCTTGTAGATCGGTGTCTCGGGGGTGTTGAGGTACTTGGCCTCGATCCGGTCGTCGTCGAACAGCCGGCGTGCTCCGAACCCGACCACGTCACCGGCGACGTCGCGGATCGGCCAGAGCAACCGGCGATGGAACCGGTCGATGAGCGAGCCGCGGCCAGATTCGCGCGACAGGCCGCCGAGGGTGAGCTCCGCGGCCGTGAACCCCAGGCCCAGCAGGTGTTTCGTGAGCTGCTCCCAGCCCTCAGGCGCGTAGCCGCAGCCGAAGTGTTCTGCCGCTCGCTCGTCGAAGCCGCGTCCGGCCAGAAACTCGCGCGCCGTCCGGGCCTCGGGGCCGCGCAGCTGCTCGGCGTAGAACGTGGCCGCGGCCAGGTGCGCCTCGACCAGCCGAGCCCGCTGGCCGTGGGTGCGCGATTGGGGGGCGTAGCCACCGGTGGCGGAATCGAGGTAACGCAGCGCCACGTTGGCCCGCGCGGCCAGCCGCTCGACCGCCTCGCTGAAGTCCAGATGTTCGATGGTCTGGACGAAGCGGATCACGTCGCCGCCGGCGGAACACCCGAAGCAGTGGTAGAGCCCTCGGGCCGGGGACACCGACAGCGACGGGGACTTCTCGTCGTGGAACGGGCAGATGCCCTTGAGGTTGCCCCCGCCCGCGTTGCGTAGTTGGACGTGCTCTCCGATGATGTCGGCGATGGGCGTCTTCTCGCGGACGAGGGCGATGTCCTCGTCCCGGATGCGCCCTGCCACGCCGTGAGTCTAGGCGCGCACTGCGACCAAGCGCGGGTCGCGGGCCGCCTCCCCCGCGGCGGTCAGGTCTTCCCCGCTGAGCACCGGCTCGAGCACGCGAAACCGGCCGGCAGCGGGGAAGAGGCGATCGAACGCCCTGCCACCGCGCTACCGCGCGAAGGTGAGGCGGCGGTGCCAGGCAACGGCGGAGGAATCGGTCAGCTGAGCCACCTGGTCGATCACCACGCGCAGCCGTTCGGAATCGTCCCGCGCTACCTCCCAGGCCGGCGCGAGGCCGCGGTCGAGGGTGCCCGGGGCGTCGGCGGAGATCGCCTCGACAAGTTCGACGAGCAGCCTGCGCTGGCCGCTCTGCCGGGCCACCGAACCCGGTGTCCGCATGACGTAGTGCGCAGCCAGGGCCTTGAGCAGGGCACATTCGGCACCGATCGCGGCGGGAACCACCAGCTCGGCGGCATAGCGCGTGAATGGCCCGACGCCATAGGCGGCCCGCGTCGCCTGCACCGCGGCACCGGCGAAGCGCCCGGTCAACTCGCTGGTGGCCCGCTTGGCCGCCGCCTGCGCGAGGTAGGACCCGTCATAGCCAGCGAGGTCACGCAACGTCGGCAGGTCGAGCAGCTCGTCGAGCACCGGCGCCAGCTGGTCGGCCGAATGCTGTGAGTACAACGAGGCAGCCACCGTGCACAGGGCGGCGCGGGCCGCCGCGTCCACGTGTGCCAGGCGGATCAGCCCGGCGTGTACGCCGTCCTCGACATCGTGCACCGAGTACGCGACGTCGTCGGCCCAATCCATCACTTGTGCCTCGAGGCAGCGCCGGCCGTCGGGAATACCGGTGCGCAGCCATCCGAACGCAGCCAGGTCGGCGTCGTACACACCGAACTTGGGTGTCCCGTCGCGTCGCGGCCAGGGGTACTTGCACGATGCGTCGAGGACGGCCCGGGTGAGGTTCAGCCCCGCCGGCTCGCCAGAGGGCCATACCACCTTCGCCTCCAGGCGGGTGAGGATCCGCAGGGTCTGGGCGTTTCCCTCGAAGCCCCCACAGGCCCCCGACACCGAGTCCAGGGCGTCCTCACCGTTGTGCCCGAACGGTGGGTGCCCGATGTCGTGCGCCAGCCCGGCGGCGTCGACGACGTCTGGATCGCAGCCCAGCGCCGTGCCGATCTCACGGCCGATCTGCGCCACTTCGAGCGAGTGCGTCAGCCGGGTGCGCGGGAAGTCGTCCTCGCCAGGGACGACGACCTGGGTCTTGTCGGCCAGCCGCCGGAAGGCGTAGGAGTGCAGCACGCGCGCCCGGTCGCGCTGGAACTCCCCGCGCTCCGCGGAGCTCAGGGCTGAGCCGGCGCGCTTGGCCGGCTCGCCGACCCGGCGTTCCCGGGCGGCCGCGTCGTACTCCCCCACTCAGACCTGCTCGTCGACCCAGTCGGTGAAACGCAGCAACGTGTCGACCCACATGCCGATCGCGTACTTCAACTGCGTGCGCGTGACTCCCGCCTCGAAGTCGAAACACTGCTCGGCGCACACGCCGACCATGCCGTCGTCGGGCAGCACAGTGTAGGTCTTGGGGAACAGTTTGGTGCGATTCCATTCGTCGAGCAGCAGCGCGAGCGCGCCGCGGTTGTCGACGGAGAAGCGCCGATTCAGGTAGAGCCGCGCCTGCAGCACCTCGCGCCGCTCGCCGTAGAAGAAGAAGAACACACTGCACTTCTCCCAGCGGACGGTGAGGTCGCCGTCGTCGTCGACCGAATGCTTCAGGCCGAACTCGTCGAGGATCTGCTGCACCAGCGCCACGCTGGGCAGGATCATGGTGCCGCCGTCAGGGTCACGCTGACGCGAAGCGAGTGAGTCGCGCGTCGCGGCTCGAGGTCGGCGCCAGAACACCCCCCGACGGTACCGCGTCGCGCCGGCCGGTCCTTGCCCGTCCCTTGAGCGAGGCGGGCTCAGTCCTCGGTGACGGAACGGCCGGCCTCGAGGCGCGCGACCGGCACCCGGAACGGCGAGCAGGACACGTAGTCCAGCCCCACCTCTTCGAAGAAGTGGACGGAGTCCGGGTCACCGCCGTGCTCGCCGCAGATCCCTAGCTTGAGCCCGGGGCGCTCGGCCCGGCCGCGCTCGGCGGCGATCCGGATCAGCTCACCGACGCCCTCGCGATCGATGGACTCGAACGGGCTCACACCGAAGATGCCCTTCTCGAGGTAGGCCGAGAAGAACGCGGCCTCGACGTCGTCGCGCGAGAAGCCCCACGTGGTCTGGGTGAGGTCGTTCGTGCCGAAGGAGAAGAACTCCGCCGCCTCGGCGATCTGGCCCGCGGTGAGCGCCGCGCGCGGCAACTCGATCATCGTGCCGACGAGGAATTCCAGGTGCACGCCGGTCTCTGCGCGCACGTCGCGAGCCACCTGGATGATGGCCTGCTTGACGGTCTCGAACTCCTGCACGTTCGCGACCAGCGGCACCATGATCTCGACGCGCGGCACCCCGCCGGCCCGTATCCGCTCGGCCGCCGCCTCGAGGATGGCGCGCGACTGCATCTCGAACAGCCCGGGAATGACGACGCCCAGGCGCACCCCGCGCAGGCCCAGCATCGGGTTCTGCTCGTGCAGCTTGTGCACCGCCTGCAGCATGCGCAGGTCGCCCTCGCGCTTCTCGCCCCGCGACTCGGCCACCGCGACGCGCACCGACAGTTCGGTGATGTTGGGCAGGAACTCGTGCAGTGGAGGGTCCAGGAGCCGGATCGTGACGGGCAGGCCGTCCATCGCCTCGAAGATGCCGATGAAGTCCTCCCGCTGCAGCGGGAGCAGTTCGGCGAGCTCGCGCTGCTGCTCCTCGTCGGTGTCGGCCAGGATCAGTGCCTCGACCAGCGCGCGCCGCTCGCCCAGGAACATGTGCTCGGTGCGGCACAGGCCGATCCCCTGCGCGCCGAAGCGCCGGGCGCGGGCGGCGTCCTCGGGGGTGTCGGCGTTGGCTCGCACCGCCATCCGCCGGACCCCGTCGGCGTGCCGCATCATCCGATCGACAGCCTGCACCAAGTCATCCACGCCGCCGGCACCGGCGCCTTCTTCGGGACCGAGTTCGCCCTCGAAGTAGCGCACGACGGGCGAGGCGACGACCGGCACCTCGCCGAGGAACACCTCACCGCTGGTGCCGTCGATCGAGATGACGTCGCCCTCGTGCAGCTCGACGCCGTGCGGCGCCCGCATGACCCGCTTCTTGGTATCGACGTTCATGGACTCGACCCCGCAGACGCAGGTCTTGCCCATACCGCGCGCGACAACCGCCGCGTGCGAGGTCTTGCCACCGCGGGAGGTGAGGATCCCCCGCGCCGCGATCATGCCCTCGAGGTCGTCAGGGTTGGTCTCCCGGCGCACCAGGATGACGTCCTCACCCGAGCGCGACCACTTGATCGCCGTGTAGGAGTCGAAGACCACCTTGCCCACTGCGGCTCCCGGGGAGGCGCCCATGCCCTGCGCGATCTTCTTGCGCTGCGCCGACTCGTCGAAGCGCGGAAACATCAGCTGCGCGAGCTGCGCACCGGTGACGCGCGAGACCGCCTCGTCCATGTCGATCAGGCCCTGGTCGACCAGCTGCGTCGCGATCCGGAAGGCGGCCGCCGCGGTGCGCTTGCCGACGCGGGTCTGCAGCATCCAGAGCTTGCCGCGCTCGATGGTGAACTCGATGTCGCACAGGTCGCGGTAGTGCTCCTCCAGCGTCTGCATGTTCTTCAGCAGCTCGTCGTAGGACTTCTTGTCCAGCTTCTCCAGATCGGGCAGCGGCAGGGTGTTGCGGATGCCGGCGACGACGTCCTCGCCCTGCGCGTTCTGCAGGTAGTCACCGTAGATGCCCTGCGCCCCGGAGGCGGGATCACGGGTGAAGGCAACTCCCGTGCCGGAGTCCATGTCGAGGTTGCCGAACACCATGGCCACGATGCTGACCGCGGTGCCGAGGTCGCCCGAGATGCGTTCCTGGCGGCGATAGATGACCGCACGTTCGGTGTTCCAGGAGTCGAATACGGCGCGGACCGCGAGGTCCATCTGCTCGCGCGGCTCCTGCGGGAACGCGCGGCCGGCACACCTGACGACGACCTCCTTGTAGGTCTCGACGAGCTGCCGCATGTCGTCGGCGTCCAGATCCAGGTCGTCGGTGGTGTCCTTGGCGTGTTTGGCCGCGTCCAGCGCCTCCTCGAAGTTCTCACCGGCGATCCCGAGCACGGTCTTGCCGAACATCTGGATGAGCCGGCGGTAGGAGTCGAAGGCGAAGCGCTCGTTGCCCGCCTGCGCGGCCAGGCCCCGGACCGACTGGTCGTTGAGGCCGATATTGAGAACGGTCTCCATCATCCCGGGCATCGAGAACTTGGCACCGGAGCGCACGGAGACCAGCAGCGGATCGTCGGACTGGCCGAGCTGCTTGCCCATGGCGGCCTCGAGGAAGCCGAGATGCTCAGACACCTCGGCTTCCATCTCCTCGGGCTGGCGTCCACTCTGCAAGTAGGCCTTGCATGCCTCGGTCGTGATGGTGAATCCCGGCGGCACCGGAAGGCCCAGGTTCGTCATCTCCGCGAGGTTCGCACCCTTGCCGCCGAGAAGATCCTTCAGGTCCTTGTTGCCCTCAGCGAAGTCGTAGACGTACTTGGGCATGTGGATGCTCCATCCGGTGTCACGTGACGCTCTACCGGCAGCTTAGTGTCGGCCGATCATCCCCCGCTGTGACCCAGCTCGGCTCCGGCCGGGACGGCCCGCGAACCAGCGCCGGCCAGCCATCCCTGGGGCAGGGCCACGGTCCGAGTGCCGCTGGTGCGCCCGCGGGGGCGCCCCACGACCTCGACCGGAAAGGGTTGGTCGAGCTCGAGGGTGCCGAGCAGGTCACCCAGCTCGGCCAGGGTAGATGCGCCGGCCAGAGCTGCGCGCAACTCGCGGCCGACCGCAAATCCCTTGAGGTACCACGCGACGTGCTTGCGGAAGTCGGTGACGCCCCGCAGCTCCCCCATCCATGCGGCCAGTAACTGCGCGTGCCGGCACATGGTGCCCGCGACGGCGGCCAGATCAGGACGGGCCCGCTCGGTGCGGCCGTCGAAGGCGGCGGCCAGATCGGCGAACAGCCACGGCCGGCCGAGGCAGCCGCGCCCGACGACGACGCCCGCGCAGCCGGTCTCGCGCATCATGCGCACCGCGTCGTCGGCCTCCCAGATGTCGCCGTTGCCCAGGACCGGTATGTCGAGCAGGCCGGCCAGCTCGGCGATCGGCGCCCAGTCGGCGCGGCCCCCGTAGAAATCCGCCGCGGTGCGCCCGTGCAGGGCGACCTGTGCGACGCCGGCGTCCTGCGCGCGCAGGGCCGCCTCGCGGTAGGTGTGATGCTCACGGTCGATGCCGAGGCGCATCTTCACCGTCACGGGAACCGCGCCGTCGGCGGCACGTACCGCTGCCGCCACGATGTCCTCGAACAGCCCGATCCGCCACGGCAGCGCCGCCCCGCCGCCCCTTCGAGTCACCTTGGGCACCGGGCAGCCGAAGTTGAGATCGACGTGGTCGGCCATGTCGCCTGCAACGACGAGCCGCACCGCCGACCCGACGACGGCTGGGTCCACCCCGTAGAGCTGGATGCTGCGCGGCTGCTCGTCGGCCTCGAAGCCGACCAGGCGCATCGTCTTGGGATTGCGTTCGACGAGGGCGCGCGAGGTGATCATCTCGCTGACGAACAGGCCGCCCACCTGCCCCGGCCCGAGCGAAGCACGCATCGCCTCGCGGCAAAGCCGGCGGAAGGCCGTGTTGGTGATGCCGGCCATCGGCGCGAGGACGACCGGAGGGTCGGCCACGACCCGGTCGGACAGGCGCAGCGGCCTGCCCAGCATCGTGCTCGTCATGGCCTAACGGTACGGACGGCGCCGAGCCGCCCGGCCACACGGGGCGCTGCGCCGCCGAGAACTACTTCTCGCCGCAGATCTTGGGGCCGCCGGCCTTGGCGACGATCGTGAACGTCACGGGGTTGACGGCGGTGCTGCCGGTCTTGATGCCTTTCACCTCCAGCGAGTACTTCAGGTCCACGCCGCTCGAGCTCGAGCTGGCGCTCTGGAAGGTCGCATGTGTGACCGTGACGGTGAAGTCACCATTCGGCCCGTCGATCGCCTTGCGCCAGGTGTCGACGAGTTCGGGGCAGATCAGCGTGGCGGCATCGGTGCGGTTCTGGGCATTGACGTCGGCGAGGTAGCGCACGACGATCTTGCGCGCATCGGTCACGGTGACGCCGCCGGCGGGTGCGGACGACTGGGTCGGGGCCGAGGACGACTGGATCGGGGTCGAGGACGGGAAATCCCGCGAGGACGGGAAGTCTCCCGAGGACTTTCCGCCTGAAGCTGAGCTCGAATGCACAGCCGGGGATCCGCCGTGGCGCGCCGCGAGTGCCACGGCCACCACGACCGCGACGAGCACTGCCGCCGCGCCCGCGATGACCGCGTACCGGCGGCTCGTTGGCTTGGGTGGACCCGGCCCGAGGGGGACGGGACCCGACTGGTGGGTCGACGGCGGGGGCCACCGGCCGGCGGGGTCGCTCCATTGCTGAGGTGGCGGGCCGGATGGCGGCGGAGTCCGGTCCAGGGGTTC
>QHCC01000226.1 GCA_003243915.1 Pseudonocardiales bacterium | reverse complement strand
ACCGGCGACCAGTTCTGGCAGCTCGCCGACCAGCTCGGCCGCGGCTTCGTGCTCGGCGCGACGGCCGGGCGCACGACGCTGACCGGAGAGGGGCTGCAGCATGCCGACGGGCATTCCCTGCTGCTCGCCTCGGCCAACCCGGCCTGCGTCGCCTACGACCCGGCCTACGCATTCGAGGTCGCGCACATCGTGCGCGCCGGGCTGGAGCGGATGTACGGCGTCGGAACGTACTCGGCGCCGATGTCGGAACGGGACGTCTTCTACTACCTGACGATCTACAACGAGCCGCTCAACCAGCCCAAGGAACCCGATGACCTCGACGTCGAGGGGCTGCTGCGCGGCATCTACCGGTACTCCCCCGCACTGGACGTCCCGGGGCGCCCGCGCGCTCAGGTGCTGGCCTCCGGGGTGGGCGTCCCGTGGGCGCTCGAGGCGCAGCGGATGCTCGGTGACGACTGGGCCGTCGACGCCGACGTGTGGTCGGTAACGTCGTGGAACGAGCTGCGCCGCGACGCGGTCGAGTGTGAGCAGCACGCGCTGCTGAACCCGGGTGAATCACCCCGGGTGCCCTACGTGAGCACGAAGCTGGCCGACGCACCCGGACCGGTCGTGGCCGTGTCGGACTTCATGCGGGCAGTACCCGATCAGATCGCGCGATGGGTGCCAGGGGACTACACCTCACTCGGTACCGACGGCTTCGGCTTCGCCGACACCCGCGGGGCGGCCCGCCGGTTCTTCCACGTCGACGCAGCGTCGATCACCGTGGCGGTGCTCGAGCAGTTGGCCCGGCGGGGGGAGGTGAAGCCCGACCTGCCGCGCGAGGCGCTGACGCGCTACGAGCTGCACGACGTCAACGCGGCAGGTGCCGGGACGATCGGCGGTGACTCCTGACACTCGGCCGCACGCCGTACCCACCCGTTGTGACCGCGGCGGTCAGGTGACTGCGATCGGAGCCGGCCGGACATCGTCGCTCGAGGCACTCGCTCGGCCCTCAATACCGGGCACCGACTACCTTCGCGCCGAGCGGGTCGAGGTCGGCGAGATCCTCGTCGCTCAGGCTCACCTCGAGCGCGGCCGCGTTCTGCTCGAGCCACGTGATCCGCTTGGTTCCCGGGATGGGCACGACCGCGATCCCCAGGCGGGCGGCCTGGCCGTGCACCCACGCCAGCGCGACCTGAGCGGGTTGCACGCCCTTGCGGGAGGCGACGTCCGCGACGGCGTCGGCTATCGCCTGGTTGGCCTGGCCCGCCTCGGCGGCGAACCGCGGATTCTTGCCGCGGAAGTCCTTGTCGTCGAAGGTGCTGGGGTCGAGGGTGCCGGTGAGGAACCCGCGGCCCAGGGGCGAGAACGGCACGAGGCCGACGCCGAGTTCGCGCAGCGCGTCGAGGACAGTCGTCTCGGGATCGCGGGTCCACAGCGAGTACTCGCTCTGCACGGCGGCGATCGGGTGAACTGCGTGCGCCCGGCGCAGTAGCGCGCTGTCGACCTCGGACAGCCCGAGGTGACGAACCTTGCCGGCCGTGACGAGCCCGGCCATCGCGCCCACCGTCTCCTCGATCTCGGCGTCCTGCGGGGGACGGTGCAGGTAGTAGAGGTCGATGACGTCGACGCCGAGGCGGAGCAGCGACGCGTCGCAGGCCCGGGCAACATAGGCGCCCGTCCCCCGCAGCTTGCGGTCGGCGTCACCGCCGGAGCGGTCGATACCGAACTTGGTGGCCAGCTGCACGCGGTCGCGCCGGTCGTGGATGGCGCGCCCCACCAGCACCTCGTTGTGGCCGTCGCCGTAGACGTCGGCGGTGTCGATGAAGGTGACGCCGAGCTCGAGGGCTCGATGGATCGTGGCGATCGAGGCGTCCCAGTCGGTTTCGCCGTAGAACTCGCTCATGCCCATACAGCCCAGGCCCTGCGCCGACACCGTCAGCTCGCCGAGGTTCACAGAGGGAATAGTCATGTCTCAACCCTATGCCGGAATACACCGCACCGAGCGGGCCTCGGGGCGGCCTTGGACGGCTACCCGGCGGCTGACTCGCCCGATCGCCAGAGGATCACCTCTCCGGCCGCTTCGACGCTCAGCGCCATCTCCCGGACCCGGGCGCTGTCGCCCGCCTGCAGGGTCTGACCGGCGACCCGGGCCGTCCCCCGCGCGAGGAACAGGTGCAGGTGGCTGGACGCGGCCAGCTCGACCGGGCCGGGAGCCCTGAGCACCGTGAAGGCACCCGCGCCGACGATCAGCGGCGGTGCGCCGAGCAGGTAAGCCGGCGTCGCGGGGCCACCGAGCAGCACCAACTGGAGCAGATGCAGCGCTTCGGTGTCCGAGGCGTTGCGCTCGGCGTGTTCGATGCCCGAGCGCGCCGACTGGTACTGCGCGGTGTCGAGCCCGACGTGCTCCACCCGTCCGGTGGAGTCCTCGTGCCGCAGCGTGCCCTGGAGCACCCAGCTGATGATCTCGACGCCACGGTGCGCATGCCATCCGAAGCCCGCGCCCGGTGCGACGACGTGCTCGTCGAGGGCGATCAGCGTCCCGAAGGCGATGTTGTCCCGGTCGTAGTGCGCACCCGAGGAGAAGCAGTGCCGGGTCGTGATACCCGGCTGCACCGTCTCGAACCGATCGGCTGCCCGCCGCACGTCGATCACCGCCGCATGGTCTCACTGCAGAGCCGCTCCGGCGGCGCACGCCACGATGAGCGCAGCCCGCCGTGAGCATCGCGGCGGGCAATCGACGCCGGATCAGGGCGGGTCGGGCCTGGGGTGCGAGCTAGCCGGTGCCCACCGGGCAAACCTGCTCACGACGGGTCAGGCCGAATGCGATGATCATCTGTCCAGGTGAGCAGGTCGTCCGCGGTCCAGGTATTGACCACCGACTCGGCGGGCACGCCGCAGCGGGCCGCCCGCTCGCAGCCGTAATGCTGCCAGTCCAGCTGGCCAGGCGCGTGGGCATCGGTGTCGATCGAGACCAGGCAGTTGGCCTCGACGGCCAGGCGCAGCAACCGTTTCGGCGGGTCGAGGCGTTCGGGCCGCGAGTTCACCTCGACCGCGACGCCGAACTGGGCGCAGGCCGCGAACACGAGTTCGGCGTCGAACTCCGACTCCGGCCGCGTGCCGCGCCCGCCGGTCACCAGCCGCCCGGTGCAGTGGCCGAGAATGTCGGCGTGGGGGTTGCTGACCGCGGCGACCATCCTCGGTGTCATCTCCTTGGCCGGCATTCGCAGCTTGCTGTGCACGCTCGCGACCACGAGATCCAGTCGTGCCAGCAGCGCGGGCTTCTGGTCAAGCGTGCCGTCGTCGAGGATGTCGACCT
>QHCC01000225.1:249-3775 GCA_003243915.1 Pseudonocardiales bacterium | reverse complement strand
CAGCGCACGGCGTCGGCGCCGTGAGCGTCCATCAGCGCGATCGGCTCCAGGATGTTGCCGAGGTGCTTGCTCATTTTGCGGCCGTCCTCGGCCAGGATGTGCCCGAGGCAGAGCACGTTGCGGTAGCTGCTCTGGTCGTAGAGCAGCGTCCCGATCACCATCAGGGTGTAGAACCAGCCGCGGGTCTGGTCGATCGCCTCACAGATGAAGTCGGCCGGGTACGCGGCACCGAAGTGATCGGCATTGCGGTGCGGCGCGCCGAACTGCGCGAAGGGCATCGACCCGGCGTCGAACCACGCGTCGATCACGGGGGTGACCCGACGGTAGGTACCCTCCTCGCCCGTCCTGGTAAACGTCACGTCGTCCACGAACGGGCGGTGCGGGTCGAGCTCGGCCAGCTCGCGGCCGCTCAACTCGGACAGTTCAGCCAGCGACGCCACGCACACCATCCGCGACGGATCGGCGTCGTTGCGCCATACCGGCAGCGGCGTGCCCCAGTAACGGTCGCGCGAGAGCGCCCAGTCGATGTTGTTCGTCAGCCAGTCGCCGTAGCGGCCGTGCTTGATCGTCGGCGGGAACCAGTTGGTCGCGTCGTTCTCGGCCAGCAGCCGGTCCTTGATGGCAGTGGTGCGCACGTACCAGGACGGCAGGGCGTAGTACATCAGCGGCGTGTGGCAGCGCCAGCAATGCGGGTAGGCGTGCGTGTAGGGCACATGGCGCAACAGCAGTCCGCGCGCCTTCAGCTCAGCGACGAGTTGCTCGTCGGCGTCCTTGAAGAAGACCCCGCCGACCCTCGCCACCTCGGGAAGGAAGTGCCCGTCGGCGCTGATCGGGTTCACCACCGGCAGGCTGTTGGCCCGGGCCGCCGCGAGGTCGTCTGCCCCGAAGGCAGGCGCCAGGTGCACGAGGCCGGATCCGTCGTCGGTAGTTACATAGTCGGCCAGCACGACCACATGGGCGTCGGGGATGGCGACGTAGTCGAAGGGCCGCCGGTAGCTCCACCGCTCCAGCTCCCTCCCGGAGTAGGTGGCCAGCACCTCGGTGTGCTCCCCGAGCGACTTGGCCAGCAGCGGCTCGGCTACCACGAAGGTGCCGGCTGCGCTGCGCGCGACGACGTAACTGACGTCCGGGTTGACCGCCACCGCGGTGTTGGACACCAGCGTCCACGGCGTCGTCGTCCACACCACGAGATCGGCCCGCTCGGCCCACGGTCCGGACGTCAGCGGGAAGCGGACATACACCGACGGATCGGTGACGTCCTCGTAGCCCTGCGCGACCTCGTGGTCGGACAGGCCGGTGCCGCAGCGCGGGCAGTACGGCGCGACGCGGAAGTCCTCGACGAGCAGGCCCTTGTCGAAGATCTGCTTGAGCGCCCACCACACCGATTCGACGTAGTCGCGGCTCATCGTCCAGTAGGCGTTCTCGTAGTCGGCCCAGTAGCCCATCCGCTCGCTCATCGCCTCGAACGCATCGACGTGGCGCTGCACGTTCTCGCGGCACCGCGCGTTGAACTCGGCGATGCCGTAGGCCTCGATGTCCGGTTTGCCGGTGAAGCCGAGTTCCTTCTCCACGGCGAGCTCGACGGGCAGGCCGTGGCAGTCCCAGCCGGCCATCCGCGCGACGTGATAGCCCTTCATCGTCTTGAACCGCGGGAAGACGTCCTTGAACACCCGCGCCTCGACGTGGTGGGTGCCAGGCATGCCGTTGGCGGTGGGCGGCCCTTCGTAAAACGTCCAGGCCGGGCCGTGGGCGGTCTGCTCGAGGCTGCGCGCGAAGACCCGGTTCGTGCGCCAGCGCCCGATGACGTCGTGCTCGAGCGCGGCGAGGTCGACGTGCGCGGGCAGCGCCAGGTAGCCGCTCGGCGGTGACGGGTCGGTCACGGGGGTGCTCCTTCGAGTCGGGTGGGACTCGAGGGACGACGCCGCCCGATGAGCCGGGAGACGCCGCGGTACCACCCTCGTTGGCGCTCGTGCCGGTGCGCCCACTTCGTTGCTGGTCCGGTTCTAGTGGGGCGTGCCAGGCCCGTTCTTCCGGTGCTCGGAGGTGATTTCGCGTGCGGGTGCGGCCCCTGGGCTCACACCGTCCCCAGGTCGCTGCGGGCCTTACGTCGCGGCTACTCGTCCTCGTCGTCGCGCTGTCATCCTAGTGTCCCGAGAGGGAAGTATGTTCACCGCCTGCGGCGCCCAGGCGGCGCCTTGCTGCGTTGTCGTCGTCGGCCATACAACACCGGTATGGCCGTTCTCCTCCGCCTTGCGATGCATCCGCCTGGATCACCGCAGCCGGCAAACGACTTCCCTCGCGGGACACTAGCGATGGGTGAGCCCGAATGCCCGCGAGTATCCTCATCGCGCCTGTGCGGATGATTGTCCGGCCACGGCCTGCGGCGCGGTCTGCACAGGATGTTGACGATGGATCGCTATGGTGGACGCCGACTCGCTCACCGTTTTGAACAGAGAGGCCCCAGATGGTCGACTTGGCTCCGGCGACCTCGGTCGCGATGACCGCGGCCGAGCGTGCGCAGTTCGAAGCGGATGGCTACCTGCTGTTGCCTGGCGCACTCGACCAGGACGAGACCGCGTTCGCGCGCCACGCCATCATGGGTGCCTACGAGCGCGGCGAGCAGCGCGGCGAACTGGACCGCGCGGGTAACCTGCACCGACTCTCTGCCGTCACGCACTGCCCGCAGCTGAGCTTCCTGCTCGATCACCCGCGGACGTTCCCCTACGTCTGGTCGGTGCTCGGCTGGAACGTGCACGTCTACCACTCGCACGTCGACGTCCACCCGCCCCGCAGCGATACCGCCGGCCCCCATTGGGGATGGCACCAGGACGGTGGACGGCAGAACCGCGAGGTCGAAACCGAGCCTCGGCCGCGGCTGTCGGTGAAGATCGCGTACTGGTTCTCGGACGTGAGCCAGACCGGGCGTGGCAACCTGATGATCATTCCTGGCAGCCACAAGGCGAACTGGCTCGACGGGCCGCCACGGCGATCGCTGGAATGGCCGATGCCCCCGGGAGCGATCGAGGTCACGGCCAACGCTGGGGACGCGCTGCTGTTCGACCGCCGGCTGTGGCATGTGCGTTCGGAGAACTATTCCGACATGACTCGGGTGGCCGCGTTCTTCGGCTACACCCTGCGGTGGATCGCCGGCCGAGACGACGTCCGCGGCCTGCCTGAGCTGCCGTGGTGGGAGCACCTCAACCCGGTGCAGCGCCAACTGCTCGGCGACCCGGGCGACGGCACGGGCGAGCATCTGTGGGGCCACTTCCCGCAGACGACGCCGGTCTATCGGGAGCTGGCGGCCAATCGCCAGCTGGATCCGGGCTATCCGCCGCTCATCCCGGATGCCGCAGACGCACAGTAACCGTCCTGCGTCCGACTCGCTGGATAGCTCGACCTGGCCCGACTACATCCGGCCGAGCTCCAGGAAAGGGATGTAACGGACATTAGCCAGTGCTGACCGGCGTGGGAACTGGCGGGGAGACACCCGGACCCATATATTTGCCGCCTTTGCAGGCGCGGGTGG
>QHCC01000225.1:0-138 GCA_003243915.1 Pseudonocardiales bacterium | reverse complement strand
AAGGTGGCGGCGGCGAAGAAGGCGGCACCCGCGAGGGGGCCCGCCAAACAGGCTGCGGTGGGCAGGCGAGCCGCTCCGGCCAAGAAGGCGACCCCGGCGAAGCTTGTGCCGGCCACGAAGGCGCCGGCCAAGAAGGCT
>QHCC01000224.1:2383-2905 GCA_003243915.1 Pseudonocardiales bacterium | reverse complement strand
CGGCGTCTGGGGCTGGCCGTAGGAAGGCTGCTGACCGTACGAGGGCGAAGGCGTGCCGTACGCGGCTGTCGGAGTGCCGTATTCGGGCTGCTGAGCTTGCCCGGAGGACTGCTGTGCGTAGGCGGACGGTGCGGCGCCGTACACCGGCTGCTGGCTCGCCGGGGCGTCGGGCGTAAACGTCGGGAAGGCGGTTGTCTGCTGCAGGTCGTGCTCGCTCGCCTGCGGCTGGGCCGGGCTAACCGGAATGTGTTGGGTAGCTGTGGCATCGACGTTTTGTTCGTCGGTTGCCGCCTCGTCGGCGGTTGCTTCACCGCTCGCCGGTTCTCCGGCCGACGGCTCGTCGGCTGCTGGTTCGTCGGCCGGCGGCTGGTCGGCCGGCGGGTCGGACGGTCGCTCCGGCGGCGGGCTGTAGGACTGCTCGGGCGGCGGGCTGTAGGGCTGGCCGTACGGCTGGGGCGGTGGATACTGCGCCGGCGGCTGGTACGCGGGCGGCTGCCCGTACTGCGGCGTCTGCTCGGCGGG
>QHCC01000224.1:562-2346 GCA_003243915.1 Pseudonocardiales bacterium | reverse complement strand
TCGCTCATCGAGCACCTCATCATGTTGTCGCGGTCGTCGCTCGGCCACACGCTACTGCGAAACGCATCGTCGATGCAGCGCGGGACGCGCCACGAGGCGCCCACAGCCCAGATCCCCGGGGCGACCCTACCTAGTGTCGCGCGACACTATGCTTGCATGCTCTGGGCGACCACTCCCCGCCGGATCGCTGCTGCGGCGGCGCGAGCCGGTGCCGCCACGGCAATTGTGCCCCCGCCGGCAGCCGGTGCGGCTGCGAGCTGTTCGAGCAGGTCCAGCACCTGCTTGCACCACCTGATGAAATCACCCGCCGACAGTTCGGCGCCCGCCTCCGCGGCCGCCGTCAGGACCCGGTCGAGGCGCTCACCTCGAGCCCACCGATAGACGGCCCACACGAAGCCGAGGTCAGGTTCGCGGCTCTGCGGCAGCCCCACGGCGGCCTCGTCCTCAGCTAGCTCGGCCCAGATCCGTACCGTCCTCGCCAGCGCCTCGCGCACGGCTGCCGACGGCATCCGGTCGACAGCTCGTTCGTCGCGTCGCGCTTCGTACACGAGGGTGCAGGTCACCGCCGCGAGTTCGGCCGGGTCCAGACCGTCCCAGGCGCCCGCGTGCAGGCACTCGGCCACGACCAGGTCTGCCTCGGACCAGATCCTGGCCAGCTGCCGGCCCGGTGGTGTCGTCTCGTCCGCGGTGCCGCCCGACCCGCCCGGAGCTCCGCTGGACGCAGGACGTGCCGCAGTGAGGTAGCCCCGGTCTTCGAGCAGGGCGCAGATCAGGTCGAAGGTACGGCCCAGCGACGTGGTACGGCCCTCGATACGGCGACGCAGGCCGTCGACCTCCCGCTGCAGGCGGGCGTGCCGCTCGGCCCAGCGGGCGTGCTGTTCGCGGTCTGCGCAGTGGTGGCAGGGGTGGGCGCGCAGCGCGCTGCGCAGGCGAAGCGCCTCGTCGTCGTCATGCAGCGCCTTGGTCGCGCCGCGGCGCCCGCGGGGGGCCTCCGGCAGCTTCAGGGCGCGCAGACTGGAGACCAGATCACTGCGCTCTTGCGGGGAGCGATGATTCACGTTCTTGGGCACCCGGATCCGGCCGAGCACGTCGACAGCCACCGGGAAGTCGAGCATCGACAGCCGCCCGGCCCAGCGTGACTCGGTGAGCACGGTCGGATGCGGGTCGTCGCGTGGATGCAGGCCGGGATCGAGCACGATCGCGAGCCCGGCACGGCGCCCGCTCGGCACCCGGATGACGTCGCCGGGGCGTAATGCTTCCAACGAGGCCGCTACCGTCCCGCGGCGTGCCCTGGCCCCTTCCCGGGACAGCGCCGCCTCGCGATCACCGAGCGCCCGGCGCAGCGCGGCGTACTCGGCGAAGTCCCCCGCCTGACAGCGCATCTGCTGCTCGTACTCGGCCAGGGTCGCCTCATGGCGCTTGATCTGCTTGACCAGCCCAGCTACCCCGCGGTCGGCCTGGAATTGGGCGAAGGAGGACTCGAGAAGGTCGCGCGCGGCGGCCCGACCCAGCTGCGATACCAGGTTCACGGCCATGTTGTAGGACGGGCGAAATGACGAGCGCAGCGGGTACGTGCGCGTGGATGCCAGTCCGGCCACCCGGGTGGGATCGACATCCGGGCCCCACAGCACGACTGCGTGCCCCTCGACGTCGATCCCACGTCGCCCCGCCCGCCCCGTCAGCTGTGTGTACTCCCCCGGCGTGATGTCTGCGTGGCTCTCACCGTTGAACTTGGTAAGCCGCTCGAGAAGAACCGTGCGCGCCGGCATGTTGATGCCCAGGGC
>QHCC01000224.1:0-467 GCA_003243915.1 Pseudonocardiales bacterium | reverse complement strand
TCCCAGTAGCCGAGCACCTCGAGGTCCTCGGCCGGGATGGCCGCGGCTCGTTCGTCGATGACGGCCTCGATTGTGCCGCGCTCGTCCTCGCTCGTCAGCCACAACCCGGCGTGCCCGCACTGGCGCACCGCTGCGTCGCAGCCGGCGCGGCTGAAGATGAAGGTGATACAGGGCAGCAGCCCCTCGCTGTCGAGCCGGGCGATGACGTCGGGACGAGGTGGCGGCCGCCAGCTGCGTAGCGAGCGCCCGCGACCGCGGCCCCGGGAGATCCCGGTGGGAGCAAGGTAGCGCTGCTGCCCCTCGACGTGGCGCTTCAGGGCCGGGTCTACGGTCGCGCCGTCGGCACCGAACAGGTCGAACAGGCGGGTTCCTACGAGCAGGTGCTGCCACAGGGGAACCGGACGCTGTTCGTGCACGATCACCTGCGTCTCGCCGCGCACGGAGACCAGCCATTCGCCGAACTCCTC
>QHCC01000223.1:471-11000 GCA_003243915.1 Pseudonocardiales bacterium | reverse complement strand
GTGCAGTGGCTCGAGCAGCACCTCGCCAAGTACCCGGGCACCATCCTCGCCGTCACCCACGACCGGTACTTCCTCGACAACGTGGCCGAATGGATCCTCGAACTCGACCGCGGCCGGGCCTACCCGTACGAGGGCAACTACTCGATGTACCTGGAGAAGAAGGCCGAGCGACTCAAGGTCCAGGGCAAGAAGGATCAGAAGCTCGAGCGGCGACTGCGCGACGAACTCGACTGGGTGCGCCAGAACGCGAAGGGTCGCCAGACGAAGAGCAAGGCCCGGCTCCAGCGCTACGAGGAGATGGCATCGGAGGCCGAGAAGACACGCAAGCTCGACTTCGAAGAGATTCAGATCCCACCTGGTCCGCGGTTGGGCTCGGTTGTCGTCGACTCCAGCCACCTGGACAAGGGCTTCGACGGCCGGATGCTGATCAAGGATCTGTCCTTCACGCTGCCGCGCGGGGGGATCGTCGGTGTCATCGGTCCGAACGGCGTCGGCAAGACGACCCTGTTCAAGATGATCATCGGCGAAGAACATCCCGACTCCGGTGACGTGCGGGTCGGCGAGACGGTCAAGGTCAGCTACGTCGATCAGGGACGCGGCGGCATCGACGCGAACAAGAACGTCTGGCAGGTCGTCTCCGACGGGCTCGACTACATCAACGTCGGCCAGGTCGAAGTGCCCTCGCGCGCCTATGTATCCGCGTTCGGTTTCAAGGGTCCCGACCAGCAGAAGCCGGCCGGCGTGCTGTCCGGCGGTGAACGCAACCGCCTGAATCTCGCGCTCACCCTCAAGGAGGGCGGAAATCTCCTGCTGCTCGATGAACCGACCAACGACCTGGACGTCGAGACCCTGGGCTCGCTCGAGAACGCCCTGCTCGAGTTCCCCGGCTGCGCTGTGGTGATCAGCCACGATCGTTGGTTCCTCGATCGGGTGACCACGCACATCCTGGCCTGGGAGGGCTCGGAGCAGAACCCGGCCGAATGGTTCTGGTTCGAGGGCAACTTCGATTCCTACGAGAAGAACAAGGTCGAACGCCTGGGCGCCGACGCGGCCCGCCCGCACGCCGTCACCTACCGCAAGCTCACCCGCGACTGACATCGTGGCCCGGTTCGTGCACGAGGTGTACATGCGGTGGTCTGACATGGACGCCTACCGGCACATCAACAACACGGCCTACCTCGCCTACCTCGAGCAGGCGCGGGTCGCGATGTTCTTCGACCGCTCCAGAGACCTCGACGACGGGTTCTCCAGCGGTACCGTCATCGCCCGCCACGAGATCGACTACCGGCGCCCGGTGATCTACCACCCCGATCCGCTTCGACTGGAACTGTGGATCGGCGAGGTGCGCGGGGCGTCGTTCACCGTGTACTACGAGGTCTACGACGCAGACGTTCTGGCCGCGCGCGCCGCGACCAGCGTCGTCACTTTCGACTTCGAGACCGATCGCCCGCGACGGCTCACCAGCGACGAGCGCGCCATCCTGGCCGGTTTCGCCGACGATCCCGCGTGAGCGGCCTGCGCGCTCTCACGAGCGAGCACCTGGACGAACTGGCTCCCGTTCTGAGGCGTGCGGTCGCCCTCGACCCGGCCGGCCTGGCTCGAGTGCGGGCTACCGAGCACCAGGTGTCGGCGCTGGTGCGCCTGCCGTTCGGCGTTCTGGTGTCACGCACGCTCGCCGCCACAGCGGGCCAGACGTTCGACGTCACCGTGCGGGCCTCGGAACTGCTGGCCTGGCTCGACGGCGCCGGGTCGGCCATGCCCACCCCCCGCGACGCCGAGTGGCGCGCCAGCCTGCCCCCGGCCCGCGGTTGGCAGCGCATCGACACCGTCCCGGACGACGTCGTCCGTGGCCTGGTCCGCGCCGGAGCGCAGGCCCTCACGCGGGCCGCAGACAACGCAGGCGTGGCGGGCGCACAACAACGGTCGGAGATGAGCGACGCGTTGCTGGACTCGGTCGTGCTGACGGTGACGGCCGCCTCCGGTGAATCGAGCACCGTAGTCACGTTGCGAACGCTGAGCGCGGTGACCCGGATGGGGTTCCTGCCACGGGGCTCCCACATCGCCGTCGACGTTGCCGGCCGCTGGACCCGCGTCGCGGCCGAGTACGGCTCCGTCTACGCCGAGCGCGCTGGCCTCGGTCTCACCCTCCGCTGAATTGCTGCCCGCAACCGGTGAGACAGAGCGGAGTCACGCCCGCAGCCATACCGCCGTGTTCGCGGGCAGCACGCCCTGCTCCATCGGTCCCGACGCCAGCAGAACCTCACCGGCAGGCAGCGGCACGGCGGAGGCGCCGGCGTTCAGAACCACGACCACGCCGCCGCTCCGGTAAGCGAGGCAGTCCTGCGTTGCGTCCAGCCAATCGACGCTGCTCTCGCACGGATCCGCGGTGGCCCGCCGAAGCGCCAGTGCGCGGCGATACAAGAGCAGCGTCGAGGCAGGGTCGCTCTCCTGCGCGGCGACGGTCAGTGCGCCCCAGTCCGGCGGCATCGGCAGCCAACTGGCCGGGGCCGACGTGAAACCGAACGGCGGTGCCGTCCCGGACCACGGCAGCGGCACCCGCTCGCCGTCGCGCCCCCGCTCGGTGTGTCCGCTGCGCTGCCAGGTCGGGTCCTGCAGGGCGGAATCGGGAAGTGCCACGTTGTCCAGGCCCAACTCGTCACCGTTGTAGACATAGGCGGCGCCGGGAAGCGACAGCTGGACCAGCGCGGCGGCGCGCGCTCGCGCCACGCCGAGCATCCCGCCCCCGTAGCGCGAAGCGGCCCGATCGACGTCGTGGTTGGCCAGCACCCAGGTGCATGGCGCCCCGACGCCGGACATCGCCTGCAGCGACCGCTCGATCGCGTCCCGGAAGGCTTGGGCTCCCCAGTGCGCCTTGACGAGCTCGAAGTTGAACGCGAGGTTGAGCTCGTCTGGTCGCACATAGCGAGCCAGCCGCTCGGGATCTGGCACCCAGGCCTCGCCGACGGCCATCCGGTCTCCCGGGTAGGAGTCCAGTACCCGACGGAAGATGCGGTGGTACTCGTGCACCCCGTCTCGATCCCATCGGATGTCGTCCAACGACGGCATCGTCGCGCCCTCTTCGCGGGACGGGATGACGGACAGGTCGACGTCGGGCAACCCGGCCGGCTTGGCCATGCCGTGCGCGACGTCGACGCGGAAGCCGTCGACGCCGCGGTCCAGCCAGAACCGCAGGATGCGCTCGAACTCGGCCGGCACCGCGGGATTCGTCCAGTCCAGGTCCGGCTGCTCCGGTGCGAACAGGTGCAGGTACCAGGCGCCGTCAGCCACTCGGGTCCAGGCGGGGCCGCCGAACACCGACGGCCAGTTGTTCGGCGGTAACTCGCCATGCTCGCCGCGGCCGGGCCGGAAGATGAACTTGGCCCGCTGCGCGCTGCCCGCTCCGCCGGCGAGCGCCTGCACGAACCACGGATGCTCGTCGGAGAAGTGGTTGGGGACGATGTCGACCGTGACCCGGATACCCAGAGCATGCGCGTCGGCGATGAGGGCGTCGAAGTCGTCGAGCGAGCCGAACAGCGGGTCGACGTCGCAGGGGTCGGCGACGTCGTAACCGCCGTCGGCCATGGGGGATCGGTAGAACGGCGAGATCCAGATCGCATCGACGCCCAAATCGTGCAGGTAGCCCAGCCTCGAGCGCAGGCCCGCCAGGTCACCCGTCCCGTCGCCGTTGCCGTCGGCGAAGCTGCGTGGGTAGACCTGGTAGAAGACGGCGGTGGCCCACCAGGGTGGGCCGGAAGCGCTTTTGGTCACGGTGCTACATCGTGCCAGACGGCTCAGCCTGGGACGTTGCGCATCGACTCCGCCGCGCTGTGCAGGTAGTCCCACAGCGCCTGCTCGTACGCCGGTGGTAACTCGATGGAGTCCAACGCCGCGCGCATATGCCGCAGCCACGCGTCGCGCTGCGCGCTGCCGATGGCGAACGGCGCGTGTCGCATGCGCAGCCGCGGATGCCCGCGCTGCTGCGAATACGTCGTCGGACCGCCCCAGTACTGGATCAGGAACATCCGAAGCCGTTCGGCCGCCGGCCCGAGATCGTCCTCCGGGTACAGCGCGCGCAGTACCGGGTCGGTGGCCACACCTGCATAGAAAGCATCGACAAGGCGGCGGAAGGTGTCTTCGCCGCCCACGGCCGCGAAGAACGTGTCGGCACTCGTGTACGTCGGGTCAGGAGTCGGCGGTGAGGGCACGTAAGCCATTGTTCTCACACGACCGATGCGGCGCGTCGTACCGTCGGGTCATGGCGAGCACGGAGTGGGACCTGATCGTCCTTGGCCTGGGCCCCGGCGGGGAGGAGGTGGCCGGAAAGGCGGCCGAGGCCGGCTGGTCGGTGCTGGGCGTCGATGCAGACCTGGTCGGCGGCGAATGCCCGTACTACGGCTGCATCCCGTCCAAGATGATCCTGCGCGGCGCGGAGTTGCTGGCCGACACCCGGCATGTCGACGGCATGGCCGGGCACGCCACGGCCGAGCCTGATTTCGCACCAGTCGCGGCACGGATCCGCGCAGAGGCCACCGACAACTGGGACGACCAGGTCGCGGTGGAGCGCTTCGAGGGCCAGGGCGGCACGTTCGCGCGCGGCACCGCTCGCCTCTGCGGCCGCGACGACGACGGCCGCCTGCTCGTGGCAGTCGGCGACGACACTCACCGTACGCAGCGCGTGGTCGTGGCGACCGGCACCGCGCCCGCCCTGCCGCCGATCGACGGCTTGGCGGCCCTGCGGGCGAGCGGCGACGGGGTCGACGGCCCGGTGTGGACGAACCGCGACGTCGTCAAGGCCACCGTGGCGCCAGCATCACTGATCGTGCTGGGCGGGGGAGCGATCGGCTGCGAACTGGCGCAGGGCTTCGCCCGCTTCGGCAGCGTGGTCACGATCGTCGAGGTCGCCCCGCGGATCCTGCTGCCCGAGGAGCCCGAGGCCTCCGAAGTCGTCGCCGAGGTGCTGCGCCGTGAGGGCATCGACGTCCGTGCGGGCGTGGGAGCGCAGCAGGCAGCTGCCGGCGGCGCAGGCGTGCAGGTAACCCTCGCCGACGGCTCGACGCTCGCCGCCGAGAAGCTGCTCGTCGCCGCGGGGCGCCAGCCCAACCTCGCCGATATCGGCCTGGAGACAGTCGGTCTCGACCCCGGTGCGCGCGCCCTGACGATCGACGAGCACATGCGGGTATTGCGTGCCGGCACGCCGCTGGACGGGGTCTACGCGGTCGGCGACGTCACCGGGCGGGGTGCGTTCACCCATGTCTCGGTGTGGCAGGCCCGCGTGCTCACCGCACACCTGCTAGGTCAGGAAGAGCACTTCGGCGGCTACCACGGCCTGGCCTGGGCGACGTTCACCGATCCCGAGGTGGGGCGCGTCGGGATGTCGGAGCAGCAGGCCCGCGACAAGGGCCTCCAGGTCCGCACCGGCAGCGAGCCGATGCCGTCATCGACTCGCGGGTGGATTCACGGCCCGGGCAACGACGGGTTCGTGAAGGTGGTCGAGGACGCCGAACGCGGCGTGCTGGTCGGGGCGACAGTCGTCGGGCCACACGGTGGCGAGGTGCTGGGCCTGCTGACCCTCGCCGTCCACGCCGAGGTGCCGGTCACGACCCTCGCGACGATGCATTACGCCTTCCCGACGCTGCACCGTGCGGTGCTCGACGCCGTTCGCGCACTGTCCTGAGGCGGCACCGGCCGAATCCTCACGCGCTCAGGCGGTGGGCGGTGCCGGCCCGGCGCTCGGTTCGGCAGGCAGGTGGGACTCGATATCCATGCGGTCCAGGCGCTCGCGGATGCGCCGCCGCAGCTCGCGAGCGACCCGCCATTGCTCCACCGGACGCACCCGTGCGACGAGGCGGATCACGGTCTCTTCGCGGGTGAGCTGCTCGACCCCTTGCACCTCAGGCTCGCCGAGGAAGGCCTCGGCCCAGGCCTGCTCGCCGTGTAGCTGCTGCGCGACGGCGAGCATCGCCGACGAGGCCGCGGAGATGTCGGCGGTGGCCGCAATCGGCACGTCGAGCACCACCTGCGCATAGCCCTGGCTCTTGTTCCCCACCCGGACGACCTCGCCGTTGCACACGTACCAGACCGTGCCGTTGTTGTCGCGCAGCCGGGTCGTGCGCAGGCCGACGGCCTCGACAGTGCCTACCGCCTTGTCGAAGTCGATCACGTCGCCGACGCCGTACTGGTCCTCGAGCATCATGAACATGCCGGACAGGAAGTCCTTGACGACGTTCTGCGCGCCGAAACCGAGGGCCACGCCGACGATGGACGTGCCCGCGATGAACGGTGCGAGGTCAATCCCCAGCTCGCTGAGCACGAGCAGAAATGCGATCACCAGGACCGTGAAGGACACCCCCGACTTGAGCACCGAGCCGATCGTTGCCGCGCGCTGGTCGCGCCGTTCGGACAGCAGCCCCGTCGACTCGAGCAGCGCGCTGTTCTCGACCCGTTCCTTGAAGGGGCGCAGGATCCGCGGCACCTCGCCGACCCGGATAGGCCGCACCGCGCGGTTGATCATCCGGACCAGGATCGCCCGGAATATCAGGGCCACCAGGATGATCACCACGATCCGGATCGGGATCTCGATCAGCACCCGGCTGTGCTCGTGGAGGTACTTCGGCAGCGTCAACAGGGCATGACGACGGTCGGAGCTCACGATCGACAACCTTGCCATGGGGCAAAGAAACGTGCGCACGGGCTCCTCGTCAGGTTCACTAGTACCGGTCGGAGGTGAATCCGGGTGTCCGGGGCGTTGGTTCTCAACGCGACGTACGAGCCGCTGTGCGTCGTGCCACTGCGCCGCGCCGTGGTCCTGGTACTGGCCGAGAAGGCCATCATCGTCGAGGCCGGCGCCGAGGTCATGCGCTCCGAGCGTACGTCGATCCAGGTCCCGACCGTGGTGCGCCTGTCCCACTACGTCCGGGTGCCCTACCGGCGCGAGGTGCCGCTGACCCGCCGAGCCGTGCTCGACCGCGACGGACACCTGTGCGTCTACTGCGGGGTGCGCGCGGACACCATCGACCACGTCCGGCCGCGCTCGAGGGGTGGCGTGCACACCTGGACGAATGTGGTGGCCGCGTGCGCACGCTGCAACCATCGCAAGGGGGATCGGCTGCTGGCCGAACTCGGCTGGCACTTCACGCCAGTGCCCATCCAGCCACCGGCGACGGTGGCTGTGGTCATGGGCTGGGCCAAGCGCGACCCCGCGTGGCAGCGCTATCTCGCCTGGAACGGTCTCGGGATCGAGGTTGCGCCGGCGGTCTAGGTTGGCCCCTCAGCAGGCCCCTCAGCAGGCCCCTCAGCAGGCCCCTCAGCAGGCCCCTCAGCAGGCCCCTCAGCAGGCTCTGCCGCGGCGTGTTGCCCTGCTCAGAGGCCAAGCCGATACGGTCTGCGGATGGCCGATCTGCACGACCTCAGCGCGCTCGACGCTGCCGCTGCCGTGCGGCGGCGCGACGTGAGCCCGGTCGAACTCGTCGAACACGCCCTGGACCGCATCGCCCGGCTGGACTCGCAGGTCGGTGCCTTCGTCACCGTCACCGACGAATCGGCGCGCGAGCAGGCGAAGGCGGCGGAACGGGCGCTCGGCGACGCCGACGATCCGGCCGGGTTGCCAGCCCTCTTCGGCGTTCCCACCGCGATCAAGGACCTGAACCTGACGGCGGGAACCCCTACCAAGCTGGGCTCGCGGATCTTCGCCGGCTGGGTCCCCGACATCGATGACCACGTCGTCACGTTGCTGCGCGCGGCGGGGACGATCAGCCTCGGCAAGACGGCCACGCCCGAGTTCGGATTGCCGTGTTACACCGAGACCGACATCGGGCCGCCCGCGCGCACGCCGTGGGACACCAGCCGCAGCGCCGGTGGTTCCAGCGGGGGCGCGGCGGCGGCGGTGGCGAGCGGCTTCATCCCCATCGCGCAGGGCAGCGACGGCGGCGGTTCGATCCGCATCCCGGCCAGCGTGTGCGGGCTGGTGGGGCTTAAGACCTCGCGCGGGCGCATCTCCCGGGGCCCCCTGGACATCGACTCGTCGCGGCTCAGTGTGCTGGGCCCACTGGCGCGCACGGTGCGCGATGCGGCTGCGTTCCTGGACGAGGTCGCGATACCGCAGCCCGGTGACCCGGACCCCCTGCCGTCCTTGCCGGCGGGTCATACGTTCCTCGCCAGGTGCGATCGCGACCCCGGCGCGCTGCGGATCGGGCGCTACCTCGACTCCCCGATCGAGACCGACATAGACCCGCAGGTGCGTTCCGCCTGGGAACAGGCAACTGCGTTGCTGACGGGTCTGGGCCACGAGGTCGTCGACGTCGCCGCCCCTGTGCCGCCGGAGGCGATCCCGGCGTTCGAGACGGTGTGGGCGGTGTCGGCAGCGAGCGTGCCGGTGGATCCGGCCCGTACTGGCGAGCTGCGCGCGCTGACCCGGTACCTGCGGGAACGGGCCGCGGGCATCAGTGGCGTCCAGTACGCCACGGCACTGGGCATGCTCAACGTCTACGCCCGCCGGGGGATCGCCGCCACTGCCCACCTGGACGCCGTGCTCACGCCGACTGTCGCGATGCTGCCGCGACCGGTCGGCTGGTTCATCGGCAGCGACGACGACCCCGCGGCCGACTTCGAGAGCCAGAAGCGGTTCACGCCCTACACGGCCATGTACAACACCACCGGCCAGCCGGCGATCTCGCTGCCGCTGTACCAGAGCACGGACGGCCTGCCGATCGGCATGATGCTCGTGGGGAGGCCCAGGGGCGAGGCGGCGCTGCTCGCGCTCGCGGCGCAGCTGGAAGGTGCATTGCCGTGGGTCAGCCGTCGCCCTGCGATCTGGAGCGACTAACCGATTCGCTACCGTCTCACCATGAGCATCGTCGAGACCGTGCTGGTGTTCGTCGGCATCCCCGGCGCCATCATCGCTGTGATCGCCTCCGGTGTGTACGGCAAGGCGATGCTGCACCAGCCGAACCGCTACCGCCCCGGCCGCCCTTGGCCCTATACGGCGGCCTGGTTCGTCCCGCACCCCGACGCCGTGCTGCAGCCCGGGCCGGACCCGGCCCGCCCGCAGCTCGAGCGGGGCTCAACGTCGGTGACGACGGCGACCGGGGGGGCCAGCGGTGAGTGGTGATGCCAGGGTCGACCCCAACCACGTGCAGTACGGGCCGATCGGCCACGATCTCGGCGCGCACGGTTTCACCGCGCGGCAGCTGACGCGTCTCGACGAGGCACTCACGCTGTCCAGCCGGGAATCCGGGCTGATGTTCTCGGTCTACGTGGGCGAACTGAAGCCGCCGACGAGAGCGCACGCCGAAGCACTGTTCGAAAGGCTCACCGACGACGCGGTGCTTCTCGCGGTCGCACCGGGCCAGCGGGCCGTGCACATCGTCACCGGCCCCGGATCGGCCAAGCGGCTGCCCAATCGCGCCTGCGCGCTGGCCGCGTTGGCGATGCGCGCCGCCTTCACCAACGGCGATCTCACCGGTGGCCTGGTCACCGGTCTGCGCATGCTGTCCGACTCGGCCGGCCGGATCTAATCGTAGCCGGCCATCACGTCGGTGACAGGCGGCTGACGTGATCGGCCCCGCCGGCAAACGGCGAGGACAGGCGTACTCGGCGACCGGTCAGGGAACCAGGCAGATGTTGCCGAGTGGGACATGGCAGGTCGTTGTCGGCGTCGGGGTAGGCGTCGGTGTGGGAAGCAACGTCGGCAATGGGAGCAACGCAGGCGTCGTGCTCGCGGCGCCGCCGCTCGTGGGGTGGACCCCGCCGGTGCTCGAAGCGCCGGAGCCCAGGGTGGGGGTGCTTCCGTTCGCCGGGTGCGAGGCCGCGGCCCCGGGCGCGGGGCGTTGCGTGGTGGCAGGAGCCTTCTTGACCGCGGTTTTCGGCACCTTTGTCTTCGCGACGGCAGTCGGCGGACCCGGGTTCACCGGGGGGACGTAACCGGTGTTGGTCACCGGCGGCAACGCGCCGCTGATGTTCCCGACCGGGATGCCGGACACCGGAATACCGGTGCGGTAGGCGTTGGCCAGCGCGAGCACCTGCGCGAGGTACTCGTCGGAGTGGTTGTAGGCCAGCACCGCTGCGGTCTGCCCAGCCACGGTGCGCAGGTTCCCGCCGGCGGCGCAGAGATAGCGCGCCGCACTGAGCGCGGCATCGTTGATGTTGAAGATGTCGGCTACCCCGTCGCCGGTCGCGTCGGTGCCGTAGGCGGCCCAGGTGGACGGGATGAACTGCATCGGCCCGGCGGCGCGGTCATAGACGGTGTCTCCGTCGATCCCGCCGTGGTCCGTGTCACCGATGAGCGCGGTGCCGTTCCCGTCGAGTGGGATGCCGATGATGCGCGGCGTGGAGGTGCCGTCGGCATTGAGGGTCGCCCCGCCAAAGCGGCCGTGATCGGACTCCTCGCGTCCGATACCGGCGAGCAGCGCCCAGTCGATCCCGCAGCCGGGCTCGACGTGGGCCATCCTCGCCGCCGCGACGCGGTAGGCATTCAATGCGATGTTCGGGATGCCGTTGGCGGCCAGACCGGAGATGACGGCCTTGGTGGCCGG
>QHCC01000223.1:0-447 GCA_003243915.1 Pseudonocardiales bacterium | reverse complement strand
CTCCCGCGACGGCCGGCGCAACGTAACCCGGAAGTACCGCGTCGAGGCCGGAGTGGCCTGGAGCGGCGGCCGCCGGCGGGGACTTGCGGTGACCGGAGTCGGCGCCCGCGGGAAACGCCACACTGGCCACGACGAAGAGCAGCAGTCCTCCCGCCATCGTGCCCGCAGCGGCCTTGCGGACCCGCTGCGGGTGACGGCGAAGCATCGCTGCCAGACCGGACGCGCCGATCGGATCGTCGTCGTGGGCAGCGGATGACATGGATGAACTCCGGAAGGCGCGTGGCGGGGTCGGCTACCGAGCACAACGAAACCCGGCTGCGTGGGATACGCGTTAGGTTACCTGGCCTCAGCGCCGTTGAGGGGCTTGCCTAGCTGGACTACGACCCACCGCCATCGCCGTCGGCCTCGCGCGCCCGCAGCGCTCGGACGATCTCGGCCCGGCCCTCG
>QHCC01000222.1 GCA_003243915.1 Pseudonocardiales bacterium | reverse complement strand
CCATGCCGCCGACGCACAGCAGCACGGTCGACAGGCCGCCGCCGCTGATCGCGAGCACAAGGATTGCCACGTGCAGGCCGAGCGCGAGGAACGAGGCGAGCGACCAGCCCGAGGCCCGCGCCGTGTCGCGCACGTGCAGGCGCTGGGCAAGCGGCGGGCGCCCGATCAGACCGGCGGCGCGGTCGATCAACCAGGGCACTGCCGTGGGGTGCAGCGCCAGGATGAGGAAGGGCAGCGCCAACAGCAGCCACCAGTACCCGGCCAGCACCCGCGTACCCGACAGCGGCAGCAGCACGCACGCGAGAGCGAGGCACACCGCGCAGCTCAAGGCGATGGTGATCAAGTTCGCGGCCAGCATCGTGCGGCGCGATGCCCCGCGAGCCCGGCCGGCCTCCATCTGGATCAGGACCGGCCACACCGACCCGGGCAGGTACTTGCCGAGTTGGCTGGCGAAGAACACCCGGGCGCCGGCGGCCCGCGGCATGTCGACGCCCAGGCCGCGCAGCACCACCAGCCACGGCGGGAACGTCAGGGCTACGCTCAGCGCACCCACCGCCAGGCTGGCCAGCATCGCCGCGATGCCGACGCTGTGCAACGCGTCGGCAAACGTGCGGCGCTTGCCGTAGATGGCCACGCCGGCGGCGGCGATCACGACGGCGATGACGACCAGTCCGAGGGCCACCCGGACTCGATCGGTGCGAAGGTTCTCGGGTGCGCTGACGGGGTCCTCATCGTCGGGACGCCCGTCGCAAGTGCTCACGAGGTTCGCATCGTATCGTGCATCGGACACCCGCCCATCCTGGAGCGCTCTTGCGAGTTCTTGGCTTCGGAACGTACGACCTGGCCACCCATCCGCGGCCCGGTGTGATTCTCGACGGATTTCGCTGCTATGGCGACGACGTGGTGGAGATCAACGAACCGCTGGGCTTCAGCACGGTGGAACGCGTCGCGATGCTGGGCAGGCCATGGCTGGCCTATCGCCTCGTGCTGCGCCTGCTAGTGCGATGGGCAAGCCTGATTCGACGCTCGCGGCTGGAGCGGGGCGTTCGGTTCGACGCGGTGATCGTCGGCTACCTCGGCCAGTTCGACGTCGTGCTGGCCAGGCTGCTCTACCGGCGCAGCCGGATCGTCTTGGACCTCATGATTTTCGCGGTCGATACCGCCCGCGACCGCGGCACGAGCCGGGGTCTGAAGCTGCGAGTGCTCGCGGCCCTGGACGGGCTCGCGGTGCACTGCGCCGATGTGGTGGTCCTGGACACCGAGGAGCAGCTCGAGCTGCTGCCCGAGCGAGCCCGACACAAGACCGTCATCGTCCCGGTAGGCGCGTCGGCGGACTGGTTCGCCGCGGCCGACAACGGCGCCCCGCGTGCCTCGCCGGGCCTGTTGAGTGTTGTCTTCTTCGGTGTCTACACGCCGCTGCAGGGTGCCGTCGTGATCGGGCAGGCCCTCGCGCGCCTGGCCGAGCGCCGCGACATCACGGTCACCATGATCGGCAGCGGCCAGGACTATCCGGCGACCCGCGAGGCGGCGCAGGCGAACACTCAGATCACCTGGCTGGAGTGGCTCGAGGCCGAGGATCTGGTGCGGCTGGTCGCGGCCCACGACGTCTGCCTGGGCATCTTCGGCGACTCCCCCAAGGCACAGCGGGTGGTCCCCAACAAGGTCTTTCAGGGGGCCGCTGCGGGCTGTGCGATCGTCACCTCGGACACCGCCCCCCAACGCCGCATGCTCGACGAGGCCGCGCTGTACGTCCCGCCGGGCGATCCGGCCGCACTGGCCGACGCCTTGACCGCGCTGGCCGCCGATGCGGCCCGGACCGCGGCGCTGCAGGCCGCCGCACGCTCGATGGCCGGCGCCCGATTCTCTGCCGAGTCCGTGGCCGGTCCGCTTCGCGAGCGCCTGCTCGGCGGGTGACGACGGCTTCGCGGATCGGGGGCTGGACTACGCTCCTACCAGCCGGCCCCGACCTTGGTATCGCCGCGACACTAGGGTCGCCGCGGCACTAGGGTCGCCGCGGCACTAGGGTCGCCGCGGCACTAAGGCGGTGAACCGCAACCGGGGGGCATCGATGCGCGATTTCACCACCCCCGCCCGGTACTCGGCGCGGCCCCCACCGATGGCCATCCGTGCCTGGCTGCGCTACGACGTGGTATCGCGGGTCATCGACAGACTGCACCCGCAGCGGGTTCTGGAGATCGGGTGTGGCCAGGGCTCGTTCGGCGCGCGGCTGGCCGGCCGCCTCGACTACCTCGGTGTGGAACCGGACAGGGCCGCCTACGAGGTCGCGGCGAGCCGCATCGAAGAACGCGGCGGCACCGTGATCAACGGCAACCACGAGACGGTCCCACCGGACGCGACGTTCGACATGGTCTGCGCGTTCGAGGTGCTCGAGCACATCGACGATGACCAGGGCGCGCTGGCTGCCTGGGTTGCGTTCCTGCGGCCGGGCGGCCGGCTGGTCGTGTCGGTGCCGGCGTTCCAGGACCGCTTCGGGCCGATGGACGTCCACGCCGGACACTTCCGGCGCTACTCCCCCGCCCAGTTGCGCGACCGGCTGACCGAGGCCGGTCTGATCGTCGACGACATCACCGTTTACGCCTGGCCGTTGGGCTACGCGCTGGAAGCCGTACGCAACCGGATCGATGCCAGGAAGCTCGCGATCGCACGCGCGAAGGGGACCGGGATCGAGGAGCTGACGGCGGCCAGCGGACGCACGTTCCAGCCGTCCAAACGGGCGGCGGGCGCGGTGGTGCAAGCAGCCACGCTGCCGTTTCGCTACCTGCAGCGCACGCGGCCCCATCGCGGCACGGGCCTGGTCGCGGTGGCCAGTCGACCGGCCGCCTGACGACCTGGCGCTTCACTCAGCTGACGAGGCTCCGGATTACGCCTGGCTCGGGGAGGTCCTCACCCTTGCCGAAGCGCATCTTCTTCGTGTGTTCCAACGTGTCCTCGATGAGCATGCGGTTGGTGCGGATCAGGTCGGAGATGATGCCGATGATCACGCTGAGGAAGGACATGATCAACAAGATGGCGCCGAGGAGCAGCGACTGCAGGTGCGATCCGGGGTGCGTCGCCACGGCCTCCAGGATGGCGAAGCGAACGAACGGAATCAGCCCGAGCACCCCGAACACAGCCGCGAAGAAAGTGAAGATGACGTAGGGCTTGTACATGATGTAGGCGCGGATGATCGCACCCGCCGACATGCGCACGTGCTGGGCGGTGGATTTGAACAGCCGGGACTCTCGGGTCTTGTCGTTGGTGAGGATCGCGATGCTGGCGATCTTCAGCTTCTTGTTGCCGGCCTGGATGATCGTCTCCATGCAGTAGCTGAACCGCGTGATCGTGTTGAGCACCATCAGGCTCTCGCGGGAGTACGCGCGAAAACCGCTGGCCGCGTCGGGCAGGTCGGTGCCTGCCGCGACGTTGACGACCTTGCTGCCGAGCCGCTGCAGGGCCACCTTCGCCCCGGAAAAGTGCTCGACAAGGTGTACCTGGCGGTCGGCGATGACGATGTCGGCGCGGCCGGCGATGATCGGCTGGACCAGGTCGCCGATGCGCTCCTGCGGGTACTGGTTGTCGCCGTCGGTGTTGACGACGATGTCGGCGCCGAGTTCGAGCGCCCGCTGCACGCCGTCATGGAACGAGCGACCCAGCCCGCGATTGCGGGCATGTTTCACGAAGTGGGTGACGCCGTGGGCCTCGGCCACCTCGACGGTGCGATCGGTCGACCCGTCGTCGATGATCAGGATGATGATCTCGTCGATACCGGGAATCTGACGCGGGATCGACTGCAGGACGAGGGGCAGGGTCTCTTCCTCGTTCAGACACGGCACCTGGACGACTAGACGCAACTGACAAACCTCGATCATGACTGCGGGCGGCCAAGCGGCCAGATCGCCCGACACTGTGGCTGGACTGCCGGTCGAGAATACCGTGACGGCTAGCCGATGGCCGAATCTCCGGTTACCCGAGCAGCCGCTGACGAGGGCGGCGCGCGGGTCGCGTCGAGGGCGGACACCACGCCCGTCGTGACGGCGAGTCCGAGGGTCAGGGCCAGAATCGTCGCGCTCACCGCGGAGTCGAACGGCGCCCAGCCGAGCACGAAGTGCAGCGCGTCCGCGAGCCTTCGGGTTCGGTCGGGGTCGGTGCTGGACATCTCCACGTCCAGCACCGTGTACACCGAAGCCGTCATGAACCCCAGGCTGGCGAGCAGCGCGGCGAGCGGCAGCCACCGCCGCATCCGACCGGCCGCCAGATGCGCGACGATCGCGGCGCAGATCGCCAGGCCCAGCACAGTGGGCAACAGGTAGCGGGCCTGCACACCTCCCAGCGGGCGTCCGCGAAGGTAGGTGGATCGCGACCCTACGTAGGTGACGCCCAAGGTGAGAACCGTGGGCGCGATGAGGCTCACTGCCCGCCCGGCCGTCCAGCCCGGAACGTCGAGACGGGAGCGGTGGCGGCGCAGGCCGGCGAGCACGGCCCCGACGAGGCTGAGGAGCAGCAGCGCCGCTGGGATGAACAGCAGCGGGCGCGGCAGCGAGGGCTGGTCGATCAGACCCAGCGACCCCCACAGGCGCCGGCCGAGGAGCCGGAAGAAGCCGAAGAAGAAGTCGATGTCTCCGGCGGGCGGATGATCCTTGCCGAAACCCTGTTGCCGAACGCCCTCGGGCAGGGTCGCGAATCCGTCGGGCTGCACCAGGCCGTACACGACGAGATTGCGCACCCACCACCACCCGCCGACCGCGCAGCCGATCACGCCGGCGGTCACGATGCCGGGCCACCCGCCCCGCACCCGGTCACGCAATGACCCGTGCCCGCCGGCCAGGTAGGCCAGCACGATCGCGGGCGGCAGGGCGAGCGCAAATCCCTTCGTCAGCAGCGCGGCCCCCCACGCCAGGCCGAGGAGCACCGCGGTGCGACGGCCGCGGTCCCCCCACGCGATCCGCACCAGCAGCGCCGCCGCGAGAACCGTGAGCAGCGTCAGTAACGAGTCGTTGGTGACCGATGCGCCGATGCGCAGGTAGGAC
This sequence comes from Pseudonocardiales bacterium, assembly GCA_003243915.1. Lineage (GTDB taxonomy): Bacteria > Actinomycetota > Actinomycetes > Mycobacteriales > Jatrophihabitantaceae > QHCC01. Next base: position 19,844 of record QHCC01000222.1, on the reverse strand, counting down.
GGTATCGACAGTGGGAGGGTGGCTGCCACCAGCGCCAGGGTGGGGCGCTGAGTGGCCCGCAGCGCCGCGCCGTAGATGAGCAGCGGCACCGGCAGCAGCAGCAGAACCGAGAGCAGGCGAAGCCAGCAGACCTGAACGTCGAAGCGCTGGTGGCTGAAATGGGGCAGCAGGTAGCTGAAGCCGGCGGCCAGGCCGTAGTACAGCGGCGGGTGCTGCACCATCTGGTTCGGGAACAGGGAGTCCGAAGGGGCGGTGCCGAGGTCATCGAAGGACTTGCGCGTCGAGCGCGCTGGCGGCGGCCGCACGCCGACGTGCGTGCCGTTCTGGGTCTTGGGCACCAACTCATAGGCCACCAGGACGCCGGACTGGAAGCGACGTTCACCGATCGCGTCGAACCACTCGCCGTGCCGGTGCGCGATGACGTAGTCGATGTGCGGGACCTCGTCGGGCTCCTGGAACGGCGGATAGAGCACGGTGATGCCGAGCATGATCATGCCCTGCAGGGCGACGAGCAGCCAGACCGGCAGCGGGAAGCGGTGCGACACGGGCCGTTCGCCCTCCGCAGGGCCGGCGCGCGTGGGGTCCAGCGCGCCAGAGACCACGGCTAGACGATAGCGAAGCGAGGGGCGGCGGCGATCAGGGACGCTGCTTGCGGCTGCGGCGGGGGAGCCTGCGCCGCAGGCCGGCCAACAGGGCCGGCGGCAACCCGAGAATGATCAGCAATCCGATGCTGGCCGCCGAGATCTGCGCTCCGTGCCGTTCGGAGGCGGGCGCGTAGCGGATGACCAGCTCGTGCTTGCCCTCGGGCAGCAGCACGGCGCCGACGGCGTAATCGGCGTCGACGATGTCGGCCGGCCGGCCGTCGACCGTGGCCAGGAAGTCCTTCTGGATGTTGTCCGACACCACGACGTAGCCCGCCTGAGATGCGTCGCTGGACACGCGCACGGTGTCCCCGTCGTCCTGGAGCACCCGAAGGTGATTCGGGTTGCCGGCGGACTCCGGCAGCGCCGTCGCGGGCGGCGATGCCAGGATGACGGCGTCGGGGTCCGCCGGGGCGTGGGCGACGGCATCGATACGCAGCTTGGCGCTGGCGATCACGGTGGCGTGTCCGGCCCAGCGGATCCGCGGCAGGTAGCCGAGCCGCTGCCAGATCATCATGCCGTCGCCGGCGAACACGAGCTGGGCCGTGTTCCCGCGCGCCGGCGGCCGGATGACCTGAAGGGCGATGGTGGCACCTGCCGCGAGCTGGGCCTGCACGCCGTCGGTGTCGGTCATGACCGAGATCGTCACCGGGGACGGTGAGCCGGAGAGCTCGGCCGCAAGCGGAACCGGGACGCTCCACTGGCCGGCATCCACGTGCCTGGTCGTCTGCGCGAGCAGTCGTCCGGTCCGGTCCCGCACCGCGACAGTGATGGCGCTGTGCCGGGAGACCACCAGCGGGATGTCGACGCCGCGGATCGCCCCGCCGCGGACGTTCTGGGCATACCAGCGCCCGCTCTGCAGCGGCATCGATCCGACGACGCGCGGCGCCGCGTCGACGGTGCCCGGCAGCGGCGCCGGCGTGGAGACCGTTCCCGGAATGACTGAGTCGATGCTGCCGACCAGGTACTTCACCCCGAGCCGATCGAGCCCGGGGACGTCGATGACTGCGGAGATCGCCGGGTTCAGGATCGTGTACGTCGGCCCGCCCTGGAACGAGCTGCGATCGGTCGCCCTGATCAGGTCACGCATGCGCTCGGGGAGGAAGGCATGGCCGTTGAGCGTCCGCAATCCGTAGTACTCGGTCGCGTTCGGCCGCAGGGTGTAGCCGAGGGTGGCCATCCGGTCGTCACCGACGTGATCCTGCAGGAAGGAGATCGCCTCGTCCTCCGGGTAGAACTGGCTTCGGCTGCCGCTCGGCCAGTAGAACGACGTCGCAGCGAAGGCCTGCACGACCACCGAGGCGACGATGACGAACAGGGCGGCCGAACGTGCTCTGGAGCTTCTCATGCCGACGAGCATCAACAGCATGGCCAGGCATACGGGCCCGACGGCGACCAGAACGTCCTGGTGCACGTGACGTGAGATGCCCAGTACCCGTCCCGACACCATGAGCCAGCCGGCGCCGGCGATGAGAGCAGTGACCCCCGTCGCGAGCCCCATCGTGATCCAGTTCCACCCTGGCCGCGCCCGCCGGGTCCAGCCGACCACCGGCGCGCCGCGGTACAACGAGTCGAAGCCCGCGGCCGCCAGGACGGCCACCGGCAGGCCCAGTTGGGAACGTATGCGGCCGATGGGATTGCCGTGCAACACCGGAAGGTTGTCCATCCACGCCGACCATGAGCCCTGGGCGTAGACCAGGCCCAGGACCGCAACCACCATGAACGTGAAGTACAGCCCGGCTGCCCTGTGCAGCCGGCCGGTCAGCGCCGCCATGGTGCCCAGCGCGGCCAGCAGCACGACCGCGGCGCCGACGTAGGTATTGATGTCCATCGGGCTCGCGCCGACCCAGAGTTGATTGCCGCCGAAGCTCTCCGGGAACGTCGCCGAGAGCAGGTAGTGCTTGGGCGATGCGAAGAAGAAGCCGCGATCGCGGTAGGAGAGGTCGACCTGCTCGAGGAACTGCGACGCGAACGGCAGCAGCTGGAAGGCCGCGACGCCGAAGCCGAGCGCCACGGCGCCGGACAGCGTCAGCACGTTCCTGACCAGCGCCCAGACGTCGCGCGCATAGGCCGAGATGACCCGAACGAGCGCATAGCCGCCCGCGAAGTAGAGAGTCTGGCCGGCCACGGCCGGAAACCCGCCGAGGATAAGCAGGGCAGAGGCGAGCGCGACGGGAATCGCCGACCGCAGGCGCTGTTCCTGCACGAAGCGCTCGATGGCCCAGAAGACGGCGGGGATCACACACCCCACCGCCACCTGTGGCCAGTTCGTCCACGCGATCATGAACCCGGTCATCGGGTAGACGAAGCCCGCGAGACCGGCCGCGAGCTTCGAGCCGGACAGCCGCCGAACAAGGAGGTAGGTGAACAGCGCCGCGAACGCCATCTCCAGCAGCTTGGCCCAGCCCGGCGCCAGCGACGTCGGCACGACGAAATAGATCCACCGGCCCGGGGAGAACAGCCCGAAGTTCGGTGTCGTGAGCAGCGGTGAGCCGCCGCCGACCGCCGACGACCAGCCCGCGATATCGCCGTGCCACAGGCGGGTGACCGCTTCGCGAATGCCCGGGACGAAGTAGTCGAGGTGATCGGAGACATAGATGGAGCTGGTGCTCGGGTGGGCCGCCGGTGCGGACTCCCACGGCTCGAAGCGGTAGAAGAGGTCGAGGCCGAGGAAGACCCGGGTGCCGATCAGGCTGGCGCCGAGGCGGTAGATCACCAGTGCGGCCGCGCCGGCCACCAGCACGATCCCGAGCGCCCGCGTGCGCGCCCACGCCGCGATGGCGTCGAGCCGCACCCGGACGTCCTGACGAGAGCGGGAAGCAGGGGGCGGGGCTACCGTCTCCTCGACGCCGGTGCCGGTCATCCTGCCCGGCCCCCAGTGTCTCGCGTTGGCCGTCTCGGGTATCCGCCACGTCGAGAGAACTGGGCCGTTTCCAGCGAGTACAAGATCATTGTCACCGCTTCTTGGCGCGCTCATCCAGCACGTCGCGCAGCCGCCGGCGCAGGCCGCCCAGCCGCGGACCGATCTCGCGCCGCACCTTGCCCGCAACCCTGCGGGCAGTCGTCTGGATCGAGCCGGCCGGTCTGGCGCGCTGCGTCAGCGACCGGGCACTCATCGGCGTCGCCTGGTCGCCGCGGACCAGGAACACCAACGCCTGGGGGAACAGCGTCTCGGCCGGGACCCATTCGACGATCCGGAACCCGGCTGCCCCCCACACCCGTTCGATGTAGGCGGGCGGGGCGACCGCCCAGCCGTAGTAGTCGCCGGTGCGGATCTCCCCGCCGCCGCTGCCGGCGTACTGGATCTCGCCGGCGGCGTAGCCGGACTGGGCCGCATCCAGGTCGGCGAAGGTCGTCGAGAGGGCTGACGCGAACGCATCCGCGTTGCCCGCGCGCACCGCGGCCTGGGCACCGGCCACCTTGGCGAAGAAGGACGTATCCAGCACCGTGATCGCCACTGCGCCGCCGGGGGCCACGATGCGCCCGAATTCCTCCGCCCACGCTTCGTGCGCCGGCCCCGACAGGTGCGAAAAGACGCTGAACGCCAGCCCGGCGTCGATGCTGGCGTGGCCGAGAACCGTGGGCGGCTGCGGGGCAACGGTCAGGGCATTCACCCCGGGCAGCGTCGTGTTCACCAACGCCGTCATCTCGCTGTCGACGTCCACTGCGTGCAGCTTCGTCGGCGCCACCCGCAGCAGCAGCGTGCGGGTGATGCGACCCCAGCCGGAACCGAAGTCCACGATGTGCGAGAGGTCGGCGAAGCTGCCCGGTCCGTGCTTGGCCGCGAACTGGTCGGCCACGGCCACAAAGCTCTCCGCCTCCGCGTAGGCAGCCTCGTAGGACAGCCCCACGAACTTCATCTGGGTCTGCTCCGGGGGGTTCACCGGGACGGAGCGCTTGACGTCCACCACCTCGGGCAATTCGTCCAATGACGGGGCGTGAGCAAACGCCAGCACCTGCTCGGAGAACTTTCCCTGGCTCACGCAAACCTCCGTGCTGGCGGGCACGCGCGATCGCGTGCCGGATGAGGATGGATTTCAGCAGTCATCCCTACCACATCGGAATGTGACGCCCCGGATTTCCGGACAGCGCTATCCGTGCACGACATCGCGAACCGCCTGCAGGTAGGTCCGGCCGAAGCGCCGCGACGGCTCAAGCACGGCACTCTCGGCCCACTCGTTCCAGGCATTGACGAACACCACCCGGCTGTCCGGTTCGCGCTCGGCCACCGCCGAACAGGCCGCCGAAAGCCAGCGCCGGAACGTGTACGGGTTGGCCCCGAACCACACATCGGACTTCCATTGGCGCCGCGCAGTGTTGTCGAAGGTGACCATGACCCCCGGATACGAGGACTCGGACAGCCGCAGCATCTTGCGTTCGGCATCGGCGACCATCGCCTGGTAGCTGAGGATGTTGCCGCCGAAGCGCTTGTCGACGCGCAGCCCCCCGTGCGGGACCCACGACCACAGCAGGTTGTGCGGCGGGAACCCCAACGTGCCGTCGATCCCTTCGGCCGACGCCTTACCGGCCAGGCCGTCGAACTCCTTGGCCACGTCGACCGAGAGGATGATCAGCTCGCCGACCCCGGCGCTGGACGCCTGCTTGCGCCAGTGCTCGACGACCGACGGGTAGTCCGGGATCTGGGCGATGCGGTACACCGCGAGCACCGGCTTGCCGTTGATGCGCAGGTAACGCGGGTCGGCCAGGAAATGCATCGCATCGTCGATGAACAGCTCGGCTGAGACCCGCGAATAGTCCTGTCCCATCAAGACGTCCGATGCTCGGCCGTCCCACCGCCTGGTCCAGTTCTCATTCGCCCACATGATGCAGAACGGCTTGTTGACCTCGCCGCCCGCGAGATTGTCGATGGGCATGTTCAACAACCGCTGACCGGCGAACCAGTAGTGGTAGTACATGAAGCCTTCGATTCCGTGTGCCGTCGCGAGATCCATCTGCTCCTGCCGCACGGCGTCCAGGCGCAGATCGTAGAACCCGAGATCGGAGGGCAGGTTCGGCTGGTTGTGGCCGAGGTAGACCGGCCGGGCAGCCGTGACGTTCGTCCACTCGGTGAACCCCTTACCCCACCACGCGTCGTTCTCGGGCGTCGCATGGAACTGCGGCAGGTAGAAGGGAATCACCCGGGCGCGGCGGATTCGCGGCGCCTTGCCGAGGTACCGGCGCCACCCCTCGGGATCGAGGACACTGAGGTCGGTGCGCACCGTCATGCGAAGGCCGGCTTCGGTGCTGAGCAGGCCGATGGACCGCTCTACCGCATGGGCCGTGGTGCCGTCGATCTGGCCGAGCTCCTCGTCGAAGTCGGCCTCGGTCATCATCAGCGAGCGCAGCCCCTGCAGCACGAAGGCCCGGATCCAGTAGAACGAGCCGGCTGGGAACTGCAGCCGTTCCTGATCGACGCCCAGCTCGATGCGCTTGAGTAGCTGGGCCGCCAGCTCGAAGTCGGCACCCCAGTACTCCGTTCCGAGCAGGCTGCCCGGCGCGGTAACCACGCCGAGGTCGGGCTCCTGCGCGAACGCGCCGAGGATGGTCTCGACGTTCTCCCGGCTGCCGAGCAGGTTCTCGAGCAGGGTCGTGCGCCACTCCAACCCGCTGCCGGACAGGCTGTCGTGTTCGCCGCGCCACTCGCTGCGCTTGGTGTGCAGCTTCAGGACGAGCTCGTACGGGTCCAGCAGCCCGGCGTTGACCACCTGGACCATCGGCAGGATGTCGCGGCCGTGGTTCTCGGTGTCCAGAACGATGGTGTTCCTGGCCAGCTCCAGCGCGGAGGTGTCGATGGTGAGCGCAGCGCCGGTGGAGTTCGTGACGATGACGTCGAACTCGACAGGGATCGTTGCCAACTCCGCGATGAGCTCTGCTACCAGCTCCGGGTAGAACGCGTGCACGAGCACGCCGACCCGGCTCGGTGTGCGGAACGCCTCGATCTGGGTGCGCCACACCTCGGGGAAGCCCGCGGCGCCGCGATCCAGGCGGCGCTCGGCCCAGTCCTCGAAGTCGACCGGCGCGTGCGGGCCCCGGCGCCGATTCCAGGCAGCCAGGGCCTCCTTCTGGGACAGCAGCACGGCGCGCGCACGCGAGGCCCGCCGCCTGACACCCGCGATGGTGATGCGCCTCATCGCCACTCCTGATCCATTCCTGAGTCCACTCCTAGGGCCACTCCTAGACCCACTCCTCGATGCGCTGGCCGAACACTGCGGCAACCTCGCGTGATACCCAATCAGCCCGCGGCGCCACATCGGGGTCGCGCAGGATCTCCCTCTTGACGAAAGGAAATCCTCGTTCGAGCAGCCGCCACCACCCCCTGATGACCGGATTGTCGCCCGCCGGGACCACGTCGTCGGCGCGAAACCCGGCGGTGTATCCGTAACCCTCGCGCCGGAAGAGCCGGTTGAGCCCGAGTTCGTACCGGTTGATGACGTCCCACTTCGTGTCCTCCAACCGGATGTCGGCGAAGAACGCCGCAAGGGGCGCTTCACCCAGCAGCCCGTCGGTGAAACCGACGAAGTAGCTCTGCAGATGGCGGAAGTACTGACGGGTGTCGGTGAGCCCGAACACGTCGGCGGAGCAGTGCTCGAACTGCGCCAGCACGCCGGCCAGCGGCGCGAACGGTCCGGCCATGCTGTCGTTGGTGAGGATGACCCGCTCGGCCTGCGTGATTGCGGGTAGTTCATTCAGCGCGACGGCCCACGATCCGAAGTCATACCCGGCGTTCGGTTTGCGCAGAACGGTGGCATCCGGCGGACACGTGCCGCGCCAGTTGAGCGGTTGCGGCGATTCGCACGCCGACACCAGCACCAGCCGATATCCCGCGCGAGCCAGCTCGCCGGCCAGGGTGGTCACCGACCGGGACAGAACCGGCGTTCGTGCCCAGTGCACGAGCACGGCGGCCCGCTGCGGGCTGCCGAACTCGGCGACAGATCCCCGTTCGAACCGGACCTGACCCGCCACCTCGTCCAGCACTCGCGGTCGATGCCTCGTTCGCGATCGAGAGATCATCGGGACAGCAGCCGCCGGACTGCCCGAAGCGGTTTGGTCAGGCGCCACGAACTCGTCCGGCGGATCAGCCGGATCTGCTCCCAGCTGCCAAACAGATCGTTGCGCGTCGAGATCAGTTCCTCCTCCCGGCTGGACAGTTGCCCGCCGAGCTCTGCCATCAGCTGCCGAGCGCTGGACAGCTCCGCCCGAGCCAGCCGCAGCTCCTCCTGGGTCGCCCATTGCGTGCTCAGCCGCTCGACCTTCGCAACGTCGTCCTCGTTGCGCTGAAGCTCGGAAACCTGCTGACGCAAGGCATCGCGCTCGTGCAGTGCCTGGTCACGGGTGGCGAGCATCTCGATCACCAGGGTCTCGCTGAAGCGGGCGGCACCCAGATAGGACGCCGTGCCCGAAATCTCGTTGAACGGCCTGAAGCGGCGCTTTTTGTCGAGCACCACGACGCTGTCGTACCAGTGAATTCCGTCAACGTCGGTGGCCCAGATCGAGCGGCGATCGATTCCGACATGGTGGCGTGAGTGCAGGTCGTCCACGCGCGGCTTGGTCCACTCCACGAAACTCCCTGGCACGTGCAGCCCGCCGCCGAACTCGCTCCAGTACGAGGTATGGGTGTCTTCGACGATGAAGACACCGTCGTCGTTCAGCAGCGGGAACAGTGTCTCGACCGTGACGATCTGCTGCTCCATCGTGTGGCCGCCGTCGTCGATGATCACGTCGAACGGTCCGTAGTCGTTGTTGATCTTGCGAAGCACGTCGGGGTCGGCCTGATCGCCGAGCAGGACCGGGAAGCGCCCCCTGACCGCGCGGACCGCGTCCTCGTCGATGTCGAGCCCAACCAGGTTGGCCTGCGGGCCGAGATAGCTGGACAGCAACTCGAGCCCCCCACCGCGGTAGACCCCGATCTCCAGAACGTTCACCACTCGCTCGCGGAAGCGCTCCAGGTGCCGTGTGTAGACGGGGAAGTAGTGCACCCACTTGTCGAGCACCCGCGCCGCGCGGTTGGCCACGAAGTGCGCATACAGGGGGTTCGTGGCCAGCTGCGCCCAGGCGTCGGAGGCGTAGAAGGCCAGCCGGTAGCACTCGTTGGTGAGCGAGGGATCGCTGTCTGCATCGCGCAGTGCGTCGCCGATGGCGCGGGCCTGATCCGCCGGTTCGAGGTTGTCCGAGACCGCGACGTACATCGCCCGGCGCAGGTCCTCGTCCAGATCCGGCTCCGAGACGATGACGTTCAGGGCCCGGTCGGCGTGGTCGGTGGCCAGCGCGTGCAGCAGGGCGACCAGGCTGGTGCCGGTGATCACGGGAGCTCGCTTCCGGTCGGGACGGATGACACGGTGGCCTGCTCGTGTGTCCAGCGGCCCGGCAGCCGGACCAGGCCCGGTTCGGTCACCGCTTCCTGCGCCCGCACCCGCAGTTCGAATGCACGGTCGCGGTAATCGTAGGTGTGGCCGCGGTCGACCACAGCGGTGGTCACCAGGAACGTGCCCGGCTGCAGGATCAGGTCGTCGATGTGGAAGTCGATACACCCTGTGCCTGCCGGCACCTTGGTCGCCCGCTCGCCGTATCCGCTGTTGGGGCCGGCCACGTTGACCCCGGATTCATGGGAGAAACCCAGGCCGAAGGTGACCGAGGGCAGCTCCTGCTCGGCCTGGTAGTGCATCCGGATCATGCACTTCTCACCGCCGCTGAGAAATCCGCTGGCGTTGCCGTTGTGATCGATGAAGTCCAGGTGGGTCACCCGGATCTCGCCGGACCCCAGCCTCCTGGTGCGCTCGCCGTCGGTCTCGACGCTCACCTCGCCGCTGCGTTCCTTCGCGTCGGCTTCCTTGCGGTTGACCGCCTCGAGGTAGTTGTCGGTGACATCACGGACCGGCCCGATCGACTTGAGCAGGCCCTTGTCCAGCCAGAGGGCTCGGTCGCAGAGGTCAGCGACGACGCCGAGCGAGTGCGACACGACCACGATCGTGGTGCCGCGCCGCCGTAACTCGTAGAGGTGGTCGAAGCACTTGCGCTGGAACTCCTCGTCACCGACGGCAATGATCTCGTCGACGATCAGGATCTCAGGGTCGACGGTGACCGCGATCGAGAACCCGAGCCGGACGTACATGCCCGAGCTGTAGATCTTCACCGGCGAGTCGATGAACTCCTCGATCCCGGAGAAGTCGATGATCTCCTCCATCGCCGCGGCTATCTGCTTGCGGGTGAGACCGAGGATGGCGCCGTTGAGGTAGATGTTCTCCCGGCCGGTCAGCTCGCCGTGAAAGCCCGCCCCCAGTTCGAGCAGTGCGGAGATCCGGCCCTTGGTCGCCAGCGAACCGTCGGTCGGGCGGTAGACACCGGCGAGCACCTTGAGCAGCGTCGACTTGCCCGAGCCGTTGTGCCCGATCAGGCCGAAGGTGGACCCGCGCGGCACGGCGAAGCTGATGTCGCGCAGCGCCCAGAACTCGTCGTAGCGCCCGCTGCCCCGGACGAAGCGCTCCTTGAGCGAATCACGGCGCTCGGTGCCGATCCGGAACTTCTTCGACAGCCCCGCAACCTCGATGGCGTTGTCGGTCACATCTGCTCCGCGAGATCACGGCCGTAGCGATGGAACACGAAGGTGGCCAGCGAGACGGCGAACACCGTCCAGGCCAGCGCGCCGGCCCAGATGTTCACCCGGCCGGGGGTCAGCCCGTAGACCAGATCCCGGAAGAGCACCACGAATTCGGTGAGCGGGTTGCTCATGATCACGTTGTGCAGGACGCGATCGTGGATCAGGCTGTCCTGATACAGGATCGGGGTGGCGTAGAACAGCAGTTGCAGGAAAACAGCGATGATGTGGGCGAGATCGCGGAAATAGATGTTGCCAATCGCGAACAGCATGGCCGCGCCGGCCGAGAAGGCGACGAAGATCACGATCCACACGGGCAGCAGCAGCCAGGTGAAGCCGACGTTGGTGAAGACGAGCAGCACGACCAGCACCAGGCCGACCTCGATCGCACTCTGGATCGCCACGCCGATGACTGCCCCCAGCACCGGTGCGAACGACGGGAAGTAGATCTTCTGCAGCAGCGTTCCGGTGCCGAGCAGGGCGGACATCGAGATGTTGACCGAGTTGGAGAAGAAACCCCAGGCGGTGAGCCCGACGAACAGCCAGACCGCGAAGTTTCCCTTGCTGCCGTCGCCGAATGCGGCCGGGGTGATCTTGAACAGGTGTCCCACCACGAGCGTGTAGATCCCGAGGGTGGCCAGCGGCAGCAGCAGTGACCAGGCCCAGCCGATCGCGGTGCCGGTGAAGCGGGACTTCATGTCGCGCTGGGCGAAGTTCCAGACGAGGCTGCGGTACTGCAGCACCCCCGGCGCGGTCATCGACCGCCCTCGCCGTCGGCATGCCCCCGGAACGCCTCGCCCGACGTGGCGAACGCGGCTCGCAGGGCATCGCGCCACGCCGGCATCGGGGTCAGCCCCGCCGCCCGCCACGCGGCATCGGAGAGCACCGAGTAGGCCGGGCGTGGTGCGGGGCGCGGGAACGCGTCCGTGGTCGTGGGCAGCACCCGGGCCGGGTCGGCACCGAGCTCCTCGAAGATCGCCTGGGTGAAGCCGAACCAGGTCGTGTCGCCGGAGCCGGTGCAGTGGTAGATGCCGGGCGCGGCGTTCGAGCGGGCGAGTTCGACGAGGGCGCGCGCCAGGTCGGCTGACCAGGTGGGTGAACCGCGCTGATCGTCGACGACGCTGACGGTGTCGCGCTCACCCTCCAGGCGCGCCATCGTCTTCACGAAGTTCGCCCCCGTGGCTCCGTAGACCCATGCTGTGCGAACGACGTACGAGCTCTCGGGCATCAGTTCCCGCACGGCCAGCTCGCCGGCCAGCTTCGTGCGCCCGTAGGCCGAGCGCGGGTCGGGGGTGTCGTGCACCTCGTAGGGACGCACGGCATCACCGGCGAAGACGTAATCGGTCGAGACGTGCACGAGCCGGCCGCCGTGACGGGCCATCGCCGCCGCGAGCACGGCCGGCCCGGTGGAATTCACCCGGAACGCCAGATCCTCGTTCTCCTCGGCGGCATCGACCGCGGTGTATGCGGCCGCGTTGACGAGAATGTCCGGGCCGAAGTCCTCGATGGCCGCGCTGACCGCGGCCGAATCGGTGATGTCGAGCACGTCGAGGTCGACGGCCCGCACGACGTCGTCGGCACCCCCGGCGAGAACGCCCTGCAGGTCGGTGCCCAGCTGGCCGTAGCTACCGGTGATCAACCAGCGACTCACTGGCCGACCTCGGCGTAGCGGGCCTCGACAGTGTCCTTGTCGAGCGCCCACCAGGAGCGGTTGTCGCCGTACCAGGCGATGGTCTGTTCCAGCCCCGCCCGCAGGTCGGTGAACATCGGCCGCCAGCCGAGCTCGTCGCGCAACTTGCCCGCGTCGATGGCGTAGCGCAGATCGTGCCCGGCCCGGTCGGTGACGCGGTCGTACCAGTCGCCGGGGCGGCCCATGAGCTCAAGGATCAGCTCGAGGACGTCGCGGTTGCTGCGCTCGCCGTCGGCACCGATCAGGTAGGTCTCACCCGAGCGGCCGTGCTCGATGATCGTCCACACGGCGCGGTTGTGGTCCTCGACATGGATCCAGTCGCGCACGTTGGCGCCCGCACCGTAGAGCTTCGGGCGGATGTCGCTCAGCACGTTGGTGATCTGACGCGGGATGAACTTCTCGACGTGCTGGTACGGGCCATAGTTGTTCGAGCAGTTCGACAGGGTGGCGTGGATGCCGAAGGAGCGCACCCAGGCGCGCACCAGCAGGTCCGAGCCGGCCTTGGTGGCGCTGTACGGGCTGGACGGGTTGTACGGCGTCTGCGGCGTGAACCTGGCCGGGTCGTCCAGTTCCAGGTCGCCGTAGACCTCGTCGGTGGAGATGTGGTGCAGCCGCACGCTGTGCCGACGCACCGCCTCGAGGACCGTGAACGTCCCCACCAGGTTGGTGTGGACGAACGGCGTGGGGTCGCGCAGCGAGTTGTCGTTGTGCGACTCGGCCGCGAAGTGCACGACCACGTCGGACTCCTTGACCAGCACGTCGACGCACGCAGCGTCGGCGACATCGCCGCGGACGAACCGGATCCGGTCGCCGAGCGGTGCCAGGCTGGCTCTGTTTGCGGCGTAGGTGAGCGCATCGAGCACCGTCACCTGCGCGTCCGGACGGTGCTCAAGGGTGTGGTGCACGAAGTTCGCGCCGATGAAACCGGCACCGCCGGTGACCAACACACGCATCAGGCAGTGCCTTTCCGATTGCGGACTTGTCCGGAGCAGTATCCCAGAGCCGCCGCGCCGTGTCGGGCTCACCACCATCTGGCCGGGCTGCGGCTAGCCTCGGATGTCGTGGCGAACGAGGTCTGGGACATCACCGAGCCGCCTGCGCGCCGTCCGGACGTGCGGCGCAGGCTGCGCGTCGGGCTGCGCCTCACCTGCGCCGCGTTGTCCTTCGTCATCCTGATCGGCAGCGGGCTGGCCTGGGCCACGTTCCAGAACTTCACGAACAGCGTTCCGCACGGCGCCGCCGTTCCCGCGCTCGCCGACGGTGCGACCGACCCCGACGGCAAGGACCAGAACATCCTGCTGGTCGGCAACGACAGCCGCGCCGGCGCCACCGCGGCCGAATTGAAGGCGCTGTCCACCGGCAATGACGGCGGCAGCGTGAATACCGACACGATGATGGTGCTGCACATTCCCGCGAACGGCTCGAAAGCCACCATCATCTCCTTCCCCCGCGACTCGTGGGTATCCATCCCGGGCCACGGCAAAGGTAAGATCAACTCTGCGTACGGCACCGGTTACAGTTCGGCCAAGGGAGCCGGCCAGAGCGAGACCGCTGCACAGAGCGCCGGGCTGATCCAGACGATCAAGACGATCGACGCGCTCACCGGACTGCATGTCGATCACTACATGCAGGTGAACCTGCTCGGCTTCTACCGGATCAGCAACGCCATCGGCGGGGTCGCGGTGTGCCTGCTCGCGGCGCAGAACCCGAACACCGACTCCGACCAGTTCGGCCGCGGCTACTCGGGCATCAACCTGCCCAAGGGGGTCTCGGTGATCAAGGGGTCCCAGGCGTTGGCGTTCGTGCGCCAGCGCCACGGCCTGCCCGCCGGCGATCTGGACCGGGTCCGACGCCAGCAGTACTTCCTGGGCGCGGCGTTCCGCAGGGTCACCACCGCGGGCGTGCTGCTCAACCCGTTCAAGCTGCACGACCTGCTCAACGCCGTGGGCTCGTCCCTGCTCACTGATCCGTCGCTGGACCTGCTCGCACTCGCCCGCGAGTTCCAGCAGATGTCAGCCGGCAAGATCACCTTCAAGACGATCCCGAACGACGGCCCGCAGGTGATCTACCCCGACGGCGTCGAGACCGCGATCGTCCAGGTCGACACCGCCGCCATGGCGGGCTTCATCCGCCAGCTGCAGGACAAGCCGGCCGATCCGGGCCTGGCCGGGGTCAAGGCGGCCGATCCCGCCTCGGTGACCGTCGACGTTCTCAACGGCACCAGCACTGCGGGGCTGGCCGGACACAACGCCGACCAGCTGCGCAGGCTCGGCTTCAAGGTCAACGCCGTCGACTCGACCACCGCCTCGGCCGCCACGGTGGTCGAATACCCGAACGGCAAGCAGGCGCAGGCCAAGGCACTCGGCGCCGTCGTCACCGGCGCCCAGCTGGTGCAGAGCTCCACCGTGGCGCGGGTGACCCTGGTCCTGGGCACCGACCACCTGCAGGTCAAGGGTGTCCCCGGCAGCACGCCGGCTCCGAGCAGGCCGGGCCAACCCGCGAAGAAGCCCGCAGTCGTCACCAAGACCGACGACCTGGGCTGCATCAACTGAGCGGGCGCGGCAGGCGGGTTCTGCCTGAGTCGCTCAGGGGTTGCACATAGGGGGCGCCGGTAACCTCGGCAGGTGTCACCAGACAATTCCGACGCGCCGCGACACGGCGGTGCCCTGCCGTCGCTGCCCCCGCACCTGGACCCGAGGGGCAGGCACCGCGGCGGCGAACGCCCCCAGCGCGGGGCGTGGCACTGGGTGCGGGTGGGCACCCAGGGTCTTGCCGCGAGCCTCTCGGTGCTGCTGGTCGTCACCTTCGGCGTGTACTGGTGGAAGTACCACACCTTCAACGTGGGGCTGCACCGCCTCGTCATCTTCGGCGCCTCGGCGAGCAAGCCCAGCCACGACATCGACGGCAAGGACCAGAACCTGCTGATCGTCGGCAACGACGACCGCTCGACCGCCTCGGACGCCGAGCTGAAGGAGCTGAGCACGGCCCGCGACGGCGGAAGCCTCAACACCGACACGATGATGGTCGTGCACATACCGGCCAACGGCGTCAAGGCCACTCTGATCTCCCTGCCACGCGACTCCTACGTCGCGATCAAGGGATACGGCATGGGCAAGCTCAACTCGGCCTACCCGGACGCGTATACAGCGGCGGGCGGCAGCGCCACCGCGAAGCGGACGGCCGGCGCAGCACTGCTCGTCGACACGATCCAGAAGCTCACCGGCCTGACCGTCGACTCCTTCGTTCAGGTCGACCTGCTCGGCTTCTACCGCATCAGCAAGGCGATCGACGGCGTCCGGGTGAACATGTGTGCGGCCGTGCAGGAGTCCAACTCCGGTATCAACCTGCACAAGGGCGTCCAGACCATCCAGGGCAAGCAGGCCCTGGCGTTCGTCCGGCAGCGCTACGACCTGCCCAACGGCGACCTGGACCGCGTGCAACGCCAGCGCTACTTCCTCACTGCGGCCTTCCGCGCACTCGTGTCGGCGGGGACGTTGCTCAATCCGATCAAGCTGCAGCACCTGCTCACCGCGGTGCAGTCCTCGATTTCCATCGACGAGCGGCTCAACCCGACTGATCTGGCCGCGCAGATGCAGAACCTGTCCGCCGACAACATCGTCGGCCAGACCATCCCCACCGACGGCTTCGGGACGACAGACGACGGCCAGAGCATCGTCAAGGTGAGCCCGGCCGAGGTGAAGACGTTCATCAACCGGCTGATCGGCACGGTCGACTCCAAGCTCGGCTCGGCACCGACCGTCGCTCCGTCGCTCGTCACCGTCGACGTCAAGAACGCCGGCGGTGCCGACGGTGCCGCCACGCAGAACGCGGACGTGCTGCGCCAGCAGGGTTTCATGATCGGCAGCACGCAAACCGCAGCCAGCCCCAGCACGTCGACGGTCATCCAGTACGCCGAGGGCATGCAGGGGCAGGCCAAGACGCTGGCCGCCTACGTGCCGGGGGCCACCCTGCAGAAGGTCTCCGCCCTCGCTCACGTCACGCTGGTGCTGGGCGCGGACCAGCTGAGCGCCAAGGCCAAGGCCACGCCACCGACGCAGACAGCGAGTTCCTCATCAGCCGGCTCGGCACCAAAAGCCAAGCCGATCGACTCGGGCTGCATCAACTGATGACGCCTGAGCAGTTCTTCGCCGATCTGCTGGCCGCCGACCCGGGACACCCCTTCGTCACCTACTACGACGAGGCGAGCGGGGAACGCTCGGAGCTCTCGGCGAAGTCCCTGGCCAACTGGGTCGCCAAGACCCACCATCTCCTGGGCGACGAACTCGGCCTCACCGTCGGCGACACAGCCCTGGTGGCGCTGCCCCCGCACTGGATCTCGGTTGCGCCACTGCTCGGCTGCCTCACCGGCGGTCTCGCGCTCACGAGCGAGCCAGCGCAGGCAGCCGTCGCGTTCGTCGCACCGGCAACCGCAGGGCTGGCCTCGGGGATCGCCGACGTCTACGCGGTCGCGCCCGACTCCGCTGCCGTGGGCTTCGGGCCCGCGCCGCCGCCGGACACCCAGGACTACGTCGCGGCCGTCCGTCCCCAGGAGGACAAGTGGCCCGGCGTACGGTTCGGTGCCGGCGAGGCCGACCCGTGCCTGGACGGCAGATCCCGGTCGCAGGTGGCTGCCGACGCGCAGCGCCGGGCCGGTGAACTGGGGCTGTCCCGCGGCGCCCGGGTGCTAAGCACCCGCGACTGGAACGGTGCCGCCGACTGGCTCGACACCCTGCTGGCCCCGCTGGCGGTCGGCGGGTCGGTCGTCTACCTGCGCAACTGCACCGATCCCGCCGTGCTCGAACGCCGGGTCGCCCAGGAACGGGTCACGGCCGTCCTGACGCCCTGAGCCCTCACCGCGCGGGCACCGGTCGGGCCAGGCCCGCAGCGTCGACCGTGGACAGGAAGACGACCGTCCTGGCGCGGGTCGGTGCGGTGGGGGCCCGGTTGATCACGTTCGGCCAGCGCTGCGCGGTGACGGAGGAGAAGGGCATGACGGCAAGGCCGCTGGCGTAGCGGGTCGTCGCGGGATCCTGACTGAGCAGGAACAGGGCACGTCCGTGCGCGGCCACCGCCGCCCGGATCGGGACCAGCTGCTCCGGCCCGGCCCCCAGCACCGCGATCGTCGGCACGCCGCAGTAGGAGCGGATCGCCTGCGCGTAGCCGTCATTCGTGGACAGGTCCATCGTCACGACGGCACCGTTGCGGCCGACGGCGGCGCAGATCGCCTGCAGCTGCGCGAGCTGGCCGCCCTCCTCGCGCACCTGTGCCACCGGCGCGGTGATCCACAACGGCACGGCGAGCATCGAGCCGGCCGCGACGACGGCGATCGCCCGTGCCCAGTACAGCCCGCGCTGCCAGGACCACAGCGCACGCAGGGCGGCCGCGGCGGCCACGAGCAGCAGCGGGATGACCACCGGCACGAAGCGGCGGCTGGCCCACGGCTGGTCGGCCACGATCTGGCAGTCCCACAGGTACAGCCCGGACATGATCAGGCCCATGACCACCGTGCCGACCAGCGCGTAGCAGCGCCGGCGGACCAGTGCGGCCACCAGCACCGGGTACCCCACCGCGGCGAGCAGCACCGTGGACCAGCCGAGATAGCTGGCCTGCCAGTTCACTGACTGCTCGTTGTAGAGACGGGTGCCGTCGACCTGCACGCCCGACAGGCGCTGCATGTTCTCCAGGTTGACGTTGGCGACGGCGGTGTGCGTCTGCTGCCACAACGGGCGGCTGGCCAGGAACGCGAAGCCCGCCAGCAGCGCCGCGGCCGCTGCCACCGTGATCCGGCGCCGAGTGCCGTCGGCGACCAAGCGCGCCCGCAGCTCGGGGCGCCGGCCCAGCCACGCGATCGCCGGACCGGCCACCACCAGGGCGAGCAGCGCCAGCAGCTGCAGCATGACCTTGTTATGCAACTGCCCGTAGTACTGGCGCGAGAGCTGGGCCAGGTCCAGCCATCCCAACAGGACCGGCACGACCCCCCCGGCGATCACCGCAACGCCGCGCAGGGTGGCCGCGCCACGTTCGGCAGCGCCGGCGCTCGCAGCGACGGCGATCGCGGCAACCACCACCGCCAGCAGCGCACCGTAGCTGTCGACGCGGGCCATGCCCGAACAGGCCGCGACGAACCCGGCGAGGGCGAAGTCCGCCACCCGCCATGACGTGACCGCGCGATGCAGCAACGCCAGGCCGCCCATGAGGAACAGCAGCATCAATGGTTCGGAGAAGGCGTCGCGGCTGACGTAGAGGAAGGGCATCGACACCGCCAGGGTCGTCATGACCAGCAGAGCCAGCGGGGCGCCGACGATGCGCCGGGCCAGACCGAACAGGACGAACAGGGCCAGGGCGCCGAGAGCCACGTTCGCCTGCAGCAGTGCGGTGGCACCTGACGTCGAGCCGGCCAGCGACATCAGCGCGGGCACCAGGTGGTTGCCCTGGGCGTGCAGCGTCCCGGGGCTCACCGTCTGGAAACCGGCGGCTTGGAGCGTGGCTCCGGGCGGTGTTCCGAAGACGTCGGCATGGACGGGGATGTTGAGCGAGGAGTGCTCCATCAGCCAGCGTGCGGTGAGGCCGTAGACGGCCGGGTCGCGGGTCGCGTACACGTCTTGGGCGTAATAGCGGACGTTGTAGGCGAACCACGCCACCGCAAGCACCGCTGCGGCCCCGGTGAACTGCACGGAGCGGCGGGTCACCGGCTCGGCGGGCAGGCCGGACACCACCATCGCCGCGAGTGCCCCGACAACGCCGAGCCCGATTGCCGCCGGCGCCGTGAAGGCCCCGGCCAGCAGCAGGATCATCGGCCCGATGCTGAATCCGGCCACCGCCGCGGCGACCAGTTCGGGGGCGGCGACGCTCAGCCGCGCCAGCGTCCCGTGGACCGCTGCCAGGCCGGCGGGGTCACGAGTGCGCGGGGACGACGCGGTGCCGGCCTCGCGCGGTGCGGCCTGCGCCATCGACCCTCCTGCCCGCTTCGGCGCCGTCCCGGTCGAGGCGACTGTCTCAACCTACGAGCCACCCTGGGTATGGTCCCAGGGTCCCCCTTCCTTCGTCGCGAAGCTGCCTGGGAGCACGCAGATGGACAAGACCTACGACTCGGTGACCGCCGCGGTGGCGGACATCCCCGACGGGGCGTCACTCGCGGTCGGCGGCTTCGGTCTGGGTGGCATCCCGCACCACCTGATCGGTGCGCTGCTCGAGCAGGGGACGACCGCCCTCGAGACCGTCTCGAACAACTGCGGCGTCGACGGTGCCGGACTCGGCATGCTGCTGCACGCGGGCCGGATCCGTCGCACCACCGGCTCCTACGTCGGCGAGAACCGCGAGTTCGCCCGGCAGTACCTGGCTGGTGAACTCGAGTTGGAGCTCTGCCCGCAAGGGACGCTCGCCGAGCGGCTGCGCGCGGGCGGTTCGGGCATTCCGGCGTTCTACACACCCGCCGGCGTCGGCACCATGGTGGCCGAGGGCGGGCTGCCGTGGCGTTACCGCCCCGACGGCACGGTCGCCATCGAGTCGCCGCCGAAGGAGGTGCGCCGCTTCGGCGAGCGCGACTACCTGCTCGAGTTCGGCATCGTCACCGACTTCGCGCTGGTCCGGGCCGCCCGCGGCGACCGGCACGGCAACCTGACCTACGCCGCGTCGGCGCGCAACTTCAATCCGCTGTGCGCGATGGCCGGCCGGATCACCATCGCCGAAGTGGAGCAGCTCGTCGAGCCCGGCGAACTCGACCCCGAGCACGTCGACACGCCGGGCGTCTTCGTGCAGCGCGTCGTCGAGGTCGGCCCGGGCGGCAAGCAGATCGAGAAGCACACCACCCGCCCCAGGCCGGAGGTCGCATCGTGACGCTCACCCGCACCGAGCTGGCCGCGCGAGTGGCCGCCGAGCTGACCGACGGGCAGTACGTCAACCTCGGCATCGGCCTGCCGAC
>QHCC01000221.1:21847-22952 GCA_003243915.1 Pseudonocardiales bacterium | reverse complement strand
AACGGCGAGGGCGGCTACGTCGCTGACCAGCACACGCTCGACGAGCTCGAGGCCGAAGGCCGGGTGGTCGTGCGCTACCTCGGCGCCAATCCCAACGGCAGCCAGCGTGGGATCGCCGGGATCTGCAACGAGGCCGGCAACGTCGTCGGGCTGATGCCTCATCCCGAGCACGCCGTTGAGGCACTCACCGGTCCCGGGACCGACGGCCTCGGGTTCTTCCGCTCGCTGATCGCAAGCCCCGCCGCATGAGGGCGGGCGCACGAGACGGCCAAAGCGCAGTCGACACCGTCGAGCATGCGGCGAGCACGCCCGAGCAGCCGCAGCCCTTCGCCGAACTGGGCATGAAGGACGACGAGTACGCGCGGGTCCGCGAGATCCTGGGCCGCCGCCCGACCAGTGCCGAGCTGGCGATCTACTCGGTGATGTGGAGCGAGCACTGCTCCTACAAGTCCTCGCGGTCGCACCTGCGGCAGTTCGCCGAGAAGAAGCCGCCGGAGGCCGCGGACAAGCCAGTCCTGCTCGTCGGCCCGGGCGAGAACGCCGGCGTGGTCGATGTCGGCGACGGCTGGGCGGTCACCTTCAAGATCGAGTCGCACAACCACCCGTCCTATGTCGAGCCGTACCAGGGCGCGGCCACCGGCGTCGGCGGGATCGTCCGCGACATCCTCACGATGGGAGCGCGCCCGGTAGCAGTGATGGACTCACTGCGGTTCGGGCGCATCGACGCGCCGGACACCGCCCGCGTGCTGCCCGGTGTCGTCGCCGGCATCGGTGGTTACGGCAACTGCCTCGGCCTGCCCAACGTCGGCGGCGAGGTCTACTTCGACGACTCCTACGCCGGCAACCCGCTGGTCAACGCGCTGTGCGTCGGCGTCATGCGCACCGACGGCATCAAGCTCGCCAAGGCCGACGGCCCGGGCAACCACGTGGTGCTGTTCGGCGCCCGCACCGGCGGCGACGGCATCGGCGGCGCGTCGGTCCTGGCCAGCGCAACGTTCGACACCGAGGGCAAGACCAAGCGGCCCAGCGTGCAGGTAGGTGACCCGTTCGCCGAGAAGGTGCTCATCGAGTGCTGCCTGGAGATCTTCGCCGCCGACCTGGTCGT
>QHCC01000221.1:18456-21757 GCA_003243915.1 Pseudonocardiales bacterium | reverse complement strand
GCCCGAAGAGATCCTGATGAGCGAGTCGCAGGAACGCATGATGGCGGTGGTGACGCCCGAGCACCTCGACGAGTTCCTCGCCGTGTGCACGAAATGGGAGGTCAACGCCACCGTCATCGGCACCGTCACCGACTCCGACCGGCTGCGGATGCGCTGGCACGGCGAGCAGATCGTCGACATCCCACCGCGCACCGCGGCGCACGAGGGCCCGGTCTACCAGCGCCCGATCGAGCGCCCGTACGACCAGGATGCGCTGAACGAGCACGACGGGCACGACCTGCCCCGGCCACGCAACGGGTCGGCGATGCGCGCGACCCTGTTGCGGCTGGCCGCCGCGCCGAATCTGGCCGACAAGTCCTGGATCACCGACCAGTACGACCGCTTCGTCATGGGCAACACCGTCCTGGCCCAACCCGAGGACGCTGGCGTCATCCGCCTGGACGAGTCGACGTCGCGCGGCATCGCGCTCTCGACCGACGGCAATGGCCGCTACACCCTGCTGGATCCCTACGCCGGTGCGCAGCTGGCGCTGGCCGAGGCGTACCGCAACGTCGCCACCACCGGCGCCCGCCCGCTCGCCGTGACCAACTGCCTGAACTTCGGCTCGCCGGAGGACCCCGCCGTCATGTGGCAGTTCAGCGAGGCCGTGCGAGGGCTGGCCGACGGCTGCCTGACGCTCGGCGTGCCGGTCACCGGTGGCAATGTCAGCTTCTACAACCAGACCGGCTCCACCCCGGTCCTGCCCACGCCCGTGATCGGCATGCTCGGCGTGATCGACGACGTGGCCAAACGCACCCCGCAGGGTTTCCGCACCGACGGCGCGCAGGTCTACCTGCTCGGCGACACCCGCGACGAGTTCTGCGGATCGGAGTGGGCGCACGTCGTGCACGGCTACCTCGGCGGCCGGCCGCCGGCCGTCGACCTGGGCCGCGAGCGCCTGCTGGCCGACGTCCTGATCGGCGCCTCGCACGGCGGGATGATCGATTCCGCCCACGACCTGGCTGAGGGCGGCCTGGCGCAGGCGCTCGTCGAGTCCTGCCTGCGCCGCGACGCCGGCGCGCGGATCACCCTGCCCGAAGGCCTCGACCCGTTCGTCGCGTTGTTCAGCGAGTCGACGGCCCGCGCGCTGGTGAGCGTCGCGCGCAGTGAGCAGGCCCGCTTCACCGAGCTGTGCGCCGAGCGCGGCCTGCCGTTCGCCCGCATCGGGGTGGTCGACCTGCTGACGCCGACGCTCGAGGTCCACGACCAGTTCAACCTGCCGCTGCGGGAGCTCCGGACGGCGTGGGCGGCGACGATCCCGCAGCAGTTCGGCTGAGCGTTGGCACGGCTCAGCCAGCAGGTCGAGGCGTTTCTCGCGCAGAGCGCCGCTCTCGCGGACTGGCTCGGCGCGCTACCGGCGCCGGCGTTCGCCGCGCAGTCCGTCCTGGCCGGGTGGGACGTGCGCACCGTCGTCGGGCACGTCGTGCTCGTGCAGAACGGGCTGGCCGAGCAGCTGGGCACCCGCACCGGCGAGGCGCCCACGCCCGTTGCCGAGTTCGTGCGCAGGTACCGGCCGGCCGCCGCGCAGATCGGCGAACGCACCAGAGCCACAGCTGCCGAGCACGCCCCGGCCGACCTCGTCGCGATGCTGCGCGACACGGCCGCGTTGACGGGCGCCGCGGCCCAGACGCCTGATCGAGCCGTGTTGCGCGCGGCCCGCGGGCCGATTACGGCGCTGGACTGGGCCCGCACCCGCCTCGTCGAGCTGGTCGTGCACTGCGACGACCTGTCCCGATCCGTGCCCGGATGCGAACCGCTGCCTCTGCAGCGCGCCGCCCTGGCTGCCACCACCCGGGTCCTCGCAGAGATCCTTGTCGGCCAGGCGCCGGGTCGATCCGTCGAGGTACGGGTTCCACCGTTCGTCGCGGTGCAAGCGGTCGAGGGTCCGCGCCACACCCGCGGGACGCCAAGCAACGTCGTCGAGACCGATCCGCTGACGTGGGTGCGGCTGGCCACCGGCCGTACCGCGTTCGCCGACGCCGTCGCGGCGGGGGCGGTACGGGCCAGCGGCAACCGGGCCGACCTGAGCCCCTACCTGCCGCTGCTGTCCTGACCCAACGGGGTGGGGAGGTGGGAGGTGGCGAGCTGCCCGGCGTGGGTGACGGAGGGTGGTCCGGGGGCGCCCGTACACTCGGGGCGTGGCGCGCGGTGACGGCAAGCTGACGCACGAACTCCTTCCCGGCGAGAAAGGCCCGCAGGACGCCTGCGGCATCTTCGGGGTGTGGGCGCCCGGCGAGCAGGTCAGCAAGCTCACCTACTTCGGGCTCTACGCCCTGCAGCATCGCGGCCAGGAGGCGGCCGGGATCGCGGTCAGCGACGGCAGCTCGATACTCGTGTTCAAGGATCTCGGACTGGTGTCTCAGGTGTTCGACGAGGCCACCCTCGCCACGCTGCAAGGCCACCTCGCCATCGGGCACACCCGCTACTCGACGACCGGCTCGACGACGTGGGAGAACGCCCAGCCGAGCTTTCGCACCACCTCCACCGGCACTGGGCTCGCGCTCGGGCACAACGGCAACCTCGTCAACACCGCAGAACTGGCGCGCGACGCTCGGGCGGCCGGCGTGATCGGGGACGCCCGCGGCCAGGGTGCCACCACCGACTCCGACCTGCTCACCGCCATGCTCGCCGCCCGTCCGGACGTCTCCGTCGAGCAGGCCGCGATGGAGGTACTACCGACGTTGCGTGGCGCGTTCTCGCTGGTGTTCATGGACGAGCACACCCTCTATGCCGCCCGTGACCCGCAGGGGGTACGCCCGCTCGTGCTGGGCCGGCTCGAGCGCGGCTGGGTCGTCACCTCCGAAACGGCGGCTCTCGACATCACCAGTGCCAGCTTCGTCCGCGAGATCGAACCCGGCGAGCTCATCGCGATAGACGAGAACGGCCTGCGCTCGCAGCACTTCGCAGCGGCGGCGCCGAAGGGCTGCCTGTTCGAGTACGTCTACCTGGCCCGCCCGGACACCACGATCGCCGGGCGAAGCGTGCATTCGGCCCGGGTCGAGGTCGGGCGCCGGCTGGCCGAGGAGCACCCGGCCGAGGCCGATCTGGTGATACCCGTGCCGGAGTCCGGCACCCCTGCCGCGATCGGCTTTGCCGAGGCGTCCGGTATCCCCTACGGCCTGGGCCTGGTCAAGAACTCCTACGTCGGGCGCACGTTCATCCAGCCCTCGCAGACCATTCGCCAGCTCGGCATCCGGTTGAAACTGAACCCGCTGCGCGACGTGATCCGGGGCCAGCGCCTCGTCGTGGTCGACGACTCGAT
>QHCC01000221.1:0-18438 GCA_003243915.1 Pseudonocardiales bacterium | reverse complement strand
TCTACGGCATCGACTTCGCCTCCGTCGCCGAGCTGATCGCCAGCGGCTCGGACGTCGAGGGCATCCGCCACTCGATAGGCGCCGACTCGCTCGGCTACGTGTCGCTGGACGGGCTCATCGCGGCCAGCGACCAGCCCAAGACGCGCCTGTGCCGCGCCTGCTTCGACGGGGAATATCCGATCCCGCTGCCCGAGGTCGTCGGCAAGCACGTGCTGGAGGGCATCGAGAAGTCGGTGGGCCGCGAGCCCGAGCACATGGCCGGCTACAGCGCCGAAGACGCCCTGACCCGCCCGTAACGTGCCCGGAGAATGCAGTTGACCGACACCGACAGTGGGTTCGCCCGGCTTGGCGAGCGCCTGCACTCTCTCGAGCGTGGCCTGGTCGGCTGGACTGGCCTGGCCGCGTGGCGCGCCCGGATCGCGACCGAACGAGCGTGAATCAGCGCGATCAGCAGCTGCGGGTGACGTCCTACGCATCAGCCGGCGTCGACATCGCGGCGGGTGAGCGTGCTGTCGAACTGATGACGGCGGCGGTCAAACGGACCACCCGGCCCGAGGTGATCGGCGGTCTGGGCGGGTTCGCCGGCCTGTTCACCCTCGACCTGACGCGGTACCCGCAACCGGTGCTGGCCAGCTCGACCGACGGCGTAGGCACCAAGATCGCGATAGCGCGGGCCCTGGACCGGCACGACACGATCGGCATCGACCTGGTAGCGATGGTGGTTGACGACCTGGTCGTGGTCGGCGCGGAGCCGCTGTTCCTCAGCGACTACATCGCCACCGGCAAGGTCACGGCCGAGAAGATCGCCACGATAGTCGCGGGCATCGCCGAGGGCTGCGTGCAGGCCGGCTGCGCGCTCATCGGCGGCGAGACAGCCGAGCACCCCGGTCTCATGCAGCCCGAGGAATACGACGTCTCGGGAACCGGCGTGGGCGTGGTCAATGCCGATGCCGTACTGGGGCGCCACCGCGTCGAGGCGGGTGACGTCCTCATCGCGCTGGGATCGACCGGGCTGCATTCCAACGGCTACTCGCTGGTGCGCCATGTACTGCTCGAGCAGGGCGGGTTGTCACTCGACGCAAGGCCGCAGCTGCTCGGCGGGCTGAGCCTGGGCGAGGAGCTGCTGACCCCCACCAGGGTGTATGCCCAGGACTGCCTGGCGCTCGCGGCGCAGTGCGGCGCGCACGCGTTTGCGCACGTCACCGGCGGTGGGCTGGCCGGCAACCTGATGCGGGTACTGCCGCCCACCCTGGACGCGGTCGTCGAGCGCTCGGCGTGGGCTCCGCAACCCATCTTCGAGCTGATTGCCCGCACCGGGTCGGTGGCGCGTGGCGAGCTGGAGCTGACGTTCAACCTCGGGGTGGGGATGGTCGCGGTCATCGCCGCCGAGCATGCGCACGACGCCCTGGCCCTGGCCGACGCGCGCGGCGTCCCGGCCTGGCCCATTGGCGAGCTGCGCGGCGGCACCGGGACGGTAGCCATGAACGGCGACTATCAGGGAAGCGCCGCCAACTGGGCATAGCGTGCCAGGAAGCTGTCTGCGACGCGGTCGCGGGTTAGCCGTAACTACGGTCGATGTTAAGGATTTCAGTCAAGTGTCAGTCAGCGACCGGTACTGGCCCAGTCCTCGCCGTCGTCGTCCTCGTCGTCCTCGGAGCTCCCGGTCGTGGGCGGCGATGCCCCGCCGAGCTCACGTTGGAGTGCATCCAGGTCGGTGAACTGGTTGTTGTACTTCAGTTCCCGGGCAACCTTCTGCTGCTTCGCCTTGGCACGGCCGCGCCCCATGGCTCGACCCCCTCGCTCACACGGTCATCCGGCGGTAGCGGCGTAGGCGGCACCGCCGGGAAAGTTGGCATCGTCGTGGGCCAAGAGTACCGCGCACGCGTGCCGGACTGCACGCAGGCGGCCACTGTCCTAAAGTGACCCGATAACGCCCGAAAAGCGGCCCGACTTACCGGACACGGACTTCATGCATGGCACACAGTGGACAGTTGTCGTTTCCTAGTAGGCAGTTGACCGTTCACTTATGCATACTATGAATCACCACGCGGAACAGGACTCCGTGTGACGTACCCCCAGAAAGAGGGCAACATGACGACACCACGTCAGCGACCGGAATCCGAGCCCCTGCTGACCCCGTCCGAGGTCGCGACGCTGTTTCGCGTCGACCCGAAGACCGTCACCCGGTGGGCCAAGGCCGGGAAGCTGACCTCCATCCGCACGCTCGGCGGTCACCGCCGGTATCGCGAGTCCGAGGTCCGCTCCCTCCTCGAGGGCAACACCAACGCAACGGTGAACGCCTGACCGCAGCGACACATCGCGCAGACCCGCCGCACCCAAGCCGCTCCTGCGGTTTCGGTGCGGCGTTTCTGCAGTGGTCAGCGCTGGTCGGCAATGGCCGCCCGGTGTTAGCTGAGACGCATGCACTCCTATGTCAGCGGGACCTCCGACACACCCTTGTTGGGCGAGACGATCGATGCCAACCTGCGCCGGGCGGTCGCGCGCTTCGGTGACCGCGAAGCCGTAGTCGAGGTCGCCACCTCGCGGCGGATGACCTACCTCGAGGTGGACGCGGCAATCGACGGGGTGGCCCGCGGCCTGCTGGCCCGCGGCATCGCGGCCGGCGACCGGGTGGGCATCTGGGCGCCGAACGGCCTGGACTGGTTCCTGGTCCAGTACGCCACGGCTCGGATCGGCGCGATCCTGGTCAACATCAACCCGTCCTACCGCACCCACGAGCTGGAGTTCGTGCTGAGGCAGGCCGGGATCGGCACGCTGGTAGCGGCGGTGGCGTTCAAGACCAGCGACTACCGGGGGATGGTCGAACAGGTCCGCGATCGACTGCCTGCGCTCCAGGAGGTCGTGTACCTCGATGACCCGAGCTGGGACGCGCTTCTCGCCGAGGGTGCGGCGATCTCGTCCGACGAGGTGGTGCAGCGGTCCCAAAGGTTGTCCTTCGACGACCCCATCAACATCCAGTACACCTCGGGGACGACCGGCTTTCCCAAGGGGGCGACGCTGAGCCACCACAACATCCTGAACAACGGCTACTTCGTCGGCGAGGTCTGCGGCTACACCGCAACGGACCGAATCTGCGTACCGGTGCCGTTCTATCACTGCTTCGGCATGGTGATGGGCAACCTCGCATCGACCAGCCACGGGGCCTGCGTCGTCATACCGGCGCCCGGCTTCGATCCGGCCGCGACGCTGCAGGCCGTGGTCGACGAGCGGTGCACCTCGCTGTACGGCGTGCCGACCATGTTCATCGCCGAGCTGGCCGTGCCCGGGTTCGCCGAGTACGACCTCAGCTCGCTGCGCACCGGCATCATGGCCGGCTCACCCTGCCCGGTGGAGGTCATGAAGCGGGTCATCTCCGAAATGCACATGGCCGACGTGACGATCTGTTACGGCATGACCGAGACCTCGCCGGTGTCGACACAGACGCGCGCGGACGACTCGCTGGACCGGCGCGTGTCCACCGTGGGACGGGTGCATCCGCACGTCGAGGTGAAGGTGGTCGATCCCGAGACCGACCTCCCGGTCCCCGTCGGGCAACCAGGCGAGTTCTGTACCCGGGGCTACTCGGTCATGCTCGGCTACTGGGACGAGCCGGAGAAGACGGCTGATGTGCTGCGCACCGGCTGGATGCACACCGGCGACCTGGCGACCATGGACGAGGAGGGCTACCTCACTATCGTCGGCCGCATCAAGGACATGGTGATCCGCGGTGGCGAGAACGTGTACCCGCGCGAGATCGAGGAGTTCCTGTACACGCACCCCGACGTGGTCGACGCGCAGGTGATCGGCGTGCCCGACGCGCGCTACGGCGAGGAGCTGATGGCGTGGCTGCGGCTGCGGGCCGGCGCCGAGCCGTTGACCGCCGAGACGCTGCGCGAGTTCTGCAGCGGCAAGCTCGCGCACTACAAGGTGCCGCGGTACGTGCACGTGGTCGACGACTTCCCGATGACCGTCACCGGCAAGATTCGCAAGGTGCAGATGCGCGAAGAAGCGGTCGAGATCCTGCGCGGCCAGACCCGGCCCTGACCTCGCCGCCCCGAACGTGCAACTCTCGCACCCGCTGCGGATGCCCGAGTTGCACAATCGACAGGGATGGTAGATGCTTGTATCTAGCAACCAGTTGCATGGCGCAAACATCTAGGGGTCCAGATGCCAGTCACCGCGGAGCCACGGCCGGACGTGTCCACCGAGGATGTCGCCGCCGTCGCCGACACCTTCGTGCAGCTCATGCGCTCGTTCAGCCGCGCGCGGGCCAGGCTCCTGGCCGCCGCTGCTCACGACGTCGAGTGGTCCGCCCATGTCGTGCTCAAGTGCCTCGCGACCGGCGGGCCGCTGCGCTCGAGCGAGCTTGCCGAGCGGATCGAGTCCGACCCGTCGACCGTGAGTCGCCAGGTCGCCGCGCTGGTGAAGAGCGGCCTGATCGAGCGCCGGGCCGACCCGGTGGACGGCCGGGCGACGCTGCTGGTGCCGACCGCCAAGGGCGAGGCCGTGCTGAGCGAGCATCACGAAATCCGGCTGCAGCACTTCGGCAACATGCTCAGCAACTGGAGCGAGCGGGACCTGCACAAATTCGCTGCGCTGCTGCGGCGCTTCACCGACGACTACGAGAACGCCAACCACGACGCCCTGACTGAGCGAATTGCGGCCCACCACGTCGCCGCGAGAGGAACCACCTGATGTCCGCTACTGTCGCACCCCCTGCACCGGCCCGATCAGGCGGCGAACTGAGCCACAAACAGATCGTCACGATCCTGTCGGGTCTGATGCTCGGCATGTTCCTGGCCGCACTCGACCAGATGATCGTGGCCACTGCGATCCGCACCATCGGGGACGACCTGCACGGGCTGTCCGTGCAGGCGTGGGTCACCACGGCGTTCCTGATCACGTCGACCATCGCGACGCCGCTCTACGGCAAGCTCTCGGACATCTACGGGCGCAAGCCGCTGTTCCTGTTCGCGATCACGATCTTCATCGTCGGTTCGGCGCTGTGCGGGCTGTCCACCTCGATGTACATGCTGGCCGCGTTCCGCGCGCTGCAGGGCATCGGCGCCGGCGGGCTGATGTCGATGGCGATGGCCATCGTCGGCGACATCATCCCGCCGCGGGAACGAGCCCGCTACCAGGGCTACTTCATGGCGGTGTTCGCGACGTCCAGCGTGCTCGGCCCGGTCGTCGGAGGATTCTTCGCCGGTCAGAGCAGCATCTTCGGCATCACCGGCTGGCGCTGGATCTTCTACGTCAATGTGCCGACCGGCGTCCTCGCCCTGATCGTCGTGAACCGCGTCCTGCAGGTCCAGCACCATCGGCGCCAGCATCGCATCGACTGGTGGGGTGCGCTGGCTCTGGTGGTCGGGCTGGTCCCGCTGCTGATCATCGCGGAGCAGGGCCGAACCTGGGGCTGGAGCTCGCCCGGCGCGTTCACCTGCTACGTCATCGGCGTGTTCGGGCTGATCATGTTCGTTCGTATCCAACAGCTCATGGGCGATGACGCGCTGCTGCCGATGCGGCTGTTCCGCAACCGCGTGTTCGCGGTTGCCTCGGCGCAGTCGATGGTGATCGGCATCGGCATGTTCGGTGGGATGGCCTCCATCCCGCTGTACCTGCAGATCGTCAAGGGCGCGTCGCCGACGAAGGCGGGTCTGCTGATCTTGCCGATGGTCATGGGCATGATCGCCGCGTCGCTGACCGCGGGCCAGATCATCTCCCGCACAGGTCACTACAAGCGGCTTCCGGTGGTCGGCAGCGCGCTGCTCGTCCTCGGCCTGGTGCTGATGTCTCGGATCGGTGCCGGCACCCCGCTGTGGCAGACCGACATCTTCATGCTGATCTTCGGCGCTGGGCTCGGTCTGAACATGCAGACGCTGGTGCTCGCCATGCAGAACGCCGTCGAGCCGAAGGACATGGGGGTGTCGACCGCGGCGGCCACGTTCTTCCGGCAGGTCGGCGGCACGCTCGGCACGGCGGTATTCCTGTCGATCCTGTTCTCGGCGGCGGGCAGCCATATCAAGTCCCAGTACCAGGACGCGGCCGCAACGCCGGCGTTCAGGCAGGCGGCGCGTGCCCACCCTGACCAGCTGGCCTCGCTCGGCAACGGCGCGAAGCTCAACGACACCTCGTTCCTGTCCCGGATCGACGCCCAGCTGGCCCATCCGTACCTCGTCGGCTTCTCGCAGGCGATGGATCTCGTGTTCACCGTGGGTGCCGCGGTGCTCGTGTTCGCGTTCATCCTCTCGCTGTTCCTCAAGGAGGTGCCGCTGCGGACGCAGTCCGGTTTGGAGGCCGCGCGCACGGCAGCCGCTGCCGAAGACGGCGGCACGCCCGACGCGGTGGGTGCGACCCACGAGCCCACCACAACGCCGCAGGCTCACTAGCGCGGCACTGGCCGCGGCATTTCCCCGCTGGTGGTCGGGTCCGGCCGTCCGAACCGGTCACCAGCGGGGAAAACCGGATCATCTCCGGGTCATCCCCGATGTAGGCAGCAGCGGGATGCGGCAGGTTGGGGCGAGATGAGGATTCCTGCGTCGCCCCGTTCGGCTTGGCTCGCTCTCGCAGTGGGGCTCGGTTCTGCGCTCGTGAGCGCGTGTTGGGGCTCCGGCGGCACCTTGCTGGGAGCCGCGTCGGCCCCGGCCTCGCAAGATCCGGACACAACCGTCACCGATAGGTGACCAGACCGGCCCTTCGCTCAGTACAGTTCGGCCGTGGCGTCCGACTCCGCAGTGCGCGGGCTGATCCTCGTCATAGAGGACGAGCCGGCGATCGCAGAGGTCATCCGGATGAATCTGGTCAACGCCGGCTACGGAGTGCACGTCGAGGGGGACGGCGAGGCTGGGCTGGCGGCCGCACGCAGCCTGCGACCGGCCGCGGTGATCCTCGACGTCGGCCTGCCGGGTATCGACGGCATCGAGGTCTGCCGCCGGATGCGGGCGTCCCAGGACTGGACGCCGGTCCTGTTCGTCACCGCACGGGACGACGAGGTGGACCGGATCGTCGGGCTGGAGCTGGGGGCCGACGATTACGTGACCAAGCCGTTCTCACCGCGGGAGTTGGCGGCCCGGGTGAGCAGCGTGCTGCGGCGCACCCGCGGCGTCGCCGAAGCGTCCGCCGGTCTGCAGGTCGGGGAGGTGCGCCTGGAGCCGGCCGAACGCCGGGCGTTCGTCGCCGACGTCGAAGTGAGCTTCACCGCTACCGAGTTCGATTTGCTGGCGTTCTTGATGCGGCGACCGGGGCGGGTGTTCAGCCGCGAGCAGCTGATCAGCGAGGTGTGGGGCTATTCGTCTTTCGCGGCAAACCGGACGGTGGACGTGCACATCGCCCAGGTCCGCTCCAAGCTCGGTGACAGCAGCCCGATACGCACGGTGCGCGGCGTCGGGTACGCGGTCGACGTGCCGCGCAGTGCCGGCCGGTGAGCCGCCGGCGCGGCACCATCGCGCAGCGCATCTCGCTGCTGGCCGTCGCCGTGGCCGTCATCACCGCGCTGGTTGCCGGTGCACTGACGTTCACGTTGGTGCGCTCGTCCGGAGAGCGCAGCGCGAGGCAGACGCTGGCCGCACTCGCCGACGCCGCGAAGGTCACGGGGGACTCCGCGGCGACTGCCCGGGCGGGGCTGGTGCGCGCCCGCAGCATGCTGAACGCACTGCACGTCCAGTTCGCCAGCGTCGGTGCGACCGGTGTGGTTGCTGGCAACCGGCTGGCCCGCGCTGCGGTGCGTCCGGGCGACGTATCGCGGTTGCTGGCCGGCGGATCGATCTCGACCCGGCGCACGGTGGACGGCAGGCCTGTGCTCATCGAGGCCCGCCCGACCCCCGGTGGCGGCATCATCCTGGTGCAGCCGAGGTCTGACGCGCTCGCAGGCGGGGACGCGGCGATCCGGCGCACCGTGATCGCACTGCTGATCGCGACGGGCATCGCGGTGCTGCTCGGGCTCCTCGTGGCCTGGCGGCTCGGCCGGCCGCTGCGGCGTACCGCCCAAGCGGCGCATGAGCTGGCCAGTGGCCGCCGCGATGTCACCGTGCGCCCGGAAGGACCCGCTGAGGTGGCCGAGGTCGGCGCGGCACTGAACACGCTGGCCGGGGCACTGGCGCAGTCCGAGTCGAGGCAGCGCGAATTTCTGCTCTCGGTGTCGCACGACCTGCGCACGCCGCTCACCGCGATCACCGGCTATGCCGAGTCGCTGGCAGGTGGCGTCGTGCCGGCAGAGCAGGCCGCACAGGTGGGCGCGGTCATGCTGGGCGAGTCGCATCGCCTGGGCCGCCTCGTCGCCGATCTGCTCGACCTCGCCCGCCTGGACGCGCAGGACTTCCGCATCGAGCTCGGCGAGGTAGACCTGCGCGATGTCGCGAGAGCCGCGGCCCAGGTCTGGTCCTCGCGCTGCGCGGCCGAGGGCGTGGTGTTCTCCCTGCAGTCGCCGCCCGGGCCGGTGATGGCGCACACCGACGGGGCCCGGGTGCGGCAGGTGCTCGACGGGCTGCTCGACAACGCGCTGCGGGTCACGCCTGAGGGCCGCCCGATCGTGCTGGCGGTACGCGCCGAGGCATCCCAGCTGGTCGTCGAGGTACGCGACGGCGGCCCCGGGCTGACCGAGGCGGACCTGGCCGTGGCCTTCGAGCGTTCGGTGCTGCACGAGCGCTACCGCGGCGTCCGGCAGGTGGGGACGGGGCTCGGGCTGGCGATCGTCGGCCGCCTGGTGTCGCGACTCGGCGGAACGGCCGAAGCGGGCCACGCCCCGGAGGGCGGAGCCCGCTTCACCGTGTCGCTGCCGACCGGCTGACGCCGTTACTTGCCTGCGTCGAGGATCCCGTTGGCAGCCAGCGTCGTGGTCCCGGTGCCGATCACCAGTGCCTTGTCGCCGGTGTGCACCTGGGCGATGGTGCCCTTCGTGCCCTTCGCACCCTTCTTGTCAGCCCGCATGCGGACCTTCGTGTCGCCGGACACCGTGAAGGTCTGGCTGACCTTGTCCGAGGCCTGGACGGTGATCGAAGTCGGCGTTACGGCCATCACTGTGCCGCGGATGGCGTCGTGGGTGACGAAACCCTTGCCGTCCTTGCCCGGCGTGACCCACTGGCCGTGCAGGGCGTGACGCAGCCCGCTGTCGCCGTGCTTGCCGGCGTGCTTGGCGGTCGATGACGGGGAGCCGGACGGCGCCGAGGCACCGGAGGGCGCCGAGGAGCCGGAGGTGGCCACGGCAGCCGTGCCTATCCCGGCGACGGCGGCGCAGACGCCGCCGGCGATTGCGATCTTCTTCCACATGCTGGTACTCCTGGGATTCGAGGGATCGTGATCGTGACCGTCCTAGCGTGCCTGGCCCAGGTTCACCGTGAGGCGAAGGAATTGTCAGGATCGTGTTCGGGTTCCCGGACCTGAACGATGCCCCGCCAACGGGCGGCGCGCGCGGCGCCGGTGGCGACGGCATCGCCGACCCGGCAGCACGGTAGAGCGTGGGCGTGAGGATCGCGCGTCTGGCCCGCCACGACCTACCCTGACGTGTGTTCCACATCGTGTTCGTCGAGCCGCGCATCCCCCCCAACACAGGCAGCGCCATTCGGATGGCCGCGGTCACCGGATCTCACCTGCACCTGGTCGAACCGCTGGGATTCGCGATGACCGACGCGAAGCTGCGCCGCGCCGGGCTGGACTACCACGACCTCGCCACCGTCTCGATACATCCGACGCTCGGGCAGTTGTGGGCCGCGGTCCTGCCCGCCCGGGTGTACGCATTCACCGCCGGCGGACACACGTCCTACGCTGATATCGCCTATCGTCGCGGCGACGTGCTGATGTTCGGCTCCGAGCCGACCGGACTGGCCCGGGAGGTCCTGGGCGACCCGAACGTCACGGACCTGGTACGGATTCCGATGGTGGCCGGGCGCCGATCACTGAACCTGTCCAACGCCTCGGCCATCGCCACCTATGAAGCATGGCGGCAACTGGGCTTCGCCGTCGCGCCGCCGCCTGAGGGCTGACCAGCGCGCCCCGACCAAGGGCGCTGCGCCCGGTCACTGTATCGAGACCGGGCGCAGCAGCCATAGGTCGTGCTTCAGTTGTCGAACCACCACTCGGTCAATGACGAGGGCTTGGGCAGCGGGTCGATCATCATCGCGGTGTCGTCGCCGTGCCCGGTCACCGCGACTGCGGCGGGGCGACCCATCGGCTCGGTCATGTTGCGGTTGTCGTCGAAGTAGGTGTCGCCGGACTGGTAGTCGTTGTCGTTGATGACCGTGTTCAGCCACGACGACACCACGGACGCGCCCAGCCCGACCAGGTTGCCGAACGCAGCGGAGACCTCGTCGTTGATCCACATCTCGGTGCGGTAGCCCATGGCGGCATGCAGACCGTTGAAGATGTTCCACCAGACGTCGAAGGAGGTGGTCTCGTCCGTCTGCGTCGGGATGACCTCGCAGGAGTGCACGATCCAGTAGGCCAGTGCGCCCCGCGCATCGCCGCCGTAGCCGGTGCTCGGGATGTCACTGAGCCGGACCAGGTCCCCGTAGTTCTTGTAGGTGGAGAACAGCCCCCAGTTGCCGTGCACCTCGGTCAGGGCGAGGTTGACGGAGTTGACGAAGGAGTCCTTCTCGTCGAGGAACAGGCGCGGCTCTGCCCAGTAGTACTGGGAGTCCTTGAAGCTCGGGCCGCCAGGTACCGACGCGGCGCCGGAGGAGACGCCGTCCCAGAAGGAGTTGGCGCTGGCCACCCAGCCATCGTTGTCCTCGCGCACCACGTAGCGCCCGACGGTGGTGCCGGTGTACGGCCTGGGTAAGCGCACGTTCTGCAGCGCTTGCTTCGGGAGGTTGGTGAGCGTGGGGTACAGCGAGGGCAGGTCGGCCACCAGCTCGCCAATCGGCACGTAACCGACCAGCATGCCCGGAGCGGTCACGCCGTCCTTCGACGGCAGCGTCACGCGGTAGCGATACACGGGCTGAAGGGTGCCCTTGCCGTCGTCGAAATAGGCCACCTTGATGTCTCGCAGCTGCACCTCGCGCTGAGCCGGCAGTTCACCGAGGTGCTCGACGACGCGTTCGACGATCGCTCGCGGCGGGTGCGCCTCGATCCGGTCGCCACTGAGCGTGGCAGTGCTCCAGCGGTGGTTGAACGCCTCCATGCCGTTGTGCGAGAACGCCGCCGAGGCGCTGGAACCCGGACCGAACACCGGCACGTTGCCGACCTGGCGGCGCAGTTTGACCACGGACAGCACCTCCGCGGCGGTGGTGCGGGTGCCGCGGCGGGTGTGGTTGGACGCCATCAGCGAGATGGGCTTTCCGGCCACGACGCGGCTGACGTCGTCATCGAACAAGTGGGACTGCTCGGTGAGCAGGTTGCGGATCCCGGCGTTCGCGACGGTGCGCAGTGAGCGATTGGGCTGCAGACCGTCCAGCAACGGGATGACGTGGGACTGGCCGGTCGTCGGGTTGGAATACGCGATCAGCCGGTTGTCGTCGTAGATGCCGAGCGCCCCGTCTCGGGCCAGCTCGCGGTGCACGGCGTGCGGTGCCAGCTGCGTGACGGCGCTGCGGACGAATTCGGT
The DNA here is from genome assembly GCA_003243915.1 of Pseudonocardiales bacterium. Classification (GTDB taxonomy): domain Bacteria; phylum Actinomycetota; class Actinomycetes; order Mycobacteriales; family Jatrophihabitantaceae; genus QHCC01. Next base: position 6,902 of record QHCC01000221.1, on the reverse strand, counting down.
GGCCGCTGACGTGGGCGCACCGGTCTGCAGCACTGGCAGCGTCCTGCGCAGCTGGGGCACCTGATTGGCCCGGATGGTGATGCCTTGTTCTCGTCGCCTGGGTGGCATGGGGAGTCTCCTAGCTGCGGGATGTTGTCACAGTCAGGAGTGTCGAAGTCTCGCGGTGATACGGCGCGGGCACGGCTAGCGGCTGGCCGGGCTGGCCGGGCGTCAGCGCGGAACCTGTGCGGCTGCTGGTTGTGCGGTCACGCAAGCCGCAGCCGGCGAATCGGATTGTCGCGATGGTCGCAACTGTACAAAAAATTGCCATAAATTCGGCTCACGATTGGCCATCGGAGGTAATGGGGTGTTCCATGACCCCAACAGTCTTGGCTGGTACCGCCCTCGGGGTGGTGATGTATCTGCCGTTCCTCCTAAACCACAGGAGTACGACGATGCATCGACATCCCCCCGACCCGCCATCTGCGTTCTCTGCCGCCGGAGGATCGCGCCCGGTCGCCAACCACGGTCGTTCGTTCCACAAGCGTGGATCGGCCGGTATCCGCTCCCGCCGGCGTGCGGCGATGCAGTCTCCGCTTCGTCGCGAAGTCACCCTCATGCCTGAGCTGAGACGGCCGCTCCTGATGGTCCTGGGCGGGATCGAGCCGTCGGCCTACCGCGTCTCAGGTGGCCTCGACGCATTCTTCTGGGGCCTGCGGCAGCGACCCCCCACTGCTACTGCGGACCGGATCGGCGTCGGGAGCGATCAGCTGTGGCCAGGGGCAGGATCGAACGAGCTGCCGACCTACCGCTCTTCAGACTGGTGTGTGCCGTCCACAGCAGGGCAGCGCAAGGTTGGGTGACCATTCTGCTCGCCCTACCGACCGGAACGTCGCGGAGGGCAATTAGTGCGACGAGCAGGTGACCCCGACACATTGGGGGTTGTGGCCATTGCCGAAGGCGACATTGCCGCCGAGATCGACAGCTCCGATCGCGTAGATCCCGAACCTGTTGTTCTTGATCGCCGCGTTGTTCTTGAGGCTGGTTCCCGCAGCCAGGATATGGACGCCGTCGCCATTTCGGGTGAAGACGTTGCGTTCGAGCAGCGTGGTGGTGGTGAAGTCTCCCGAGGGCACCGTGAAGCCGACGCCGTTGCCGGTGAAGATGTTGTCATGCAGGTTCGCGCTGCCGAGGGCGTTGACGACGACCGCCGACGTGTTGCCCGTGAACACGTTGCTCGACAACTCGTGGGCATACCGCGAGTCCGGGTTGTAGTCGGTGCGGAACCCGATCCCGTTGCCGCTGACGTCGTTGCTGGTGATCTTTCCCCCAGCGAAGAAGGCGGCGATAGCCGTGGAGTTGTACCGCAGCCTGCTCTGCGAGATCGTGCACCCCACCTCGCTGCAAGAGACGGCGACACCGTTGTGCTCGAGGGTCGACCCGTTGAGCGTGATTGCGCCCCCGCCGCTGACACTGATCCCTCGTCCGTTGCGGAGAAAGGTCGAGCTGCGCACTGTCACAAACATGCTCAGGCCGCCGATGGCATCGGTGGCGTTATGCACGAATTGCGTGTTCGCGACGTCGAAGGTGGAGTTGAAGCCGGACAGGCCGGACCCGTTGTCCAAGTAGGTCATCCCGCCGAATGTTGCGTTGGTCGGATCGAAACCGCCGTTGTCCGGGGAAGGTCCAGTGCCCGTGCCCCAACCCGTGATCGTCCCGTTCCGCACCCGCGGCGTTCGTGACTCGACCAGCGCGACGCCGATGGACGTTGCGAACGCAGCCTTCGCCTTGCCGGGGCCGATGAGCCAGTGCCCGTTCAGGTCGAGCGTCACGTTCCCGTTCAACGTCAAGCCGACGCCCGACGAGCAGTGCAGGTCCTGGGTGAGGCTCACGTTGGCGGTGATGACCGCACCGCAGTGCACCGGCGGCCCGGTGGCGGCGTGCGCAGCCGTCGCGGGCGCGACGAGCGCCACCGCGACCACGGCCGCGACACCACTCGACAGCAGGCGCATGAGAATCCCCCGATTCCACGAAATACCGGCACTCAAGCCCCATGCTAGACCGCCCAACCGGAGGTAGGACCCCGAGCAGGGTGTAGACATTCTGGGCCATTGTTGGTGGCCAGGGGCAGGATCGAACTGCCGACCTACCGCTTTTCAGGCGGTCGCTCGTACCAACTGAGCTACCTGGCCGCACCGGCGAGCACCTGCGCGCCGCACCGGAACGCGGCGAAGTCTATCGGACCCGTGAGCGTTGTCTTCGTCGAACGCGTAGAGCCAGAGCCCGTCATGGCTCACCTGCACCCGGTGTCATGCGCGCGGGGACCGGGTGTTCAGACCGCCCGAACGAACCGCGTCGTAGCGCGCCAGCACGAGCGCGACCAGCGCGGGGTGCACACCGATCGGCTCGGCGACGGTGACGATCCCCGCTCCCACGGCCAGGGCTGCCGCCCGGAGGTTGTCGACGAAGCGCCCCTCGGCGAGCAGGTAGGTCGCTACCTCGACCGGAGCGGCAGCACGGGCCAACCCGGCGCGGACGTCCTCGCCGAGTGTCAGCGCCGGCACCGGCCGGCCGAGCCGCTCGGCGAGGCGGTGGGCGGCACGGGCCAGATCGTCGGCGGCAGCGGCATTGCTCGACCCGGCGCCGATCAGGACCGTAGTGGCTACCGGGGCCGGACCGCGCACCGCGGCCAGCCGATCGACGAGGATGTCGATCACCAGCGGATCCGGTCCGAGGTAGTGCGCGACGCGGGCCAGCGGATGGCGCAGGACGGCTGCGGGGATGTCCTCGAGCACGTGGAAGCCGGTGGACAGCAGCAGGGGCACGACCACGCTCGGCTCCGGATGGGCAGCCAACGCGGCGGCGAGCCGCGGCGCGGCCACGTCGAGGAAGCACAGCGACACGGGAACCTGCGGGCGAGCGGCGACGACGGCGCTGACCAGCGCGGCGGTGGTGGCCGACCCGGCCGCCGACGCGGTGCCGTGCGCGGCCACGAGCAGGGTGGGCATGGCGGGCATGGCGACCCCGACCGGACTTGAACCGGCGACCTCCGCCGTGACAGGGCGNNCTAACCAGCTGAGCTACGGGGCCTCGACCCGGCCGAGAAGCCGAGCATGAACGGTACTGCGTGCCCCCAACGGGATTCGAACCCGTGCTACCGCCTTGAAAGGGCGGCGTCCTGGGCCTCTAGACGATGAGGGCGTGAACCGCATCATGCTAGCCCCGCTGGTGGGACCCGATCAGCATAGGGGACGAGGCGCCGGCGCTGCCAACAGCGCCCTGCTGGCAGGCAGCTGGCACGGGTTGATCGGCAATGGCACGGTCTCGTAGGGTAAGCGGCGAATTGTGTCCGCGGCGTGCCACCGGCACCCGCATCGGGCGCCAATAAAGGGTCACCCGAGCCGATCGGGTGGCTAGCCACCGGTTCGACTATCCGGCTGAGGAGGCTCGTGTCTTTCTTCGACGGCGGGCCCGCGGATGACGCGCGCCCGCGCGGCCGCCCGGCCTCCGACCGGTCGGCTGATCGCTTCGGCCCCGACGGGCTCACTGATCGCTTCCCTGCCGTAGGGACGTCCGACCGCTTTGCCGGCGACGGGCTCACTGATCGCTTCCCTGCCGTAGGGACGTCCGACCGCTTTGCCGGCGACGGGCTCACCGACCGGTTCGGCACCGAACAGCCCACCGAGCGGATCCCGGTGGTGCGCCTGCCGAGCGGACCGGTTTCCCCCGGGCGGCACAGCCGCTCCGGCGACGTGCCGTTCGCCGCCACCCGCCGACGCGCCGGCCCGACAGCTTCCACGACCACCACCTCGCGCGTCGCGAGCCAACGCCCTCGCCGTCCCGGCTGGCGTTCGCTGATGTGGCGGATCGCCACCACCGCGACGGCCTTCACGCTGCTATTGGCCCTGGCCGCGGCCGGGCTGGCCGGCTACGCCTACCAGAAGTTCAATGGTCAGCTCACCCGCAAGGACGTGCTCCAGAAGCATGACCCGCACGTCCGCAATCCGGCCCGCCAGCAGCACGCCGCGAACTTCCTCGTCATCGGCTCGGACACCCGCGCGGGCGCCGATGCCAAGTACGGCAACGTCGCCGGCGCGCGCTCCGACACCACGATGCTGGTGCACCTCTCCCCCGACCGCGCGAAGGCAACGGTGATCAGCATCCCGCGGGACTCATGGGTCGACATCCCGGCGTGCACCGGCGCCGACGGCAACGTGGTCCCGGAGCACTCGGAGATGTTCAACTCTGCGTTCTCGGTCGGCGGTCCGCAATGCACCATCAAGACCGTCCAGAAGCTCACCGGCATCCTGGTGACACATTTCGTCGAGATCGACTTCAGCGGCTTCGAGTCGATGGTCAAGGCAATGGGCTCGATCACCGTCTGCAGCCCGCAGAGCGTGTCGGACCCCTACAGCGGCCTCACGCTGCATCCCGGTCAGAACCAGCTCGGGGGAGAGCAGGCACTCGCCTTCGTGCGGGCCAGGGAGACGCTCGGCGACGGTTCTGATCTCGGTCGCATCAAACGCCAGCAGATCTTCCTCGGCGCGGTGATTCGGCAGGCGATGAGCGGGCCGATGCTGAGCAACCCGGCGCGGCTCACGTCGTTCCTCAACGCGGCCACCAAGGCCATCACCGTCGACAAGGGCACGTCCTTCGGTGACCTGCGCGCACTGGCGACGTCGATGCAGGGCCTTGACCCACGACGCGTGACCTTCTACACCTCGCCGATCGCCGACCAGAACTACACGCCACCGGGCACAACCATGACCGGCCGGGTGCTGCTCGACGATGTCGACGGCCGGGTGCTCTACGACTCGGTGATCTATGACACGAGGCCGGTCTGGGTGAAGAACGTGGGCGGCAAGTCACAGGTGATCCGCCCGACAGCGACGAAGTCCGGTTCCGCGACCTCAGCGCCGGGGTCTGGGCACACCGGAGCCACGCCCACGACCAGGACCCCGCCCACGACCAGGACCACGACCACGACCACGGCCACCACGACCAGCGCGCACCCGATCCCGACCTCCAGCCTGAACGCGGCGCAGCAGAGCTGCTCGCTCTGAGCGCTCAGTCCGACGGGCGCATACCGAGCAGCCGGACGCCGTCGGCATCGCGCAGCACCGCGGTGATCCACCCGCCGTCGCGGCCGTGTGCGCACAGCTCGCCGAATGCCGCCGGCAGTTCGACCGGCTCGAACCGCCGGTGTTCCCAGTTGATGCGCGCGGTATGGCCGGCTTCGGCGAGATCGAGCACCGAGCGGGCCGCGGCCAACTCGTCACGAGCGGAGACGAGCCTGGCGATGACGTCGTCCAGCGCGGTGACCAGCGGTGGGTTGCCGTCACACCAGGTGGCCACCAGATCCGGGCGGGTGCGGGCGACCCGCGAGCCGGAAAGGTAGGAACCGGCGGCCAGCGACAGCCCGAGCGGGCCCCCGGCCAGGCCGGTCAGCGCGAGCGCCTCGGCCAGCACATGCGGCAGGCCGATCACCCGCGCGACCGCGGCATCCTGTTCGGCAGCCGTGCTGGGCACCGGCTTGGCGCCGAGATCACAGACCAGCTCGGCCAGCCGTAGCCAGGCGTCGAGGTCGGTGCCAGGCTCGATCGTGAGGGTCCACGGCGCGTCACGGAAGAGCAGCGGATCGGCGGCCGCCCAACCGCTCTGCTCGATACCGGCCAGCGGATGGCCGCCCACGAAGTTCGCCCGCGGAAGTAGCTCCCGCACCGCCGCGAGGACGGGCGCCTTGAGTGTGCCGACGTCGGTGAGTAGCGCGTCCGGTGCAAGGTACGGTGCCAGCGACGTCAGGGCCGCACGTACCTGAGGAAGCGGCATCGCCAGGATGACCAGGTCGGCGCCGTGCACCGCGCCGGCGTCGGTGCTCGTCACCGGGAATCCGGACGCGCTGGCCGCAGCGGCCCCCCCGCGGTCGACGTCGTAACCGACCACGTCCAGGCCGCTGTCTCGGATCGCATGCATCAGCGAACCGCCGATCTGACCCAGACCGAGGACCGCGACGCGGCCGAAGGCCGGGGTCACGGCATGCCGCACTGCAAGGCGTTCACCGATCGACGGTATCGCCCTGTTGGCAACGACTTCCCGCGGCCGGTCCGGACGTGCCAGGATCGACACCGCGCAACACGGCGGCAATCGTCCGAGGGGTGGTGGGGTAAGTGGCACAGCGTGGTTTCGCGGTGGCGGCGTTCCGCGACGGCGAGTTGTGGCACGTGGAAGCGCTCCCCCCCGCGATGCTCGGCGATCTCGGCGTGCTGCTGCAGGCGTTGCGTTCGCAGCCGCCCGAGGGTGGCCCGTTCGTCATTGCCACCGTCGACGACGAGTTCTTCCTCATCGCGCGTCAGGACGGCGCGCGCATCTCACTGCTGCTGTCGGACATGACGGCATCGGTGGAGTACCCGCTCGCGGCGCAGGTGCTCGCCCGACTCGGCGAGGACCCGCCCGACGACGACGAGCTGGACGAGGTGTGGCCGGTCGGTGACCTCGATCTGTTCGCCGACCTCGATCTCGCGGAGGATGAGATGGAGCAGATCCTCGAAGACGTCGACGCCTACCCAGACGAGATGCTCGAGACCATCGTCGAGCGCATCGGGCTGGGGGATTCCTACGCGCAGGCCACCGAGTCGGCGCGGGCGGTCCGATGAACCACCCGGGCGATGGGAGCCGTTCGCCATGAGCTACTTCGCGGCGGTGGTGGCGCGCAGCCACGACCGGTGGCGCGCCGTCGAGGTGGTACTCGAGGACTGCGAGAGCCTCGCCGACATCGGGGACGTCGCGCGCGACGTGCCTGGCGACATACGGCTGCTGCTGGTCGAACAGGACGACGAGTACGCGGCCCTGGTACGGGTCGACGACGACGACGACGAGGCCCGCGGGTTCCTCTCCGACGGTCACGCCGCCGACGCCTACCCGAT
>QHCC01000220.1 GCA_003243915.1 Pseudonocardiales bacterium | reverse complement strand
CCTGACTGGGGGTCAGGGGGTCGTGGGTTCGAATCCCGCCGTCCCGACAGAACACAGCCCAGCAAGTCCGGGGATGCATCGCTCTGCGACAGTTGGCGCAGAGGGTCCCGAGAGCCGGAATGTAGCAACGCGTGTAGCAACCTCTCTCGGGAACGCCGCTCAGAGCCCGATCGCAGCGGACAGGGCATCGACCGCGGCCTGCGCTGCGCCGTCGCTGACGTGCTGGTAGATATCCCCGGTGATAGCCACCGACGAATGCCCGAGCATCTCGCTCACTGTCTTGAGCCCGATCCCGACCTCGAGCCGTGTGGGCCGCGTGTATGCCGGCGCTGGGAATGTTGCGTGCGGACGGGCCCGGGATCACGGTGGAAAAAATCGCGGCGGAGCTGCAGGCGTTCGAGGGCTCCCCTGAGCGGCTGAACGGGTTCCGCCGCGCCTACCTCCACCAGTGGGTGAGCAAGGAGGCTCCTGTGTCATCGGTGATCGACCTCGACGCGTGGGACCGGCTCGCGGACAAGTCGTTCGAGCCTGCGAAACACACCGGCCCGATCGTGCTCGCGGTCGACACTGACCCCGAGCGGGCGCGGACCTCGATAGTCGCCGCTGGCGACCGGGCCGACGGGCTGTCGCTCGTCGAGGTCGTCGACTCCCGGCCCGGTGTCGATTGGGCCGTCGCCCGTGTCCTCGAGCTGAGCGTGCGGCACAACGTCCGCGCCATGGTCATCGACCGGCGTAGCGCGGCCGGGTCGCTCATCGCCGCGTTCGAGGCCGCACGCGTGCCCGTGGTCACTACCGGGCCGGCCGAGGTCACCCACGCGTGCGGACAGTTTTTCGACGCGGCCACCGAATCCGGGCGGCTGCGCCACCTCGATCAGCCCGAGTTGAACGACGCTATCCGCGGCGCGACCACTCGACCGCTCGGTGACGCGTGGGCGTGGGACCGGAAGAAACGCAGCGAAGACATCACCCCGTTGACCGCGGCCACCCTCGCTCTGTGTGCGTGGACCACGAAAGCCGGACGACCCAGCAACGCCGGCCAGGGCCGGGTCATTTGATTCAGCTAAGCGGGTGGTGCGAGTCGGGGACGAATGTCCTCGGGGAGGAGCTGCCGCGCCGCGCCGTGGAACACTCGCCAGATGGCTATCGCCGCCCTCATCCTTTCGGTTGTCGCGGTTCTGGTCGCAGGGGCATCGGCGTGGTGGACCCGGAAGCAGGCCAACGCCGCCGCGGACGTCCGCGACACTGACGCTGATCGGAGGCATGCTGAACGTTCTCCGCGATTCAGCGTGGCCACTAGTCGAAGTGGGGACACCGGACACACCGTGCCGATAAGGATCGAGCACAACGCCGTGTTTGACGTGTTCGACGTCCGAGTGTCAGTGATATCCCCAGGCGCTCTGCTCAGCACCTACGACGTTGATACCGGCCTGCAAAGTGACGAGCAGCCCCTGGGGATCGACCCCCTCCCGCAGGGACACGCCGCCGAGATGCGCCTCCTGATCAATCGGGCGCTGCACCGCTCGTCGACGTCCCGACTATTGATCAAGAGCAGAGACGGGCGGGATGGGCCTGAATGGTCAGATGTCGTCGAGGTTGACTACTACGAGGTCGACAGATCGATCTACTGACAGCGAAGCGCCCCGCCTCCCCTGATTGGTAAACGAGCTTCCGACGCTAGCGCTCACATGTGCGAATATGGGCCATGCCCACGGTGCCGTCTGATCCGGCGCCGGGAATCCGCGAGCTGGGCGCTGGGCGTTGCGTCAACGGGCTCGACCTGCGGCCGCCGAACGTGCAAGTGATCTGGCTGCCATGCGACTGCGCGGGCGGGTACGGCCACCGTGGCTGGCGCTGCTGGACGTGTGGTGCGGTCGTGTACGAACCGCCGCACACCGGCGTCGACACGCAAGAAGTCACATTCGGCGCCGTCTGCAGACGGACGCAAAAATGACCCCGCTCTTACATACGAGCGAAGCCACCTTCACGTATCCCTGAACGACGGTCGAGACCCCCGTACCCGACCGGCACAGGCACCGGACAGTGAAAAGGGGTTCTCGCCCGTCGTCAGCCCCGTTGCCTGAGGTGTATAGAAGTCTTCCTTGGAAGCTATCTAAAGTCAAACCCCGACCACAGACTTCACGCCGATTGGACGTAGGTTACCGGCGGGTACAGGATGAACGAAGTCCCAGGCGGTAGATCCCCCCGATCTACCGCCCTGGGACTTCCCTATTCGGGGCTCCAACTTCTTCAACGGCCGCCGGCACGCCTCGGCCCGTGTAGCAACGCGTGTAGGCACGCGTGCCGTTCCGTGCGTGTCCGCTAACGTGTGCGGTTGACTGAAGGCCCCGGAATACCGGGTGTCGTGACGTCGACGGACAGCGGCGAACGGCCTGCCGATGCCTGGGGGTCAGGGGGTCGTGGGTTCGAATCCCGCCGTCCCGACAGGCCGAGTCCTTTATTTCTCCGACCCGGCACCGCGTCGCGAGACTCGCCGCACCCAGGCGGAATGGAGCGGGTAGCGCGGTCTCGTCGCGCACTTCCCGCCGACATCATTGCCTGGACGTTCACGTAGCGTCGAGCGATGGCGCGCACACCTTCCCGTTCCGATCGCCCCGCCCGCGCCGTGGCAAGGGTCCTGACGTCGCTCGCCCTACTCGCGCTGGTGGCGTGCACGAGCGCCACGAATGGCCGCGGACAGCGCGCGAGCGCAACGAGCGGGATCGCGCAACATTCCGTCGTGGCCTTCATCGGCGACTCCTACACGGTGGGTGCCGGCGCGTCCGACCCGAGCCGCCGCTGGTCTTCGCTGGTAGCCGGGCACTTCGGCTGGGTGGAGAAGAATTTCGGCGTGGGCGGCACGGGCTACGCGGCGCCCCCGCCCTACCTTGACCGGGTCGCCGCGGTGGCCGTCGCGAACCCTTCGGCTGTTGTGGTCAGTGGCGGATTCAACGACCTCTACCACGGTGTCGCCGACCCGCAGTTCCAACAGGCCGCGTACGCCACGTTTGCCGCCCTGCGCAGCACAATGCCGCACGCGCGCATCCTCGCGATTCGGCCGTTCTACCCTGCCGCACCGCCACCGCCGGGCGTGACGATGTTCGCCCAGGACGTCCGCCGGGCAGTAATCGCGGTCGGCGGGAGCTACCTCGACATCGGCTCCCCACTACAAGGGCACCAGGCCGATATAGGACCGGACCAAGTACATCCGAACGACGCCGGCTATCGACTACTCGCGGAGGCAGTCGAGGGAGCCTTCTCGACCCAGCATTGAGCCCCGGGAGGAACGGCATTCGGACCACCGAGAGGCATGGATGCACGTGATCTCAACGGCGATGCCGATCGGCAGTCAGGAACAGGACAGTGTCGAGGCCAGTGCGGTGCAGGAGCTGCCGCACGCTGGCCCGGGCACCGAGCAGGACAAGAACCCCAGGAGCCTCGAGAAATGCGTGGTGGGCTCCGACGAGTGCATTCATGCCCTCGCGATCGCAGGAGTGCAACGCGGACAGGTCCAGGCGCACGTAACGGCGTCCCGCGTGCAGATGGTGGATCAGAACCGCCATCAGCACGTCGGCCGTCGCAGAGCTGAGCGCTCCGGCGGCAGTCAGCACCGCGCGGGTCGCGTCGTGGTAGCGCAGGGTCACGTTCAGGTCGGAGTGGGCCGTACCAGAAGGAGCCGGTCGGTTGCGCATGGCTAGCGGCGCTCGTGTCGTGCTCGTCGTGCTCGTCGTGCTCGCGGTGCTCGTCGTGCTCGCGGTGCTCGCCGCCGTCGTCGTGCTCGTGGTGCTCGGGGCACGGCCTCGTCCACCGCGCTCACCACGTCGATGGCCGGTTCCATACCCCCCCGATCGTGCGGGTAACAGCCTGGCAAACGCCACGCCCACCCGAATCACCTTTCGTGGGATCCGGTCACCCGGTTCCCTTTCCCGGCGCGGGTCTTGGCGCCTTTCGCCGGAGCGGGTTCCCTGATGTGACACTCGCCCGGCCGGGCAGGCCCGTTCGTCGCAAACGCGGCCCGCGACCATGGGGAATTCGGGCCCGGTCAGCGTGCGCGCCGTCGGCTGAGCGGCCGATCTGCTCGGGTAGCCTGGCCTCGGTGGACGGAGACGACCCGGTTGCAGTGCCTGGCGGCACCGAGTCGCGGGGTGCAACTCCCGCCGTTCCGGTACGGCGTCATCTCGCGCCGAGCGGGGCGGCCCGGCGGCGCAGCGCAGGAGGCATGGTGGCGGCAGCTCCGCACGCGGCCGCTGCGCCCGCCGCGCGCGCAACAGATCGCGTTCTCACGATCCCCAACGCGCTCAGCGTGCTGCGTCTGCTCGGCGTGCCGCTGTTTCTGTGGCTGCTGCTGGGCCCGCATGCCGACGGGTGGGCCCTCGTGGTGCTCATGGTGTCCGGGTTCACCGACTGGGCCGACGGCGTGCTCGCCCGCAGGCTGAACCAGATGAGCGCCCTCGGGGCCATGCTCGACCCGCTCGCCGACCGCCTCTACATCCTGGCCACGCTCGCGGGCCTGGTGCTGCGCAACATCATTCCGGCCTGGCTGGCGATCCTGATCGTGGGGCGCGACGTCGTCCTCACGGTCGCGCTTGCCGTGTTGCGGCGCTACGGGTACGGACCGTTCGCCGTTCACTACCTGGGCAAGGCCGCGACGTTCTGCTTGCTCTATGCGTTCCCGTTCCTGCTCATCGGCGCGCATCGGGGCCAGGTGGCCGACGTCGCGCGGCCGATCGCCTGGGCGTTCACGATCTGGGGCACCGGGCTGTACCTCTGGGCCGGCGCGGTGTACCTGAACCAGACGCGCCAGCTCGTTCGGCAGGCGCACCGATGACGCCGAAGCCTCCCGCCGCCGGCGATCAGCTATCGGCACAACTGCTCATCGATCTGGTCACCAACACCCTCGACCCCGGGTACGCGGCCGCCGCCCGCGTGCGCGGGCACACGCCGCCGCGCCGTTGGTCGGATCGCCCGGCGCTCGCGGTCGGATGTGTGTTGATCGGCTTCACGTTGGTCGTGGCCTATTCCCACACCAATCGAGGTGCGCCTGAAGCGGCCAAGGTCCACAACGACCTGGTTTCGCGGGTCCGCGCTGCCCAGCACGAGGTACAGCGGCTATCGGCCCAGGCGCAACAGCTCAACAGCGCGCTGACTGCCCTGCGCGACCAAGCACTGTCCGGCGACGCCACCTTGAGCCGTCAGCTCGATCGCGACCAGCTGCTCGCCGGTCAGACGGCCGCCGTCGGGCCCGGCCTGCAGGTGGTGTTGACGGAGCCGCCGCGCACATCGGCAAGTGCACCGCCCAGGCGCGGCGGACCCGCTCCGGGCGACGTAGCCACTATTCTCACCGACCGCGATGTGCGCAGCGTCGTCAACGAGTTGTGGGCCGACGGTGCCGAGGCCATCTCGGTCAACGATGTTCGCCTGACGCCGACGTCGGCCATCCGGTTTGCCGGCAACGCAGTGCTGGTCGACTTCGCCCCGGTCACCACGCCCTTCACGATTCGGGCTATCGGCAATGCCGACGTCCTGGCGACCAACTTCGCCTCGAGCGCCGTCGCGAGCCGCTACAAGACCCTGGCCGGCGCTGACGGGATCGGTTTCGACTTCACCGAGCACGCGAAACTGACGCTGCCTGCCAGCCCGGCAACGGCGCCGCGCATCGCCCACCGGCCCAGCCGCACAGCAACGCCCCTGCCCACGCCCACGCTCACCAGGACAACCCGGTGATTGCGGCGCTGGCCCTGGTGGCCGGCATCGTCCTCGGACTGGTACTGCGCCCCACGGTGCCGACCTGGCTCGAGCCGTACCTGCCGATCGCCGTCGTCGCCGCGCTGGACGCCGTGTTCGGCGGTGTGCGGGCCCGCCTGGACGGCATCTTCGACGCCAAGGTGTTCGTCGTCTCGTTCATCTCCAACGTCGTCGTCGCCGCGCTGATTGTGTTCCTGGGCGACAAGCTTGGCGTCGGTGCCCAGCTGTCGACGGCGGTCGTGGTCGTGCTTGGTATCCGCATCTTCGGCAACGCGGCGGCGATACGTCGTCACGTCTTCCGGGCCTGACGTGGCCGCCAAACGCCGCCCCGGGAAACGACCGCCGCGCGGCGGCGGGAAGACCCACACCCCGCCGAGGGCCAAGACCGCCGCGCCGGGCAAGGCGGGGGCGCCGGTGCGCCCGCGCGCGAGCGCCACCGGGCCCGCGACCGCGCCCCGGTCGCCGGCTCGATATCGGGCTGCCGCCCTGATCGGAGTGCTTATCGCCGCCCTCGGGTTTGCGATCGCGGTGCAGGTGCACGCGAACTCGCAGAGCGACAGCCTGTCCAACCTGCGCGAGGACGACCTCATCGGGATCCTCGACAACCAGAACGCACGCGGCGATCGGCTGCGCCAGCAGATCACTGAGCTGGAACAGACGCTGCGTCGCCTGCACGACAGTGGCGATCGCAACGCGGCTGCCACCCAGCAGGCCGAGCAGGATGCCACGGCGCTCGGCATCCTGCTCGGCACGCTCCCGGCGACCGGGCCGGGTGTCCAGATCACGATCACCGACCCGGATCACAAGCTTGCGCCCGAGGATCTGCTCGACGTCGTCGAGGAGCTGCGGGGCGCCGGCGCCGAGGCGATCCAGTTCGGTTCGGTGCGGGTCGGCACGTCGACCGCCTTCACCGGCCGCCGTGGGGCCGTCTCGATCGACGGCACCCTGCTGTCGGCCCCGTTCACCGTGTTCGCAATCGGTGACGCGAAGACACTGGACACAGCACTCAACATCCCTGGCGGTGTTGCCGCGGCTACTCGCGCGGCCGGCGCCGCGCTGTCGGTGACCGAGCGGCCCACGGTGACGATCTCGGTGACCCGCTCGCTGGCGCCGCCGAAGTACGCCTCGCCCGCCCCGCACTGAGGCCAGGTCCGCTGAGTAGGGTCGCATCCGATCGATCGCGCGTGGGTCCAGACGACGACGAAAGAGGCACCCTATGTCCAAGATTCCTGACGAGTTGCAGTACACCGCCGATCACGAATGGGCGAAGGTCAGGAACAGCGGCGACACCCAGACCGTGCGGGTCGGGATCACCGACTTCGCCCAGCAGGCCCTCGGCGATGTGGTCTTCGTGTCTCTGCCCGAGTTAGGCGTTCAGCTCGCACAGGGTGCCGCGTTCGGCGAGGTCGAGTCGACCAAGAGCGTCTCCGACCTGTACGCACCGGTGCCCGGAACCGTGGTTGCCCGCAACGACGCCCTCGACCAGCGGCCGGAGCTGGTGAATTCCGACCCGTACGGCGAGGGTTGGATCGTGGAGCTCGAGGTGGCCGACGGCGCTGACCTGAGCGTGCTGATCGACGCGGCGGCCTACGCGACACTGGCCAGCTGAAGCCCGCCATGATGCCACGGCCGCTGTGAAGTCCGGATACATCTCGAGGGTCGATTGACCCTCGGGACACGCCAGGCCTAGGCTCTGCGGACCGACCGGTTCCGCTTGATCGCGGTGGCGCTCACCCCGCACTGATCGTTCCCAAATCGAAGGGCGACGCGAGTGTTCTGCACCGCTTGTGGCACGGAAAACCAGCCCGGTAGCCACTTCTGTGCCAGTTGTGGCGCTGCGCTCCCACACACGCCGGCCGGCGCAGACGTGACGAGCACGATCACCACCACCGGTTCGATCGCCGACGTCGATTCGGACTTCTCCACCGAGGCGCACCAGGGCGCCGTCGATGCATTGTCCCCCGGCTCGGCACTGCTCGTCGTGAAACGCGGCCCGAATGCCGGCAGTCGATTCCTCCTAGATCAGGACGTGACCACGGCGGGTCGCCACCCGGACAGCGACATTTTCTTGGACGATGTGACCGTGTCCCGCCGACATGCCGAATTCCGCCGCGAGGGCAGCGGCTACACCGTCCACGACGTGGGCTCGCTCAACGGCACCTACGTCAACAGGGAGCGCATCGACGCCGTCCCGCTCTCGGGCGGCGACGAGGTGCAGATCGGGAAGTTCCGCCTCGTCTACCTCAACGCCGCTGTGCGCGCCGGGGCGCAGACGTGACGGCCGTCGGGTCTGCCGCGCGGGGCAGCGCCACGCTCACGATCGGCGACGTCCTGGCCCATCTCAAGCTCGACTTCCCGGACCTGACGATCAGCAAGATCCGCTTCCTCGAGCAGGAGGGGCTCGTCGCGCCTGAGCGGACGCCCTCGGGATACCGCAAGTTCTCCGCCGGCGACGTGTCGAGATTGAAGTATGTCCTGGCCCAGCAGCGCGACCACTACCTGCCGCTGCGAGTGATCAAGGACCAACTCGACGCCATCGACCGGGGGCTGGTGCCCTCCGGCTCCTCGTCGGGCCCACGCGTGCCGCACGTCTCCATCGCGGCGATCGAGGACAACGCTCCCACGGCTGAACACTTCCGACCCGCCCAGGCCGCGTTGCGGCTCTCCCGCGACGAGCTGCTCAACGCCGCGGGACTGCGCACCGAGCAGCTCGCCGAACTCGAGCAGTTCGGCCTGATCACCGCGAAGCCTGGTGGCCGCTACGACGACGACGCCCTGTCGGTCGGCAAGATCGTCGCGGATCTGGCCCGGTTCGGTCTCGAGGGGCGGCATCTGCGGGCGTTTCGCACGGCCGCCGAACGTGAGGTCGGACTGTTCTCGCAGGTGGTCGGCCCGATGTCGCGTCAGCGCGGCGGCGAGGCGAAGGCCCGGGCCGAGGAGACCGTCCGTGAGCTGGCAGCCGCGTCGGTGCGCCTGCACGCGGCGCTCGTACAGATCGGCCTGCGCGAAGTGATCGGCTCCTGACGCCGGCCCAACCCTCGATTGCCGAGCCCGAACAGCGGTGCGCAGACGGCTGCCGGCGCTGCCGCGGGCAGCCGCAGCTACCGCCCTGAGCGTGTAGCGTCGACAGTCGCGAGGTGATCGAACAAGCGGGTAACGGAGGTCTGGTCGTGCATCCGATGCGCGTCGTCGGGGTCCGGGTCGAGCTGCCCGCGAACCAGCCCGTCGTGCTGCTGCGCGAGGAGGACGGCATCCGTTACCTGCCGATCTGGATCGGTGCCGTCGAGGCATCGGCCATTGCGTTCCAGCAGCAGGGCGTGCAGACGGTTCGCCCGCTCACCCATGACCTGCTACGCGACGTGATCGCGGCCCTGGGCGTGCGGCTCGAGGCCGTCCACATCACGGAGATGCGGGATGACATCTACTACGCCGAGCTGCGCTTCGCGGGCGGCGTCGCCGTGAGCGCCCGCCCCTCGGATGCGATCGCACTGGCGTTGCGCTGCGACGTGGCAATTCTCGGAAGTGACGCGGTGCTCGATGCCGCCGGGGTCGAGATACCCGACGAGCAGGAGGACGAGGTGGAGCGCTTCCGTGAGTTCCTCGACAACATCTCGCCTGACGATTTCGCCTCCGACGGCTGATTCGGCCCGGTAAGCCAGCTCTCCAAATCCATTGACCTCTACTTGAGGGTTACGATTCTCGGCGCGCCGCGTTGACCTGCCACCCCCGTCGCCCTACCGTCGGCAGCAACGAATCACCAGCGTGGGATTCTGCCGGCCGCCCGAGTGGCCAGCACGTGCACGCGATGAACGAGATCCAGGAGGCGGCAGATGGACGAGGGCCTGCGACCAGGGCAGGGCACGCTGTTCGCCGACCCGGCGCCGACCCCCGACGAGCTCATCGGCTACCGGGGCCCCACCGCCTGCTCGGCAGCAGGGATCACCTACCGACAGCTTGACTATTGGGCACGTACCGACCTGGTCGTGCCCACGATCCGCTCGGCCTCCGGCTCGGGCAGCCAGCGGCTGTACTCCTTCAAGGACATCCTGGTGCTCAAGGTCGTCAAGCGACTGCTCGACACCGGTGTCTCCCTGCAGAACATTCGCGTTGCCGTCGACGCCCTGCGCGCCCGCGGGGTCGAGGATCTGGCTCGGATCACCCTGCTCTCCGACGGCACCACGGTGTATGAGTGCACGTCGGCCGAGGAGGTCGTCGACCTGCTTCGCGGCGGGCAGGGCGTGTTCGGTATCGCCGTGAGTGGCGCCCTGCGTGAGCTGGTCGGTTCCCTGGCGCAGCTACCGGGCGAGCGGGCCGACGGCAGCGAGATTGCCGAGAGCCCCGCCCGGGCCAACGACGAGCTGGCCCAACGCCGTCAGCAGCGCACCGCCTCGGGCTGAGCTGCGTGTCGCTCACCTGCTGGTAGCGTCGCACCTGGTCAATCAGCTCGTGTGGGAGAGCCTGCCTCGATGTGGCAGCGCCGAAGGGGCAACATCCCCGGAACCTCTCAGGCAAACGAACCGCGCGAGTCGGCCACTCTGAAGGGCGCCGCCTGACAGAGGGGGATTCGCGCGCCGCGTGCGGGCGACGCCGTTCCCCCGAAAGGGCGCCGAAGATGACCGATCGCACCCTCGCCGATCTCGAGCGCGGCACGCCGTTCGCCGCCCGGCACATCGGGGTGACCCCGGCGGGCGACCAGCAGCGCATGCTCGACGTCGTCGGCTATACCTCGATGGACGATCTGCTCGACGACGCGGTGCCTGCCAGCATCCGCGAGAAGCTCGCCCTGGCCCTGCCGACGGCGGCTACCGAGGCCGAGGCCGCCGCGCGGCTACGCGAGCTGGCTTCGCGCAACAAGGTGCTGACGTCGATGATCGGGCTGGGCTACTACGGCACGCTCACGCCGGGCGTCATCCGGCGCAATGTGCTGGAGAACCCGGCCTGGTACACCGCCTACACTCCGTACCAGCCCGAGATCAGCCAGGGCCGCCTCGAGGCGCTGATCAACTTCCAGACCATGGTGGAGGATCTCACCGGGCTGGCGATCGCCGGAGCGTCCATGCTCGACGAGGCCAGCGCAGCCGCAGAGGCGATGACGCTGGCCCACCGGGCAAGCACCGCCGCCCGCCGGGGCGCGGACACATTGGTCGTCGACACCGACGTGCTGCCGCAGACGCTCGAGGTCCTGCGTACCCGTGCCATCCCGCTGGGGTTGCGAGTGCTCGTGCAGGATCTCGACGCGCCGCTACCCCACGGCGAGGTCTTCGGGGTGCTGGCGCAGTATCCGGGCGCGTCGGGAGCCGTTCGCGACCTGCGCCCGTTCGCCGACGCGGCACACGCCGCGGGTGCGCTGGCCATCGTCGCGGCCGACCTGCTCGCCCTCGCCCTGCTCGTGCCACCCGGTGAGATCGGCGCCGACATCGCGGTGGGCTCGACGCAGCGCTTCGGAGTGCCGCTCGGCTTCGGCGGGCCGCACGCGGGCTACCTGTCCATCCGCTCCGGCCTGGAACGGCAACTGCCGGGGCGCCTCGTCGGCGTTTCCATCGACGCCGACGGCGCCCCCGCCTACCGGCTCGCCCTGCAGACCCGCGAGCAGCACATCCGTCGCGAGAGGGCGACGAGCAACATCTGCACCGCGCAGGTACTGCTCGCCGTCATCGCGGGCATGTACGCCGTCTACCACGGCCCGCAGGGGCTGCGCACGATCGCCCTGCGTGCGCACCGATACGCGGCCCTGCTCGCCGCGGGACTGCGCGAGCGGGGTGTCGCGGTCGCCGACGTCACATTCTTCGACACGATCACCGTCTCGGTGCCGGGGCGGGCCCTCGAGGTGGTCACGGCCGCGTGCCAGGCGGGTGTCAACCTGCGGCTCGTCGATGCCGACACGGTGGGCGTCTCGTGTGACGAGGCCACCCGCCGCGAGCATGTCCTCGCGGTCTGGGCTGCGTTCGGCACCGGCCTCGAGGCCGATGACATCGAGCGGCTCGATGCCGCCGCCGATCTACCCGAACCCCTCGCTCGCCGCAGCGAGTTCCTGAGCCACCCCGTGTTCTCGACCCACCGGTCGGAGACATCGATGCTGCGTTACCTGCGGCGCCTGGGCGATCGTGACTATGCACTCGACCGCGGCATGATCCCCCTCGGGTCGTGCACGATGAAGTTGAACGCCACGACCGAGATGGAGCCCCTGTCCAACCCCGGGTTCGCCGATCTGCATCCGTTCGCGCCGGCTGGTCAGTTCGACGGCTACCTGCAGCTGTTCGAAGACCTGCAGGACTGGCTGGCCGAGATCACCGGCTATGACGCGATCTCGCTGCAGCCCAACGCCGGCTCGCAGGGCGAATTCGCGGGCCTGCTGGCGATCCGCGACTTCCACCTGGCCAAGGACCACGGGCACCGCGAGATCTGCCTGATCCCAGCCAGCGCGCACGGTACCAATGCGGCCAGCGCGGTCATGGCGGGCATGCGGGTCGTCGTCGTCAAGACCAGTGGTGACCAGGGCGAGATCGACCTCGACGATCTTCGGGCCAAGATCACGGAGCACGCGGCGACACTGGCCGTACTGATGGTCACCTACCCCTCCACGCACGGCGTCTTCGAGGATCACATCGGCGACGTGTGCGCGCTCGTGCACGATGCCGGTGGCCAGGTCTACGTCGACGGGGCAAACCTCAACGCCATGGTGGGACTGGCACGCCCGGGCAAGTTCGGCGCCGACGTCTCGCATCTGAACCTGCACAAGACCTTCTGCATCCCGCACGGTGGCGGTGGGCCCGGCGTCGGCCCGATCGGGGTACGTGCGCACCTCGCGCCGTATCTGCCCAACCATCCACTGCAGCCGGCGGCCGGACCGGCAACCGGCTCGGGAGCGGTCGCTGCGGCCCCGTGGGGCTCCGCCTCGATCCTGCCGATCACCTGGGCCTACATCCGGATGATGGGCGCCGACGGCCTCACCGATGCCACCGCTGCGGCCATCCTGTCGGCGAACTACGTGGCCAAGCGCCTGGGCGAGCACTATCCGGTCCTGTACTCCGGAGCGCACGGACTGGTCGCCCACGAATGCATCCTCGACCTAAGGGCGATCACCCGCGACACCGGCGTCACCGTCGACGACGTCGCGAAACGCCTGATCGACTACGGGTTCCACGCGCCGACGATGTCATTCCCGGTCGCCGGGACACTGATGGTCGAGCCGACCGAATCCGAGGACCTGGCCGAGCTGGAGCGATTCATCGCGGCCATGATCGCGATCAAGGCTGAGATCGACAGGGTCGGTTCGGGGGAGTGGCCGGCCGGTGACAACCCGCTGGCGAACGCCCCTCATACCGCCGCCTGTCTTGTCGGCGAATGGAACCACCCGTACTCGCGCGATCAGGCTGCGTTCCCGCCCGGAGTCGACCCGGGCGGGAAGTACTGGCCGCCGGTACGCCGCGTCGACGGGGCGTTCGGCGACCGTAACCTGGTCTGCTCCTGCCCGCCGGTAGCGGCGTACGCCTGACCGTCCAGCTGGGAATGATTACCGGTAGGCTGGTGATCATGGCGACCACCAGGCACCGGGCGACCCGCCAGGGTGATGCGGTGCGCGACGCACTGCGGGCGGCCGGTGGTTTCCGCAGCGCGCAGGACGTGTACGCGACGCTGCGTAGCCAGGGCGCCTCGGCCGGCCTCTCGACGGTCTACCGGCACCTGCAGTCCTTCGCTGACGCCGGTCTGGCCGACGTCATCCATACCTCCGAGGGTGAGACGACCTACCGCTATTGCGGCGAGCCAGGCCCCGGGCACCATCACCACCTGGTCTGCCGCGACTGCGGCCGCGCCGAAGAGATCGAGGGCCGGGCGATCGAGCGGTGGGCCGGCACGGTCGCCGAGAAGTACGGCTACACCGAGGTCGACCACACCGTCGAACTATTCGGCCGCTGCGCCGCCTGTTCGCCCTAGTGCTCTGTCTGGGATAGACCAGGCATATCCCAGGCATATCCCAGGCAGACCACTTGCGTCACTCAGCGCTTGTCGCGCTGACCGAGTGCCATGTCCTCGGAGATGCGTCCGGTCGGCAACCGCCGCGAGATGGCCGCGGCGAGGCCGGGCGCCACCGTGCCGAGCAACGCGCTCGCGTGCATCTCCGGCGGCGCGACGACGATCTCCGCCCTGTCCCTGACGATCGTCTTGACGACGGCGCTGGCGACGTCCTCGGGCGTGCTGGTACGGATGCCCTTGGGCAGCTCCGTGCCGCTCTCGGCGAACATGCCGGCGTCGCTGATGAACCCCGGCAGGACGACCGAGACGCCGACCCCGGTTCCGTGCAGGTCCTGGCGGGCACCGTGGGCGAAGCCGCGCAGCCCGAACTTCGTCGAGCTGTAGATCGACGAACCGGGGGAAGCCGCAATTCCGGACAGCGAGCTGATGAACGTGAAATGTCCGCGACCGCGCTGCACCATGGCCGGCGCGAGAGCCCGGCACAGGGCGATGGGGGCTCGCAGGTTGACCTCGAGGCAGCGATCGATCTCGTCCTGGTCGAAGTCGAGCAGCCCGCCGGATCCCGGCAGCCCCGCGTTGGCGACGACGATGTCGACGTTGGCGGCCGCGGCGATGAGCAGGGCGAGCGCGGACCGGTCGCTCAGGTCGCTCGGCAGCACGTCGGCGCGGGTCTCGGAAGCGAGTCCGGCGAGGACCTCTGTGCGTCGGCCGGTGAGCATCAGGCGGGCTCCCTCGGCGCTGAGGGCACGGGCGATTGCGTGCCCGATGCCGCCGCTGGCTCCGGTGAGCAGGACAGTTGAACCCTGGATCTGCATGCGTCACAGCGTAGGGGTGTGCCCGCGCGGCGAGCCCTGCCGGGGGATCAACGTCCGGGGCTGGGTGACCGGGTGGTTCGCCGTTGCTTGCCGAAGGTGTGAACCAGTGATTCACTTCTTGGGTGCCCTACCGACGGACGCCCGGCATCCAGGCCCGCCTGGACGCGCAGCGCGCCACGATCGTCGCCGCCGCAGGCGCCTTGCTCGCCGAGCAGGGCTACGCCGCGTGCTCGGTGGCCGCCGTTGCCGCCCGTGCCGGCGTCGCGGCCGGCACGGTGTACCGCCATTTCGACGGCAAGGCCCAACTCGTCGCTGAACTGTTCAAGGTCGTGGCCGGTCGCGAGGTCGACGCGGTGCGGGCAGCAGTCGCCGCCACCACCGGCGTCACGTCTCAGGCGGCAGCGGTCATCGAGACGTTCGCCGGTCGGGCCCTGAAGGCGCCGCGACTGGCCTACGCACTGCTCGCCGAACCCGTCGACCCGGTGCTCGACGCGTTGCGTCTGGAGTTTCGTACGGCGTTCCGCGATGTCATCGCCGAGGTCGTCGCCGACGGCCTCGCCAGCGGCGATCTGCCGCCGCAGAACGCCGCGGTCGTCGCCGCGGCGCTGGTCGGCGCGATCGGCGAGGCGCTGGTCGGCCCACTGGCCACCGGCATCGAAGATCCCGACACCGTCCCTACCTTGATCGACTTCGCGGTCCGAGCGCTAGGAGCAGTCGATGCCTGCCACCCATGAGGTCACCAACCAGGTACCGCCGCTCATCGGGCGCGATCTCGCCGCGCACCCAGCTCTCTTCGAGGGGCTGCACCGCGAGGGTGCCGGTTGGGCGGAGCCCGAGGTACGCGCATTGGGCGTGCTCGCGGGCAGCAACCCCGCGCAGGAGTGGGGGCGGCTGGCCAACGAGCACCCCCCGGTGCTGCGGACGCACGACCGCTATGGCAACCGCATCGACGAGGTCGAGTACCTGCCGCAGTACCACCAGCTGATGCAGGTCGCCGTCGAGCACGGCCTGCACGGCGCGCCCTGGGCCGACGACCGGGCCGGAGTGCACGTCGCCCGGGCCGCGAAGGTCCTGGCCTGGGGGGTCGCCGATGCAGGTCACCTCTGCCCGATCTCGATGACCTACGCCGTGGTGCCGGCCCTGCGTGCTGCACCGGCGCTCGCCGCGCGCTACGAGCCGCTGCTGACCAATTGCGAGTACGACTACGGCCTGCGGGCCCCGCTGAGCAAGCGCGGCCTGATCGCCGGCATGTCGATGACCGAGAAGCAGGGCGGCTCGGACGTGCGCGCCAACACGACGCGCGCCGTGCCGCACGACGACGGCTGCTACCGCCTGACGGGGCACAAGTGGTTCACGTCGGCACCGATGTCCGACCTGTTCCTGACGCTCGCGCAGGCACCGGGCGGGCTCTCGTGCTTTCTGGTCCCGCGGGTGCTGCCCGACGGCGCCCGCAACGCATTCCACCTGCAACGGCTCAAGGACAAGCTCGGGAACAAGTCCAACGCGTCCGGCGAGGTGGAATACGACGACGCCGTCGGCTGGCTGGTCGGCGACGAGGGTCGCGGCGTCCGCACGATCATCGAGATGGTCAACATGACCCGCCTGGACTGCTCGATAATGGCGGCAGGCGGCATGCGTACCGGGATGGCCCATGCGATCCACCACGCAACCCACCGGTCGGCGTTCGGCACCCGACTGCTGGCACAGCCCGCGATGGTCAATGTGCTCGCCGACCTCGCTGTCGACTCCGAGGCGGCGACGACCGTCGTGATGCGATTGGCCGGCGCCGTCGACCGCGCAGCCCGCGGTGATGCCGCCGAGATCGCCTTTCGGCGGGTGGGGCTCGCCGTCACGAAGTATTGGCTGTGCAAGCGCTTGTCGACGCATGTGGCCGAGGCGCTGGAGTGCCTGGGCGGAAACGGCTACATCGAAGATTCCGGACTGCCGCGCCTGTACCGCGAAGCGCCTCTCGTGTCGATCTGGGAGGGCTCGGGAAATGTTGCCGCCCTGGACACTCTGCGGGCGATGGTGAAGGAGCCCGACACGATCGAGGCGTTCTTCGGCGAGCTGGAGCTGGCCGCGGGTGCCGATCCCCGCTACGACGACGCCCTCGGGCTGCTGCGCAAGGAGTTCGCCGACCTCGACGACCTGCAGTTCCGCGCGCGGCGGATCGTCGAGCGAATGGCACTGGCGCTGCAGGGCTCGCTGCTACTGCGCTACGGCGATCCGGCCGTTTCTGATGCCTTCAACGCCTCGCGCCTCAGCAGGGACTGGGGCCTGGCGTACGGCACGCTGCCGACCGGTCTGGACACGGCGGCGATTCTGGACCGTGCCGGGGTCGAGGGGTGATGGACCAGGACCGCGAACCGGGTCGATGGCAGCAGAGCCTGCTCGACGGAGCTGATTCGCTGTTCGGCCAAGAGCCACGCCCGGACGACGACGGGCCGGACTACCGCACCCTGACCTACGAGGTCACCGGCCGCGTCGCGCGCATCACGTTCAACCGTCCGGAGCACGGCAACGCCATCACGGCCGACACGCCCGGCGAACTCGCGCACACGGTGGAACGGGCCGACCTGGACCCCCGCGTGCACGTGATGCTCGTGTCCGGCCGGGGCAGCGGCTTCTGCGGCGGCTACGACCTGGACATCTTCGCCGAACACGGTATTGCCGGTGAGAAGACCACCGGGCCGCGCGACGGCACCGTCCTCGACCCGCAGGTGCAGGCCGCCAACCACGACCCGTCGCGCGGGTGGGATCCCATGCTCGACTACGCGATGATGAGTCGCTGCAACCGCGCTTTCGCGAGCCTGCTGCACGCGAACAAGCCGACGGTCGCCAAGCTGCACGGGTTCTGCGTGGCCGGCGGCACCGACATTGCGCTCTACGCCGACCAGATCATCGCTGCCGCCGATACCAAGATCGGTTACCCCCCGACCCGGGTGTGGGGCGTGCCCGCCGCAGGCATGTGGGCACACCGTCTCGGTGACCAGCGGGCCAAGCGGTTGCTTTTCACCGGCGACACGATCAGCGGTGCACAGGCCGCGGAATGGGGCCTCGCGGTCGAAGCGCCGCCGCCCGACGAGCTCGACGAGCGCACCGAGATTCTGCTCGCCCGGATCGCCCGGTTGCCTGTCAACCAACTCGTCATGGTCAAGCTCGCACTCAACTCGGCGCTGCTGGCTCAGGGCGTTGCCACGAGCGCGCTGGTGGGCACCGTCTTCGACGGGATCGCCAGGCACACCCGCGAGGGTTACAGCTTCGCGCACCGGGCTGCCACCCACGGGTTCCGGGAGGCCGTGCGCGACCGGGACGAGCCGTTCGGCGACCATGGCCGCAGCACCTTCCGCGGCTGACAACTGCCGCCGGTATTGGGAACGGTTGTCATATCCAGTACGGTGGCGTCATGACATCCGGTGCGGCAGGACGACGCGCGATCATCGCGCTGGGTAGCTGCTGCCTGCTCGGGCTCGTGGCATGTGGCACGTCGGGGCGCGTGGCCAACGGCAAGCTGGGTGTCGTCGCGGGCGAGAACTTCTGGGGCAACATTGCGGCACAGATCGGGGGCGACCGGGTGGCCGTGACGTCGATCATCAGCGATGCCGGCGCCGATCCGCACGGGTATGAGTCCGACGTGCACGACGCGGCCGCGCTGGCGCAGGCGAAGGTCGTGATCGAGAACGGGCTCGGCTACGACGATTTCCTGACCAAGTTGTTGTCGGCCAGCCCCAGCGGGGGGCGAACTGTGCTCAACGTCGCGGACATCGTCGGTGTGCACGGCGACGGCACGAATCCGCATCTCTGGTACGCCCCGGACTATGTGGCCACGGCGGCTCGCGCGTTCGAGGCTGCGCTGGCCAAGGCGTCTCCGGGCGACGCCGCAACCTTCCGGACACACCTCGAGACATTCCTCGCGGGCGAGAAGCAGGTCGCCGCCGTCGCCGGCCGCATCAAGACGAAGTACGCAGGCACGGCCGTCGCCTACACCGAGCGGGTGCCGGGTTACCTGCTCGCCGCGGCCGGCCTCAAGCTGGGCACGCCGGCATCGTTCTCACGGGCCATCGAGGACGGCAACGATCCGAGTCCCAGAGACAATGCCGCGTTCGAGAAGGCATTGACCGATCACACCGTCCAGGTGCTCCTGTACAACTCCCAGGTCACCGACTCGGCCACCAAACACCTGCGTGACCTCGCCGCCGCGTCACACGTGGCGCTCGTCGCGATGACCGAAACCCTCCCGGCCGGCGAGCCGGACTTCCAGACCTGGCAGGCCGACCAGGCCCGGGCGCTGCTGGCGGCACTCGGTGGCTGAAGATCCGACCGTCCGGCTACGTGGCGCCACACTGCGATTCGGTGACCGCGAGCTCTGGGGTGGGTTGGATCTCGACGTCGCGCCGGGGGAGTTCCTGGCCGTGCTCGGTCCCAACGGCAGCGGCAAGACGAGCCTGGTAAAGGTGCTGCTCGGCCTGCAACAGCTCTCGTCGGGAACGGTCGAGGTGTGTGGGCGGGCGCCCCGGCGCGGCAGCACGAGGGTCGGCTACGTCCCGCAGCAGAAGTCCTTCGATCGGGACGTGGCATTGCGCGGACGCGACCTGGTCCGGCTCGGCCTGGACGGGCATCGCTGGGGTACCGGCCTGCCGAACCGCACGGCACGGCAGCGTGTCGATCGCGCAATATCCGAGGTCGGCGCGACTGCCTTCGCCGACGCCCCGCTCGGCAGGTTGTCCGGCGGCGAGCAGCAACGGCTGCGAATTGCGCAGGCATTGCTCGGTGACCCCAGCGTGCTGCTGTGCGACGAGCCGCTGCTGAGCTTGGACCTCAGCCACCAGCAGGGAACCAGCGCCCTCATCGACGAGCGGCGGCGCACCGCGGGGACGTCGGTGCTGTTCATCACCCACGACATCAACCCGATCCTGCCGATGGCCGACCGGGTCCTCTACCTGGCCGGCACCAAGTGGGCCATCGGTACGCCCGCCGAGGTGATGACCGGCGAGCGGCTCTCGGCCCTCTATGGCGCGCAGATCGACGTCCTGCGGGTGCGGGGGCGCATCGTCGTCGTCGGAGCGCCCGATGCGGCGCACGCCGATGCGGCCGGCGCGCACCACCATCATCCGGTGGGCGACGATCACGATCACGGCTCCCGCGCTGCCGGCGGACATCCATGGGAATAGGCAGCTACCTGCACCTGCCCGCGGTGCAGCACGCCCTGATCGCCGGGACACTGGTCGCGATCGTCAGCGGATTGATAGGTCCGTTCGTGGTCACCCGCCGGGCGGCGTTTGCCGTGCACGGGGTGTCGGAACTGTCCTTCACGGGCGCCGTCGCCGGGCTGATCTGGGCCGATGACGCGGTGCTCGGTGCCCTGCTGGGCAGCCTGGTCGTGGCCGCGGCCATCGGCCTGCTCGGAGCCCGCGAGCACGAGCGCGACTCCGCGATCGGGGTGACACTCGCATTCGGGCTCGGGCTCGGCGTTTATCTGCTCAGCGGGCACGGCGGCTTCGCCAGGACCGCCTCCGAGATCCTGTTCGGTCAGATTCTGGGTGTCAGTAACGGCCAGCTCGTTCTGCTGCTCGCTGTCGCAGGTGCCGTGCTCGTGGCCATGCTGGTGCTGTATCGGCCCCTGCTCTTCGCCTCTGTCGACCCGGATGTTGCCGAGGCCCGCGGCGTGCCGGTCAAGCTGGCCGGTCTGGCGTTCCTGTTCGTGCTCGCGATAACGGTCACCGAGGCCGCGCAGATCGTGGGAACGCTGCTGGTGCTCAGCCTGGCGATCACGCCGGCAGCTGCGGCGCACCGGCTCTCGTCACGTCCAGCCGTCGTGGCCGTGCTCGCGGTGCTGTTCGCGCTACTGGCCAGCGACGGAGGGTTGCTGGTGAGCCTGACCGGGCTGAACACGAGCAACGTCCCGGCGAGCGCATTCATCACCGCGATCAGTTTCGCGGTTTATCTGCTTGCCCGGCTGGTGGGTCCCCGATCGGTACGCCGGCGACGGACTGCGCAGGCGTAGGTCAGCCGGCTCGGCGGTGCGGCGAGCAACCCGCGAGCGCGCCGCGGCGCGCTGCATTGCTCTGCCCGTCCGGGAGCAGTTCACCGAAGTCCTCGAAAAGGACGATGCCGTTGCACAGCAAGCTCCACCCCTGCTCAGGGTGGGCCGAGATCACGTGCGCGGCGTCGCGGTCGGAGGCCTCGGAGGTGGGGCACGGGGGAGTGTGCCGGCACAGCGGGCGAGCCGGGGTTTCCGGCTTCGAGTCGGTGATCATTTCCCGTTCCTGTAATCGCTTCCAGTGGATGCCTACGCCACAAGTGTGCGCGGTTTTCCGATCTTGTCCAGCAGGCGCGCGCGGGGACTGCTTCCGATTGCCAGCAAATCAGGCATCAGATGTAAAATTTGCGTAAAATTGTTACGACGCTGTAATACCCGCTCCACCCTACGCCCCCGCCTCAGGTGCGCCCGAGCCGCTCCTGGGCGTCGCGCATTGCGGGCTCGCGTGCTACCCAGTCGGCGAGTAGCGCCGGGAAACCGGCTGTCGCGGCGGCGCTGACGACCTCGGGGTCGTCGTCGACGAACGCGGCGACGCCACGCGGCGCGAGGCGCTGCAATACCTCCACCTTGAACA
Source organism: Pseudonocardiales bacterium (assembly GCA_003243915.1). Taxonomy (GTDB): domain Bacteria; phylum Actinomycetota; class Actinomycetes; order Mycobacteriales; family Jatrophihabitantaceae; genus QHCC01. The sequence continues at coordinate 33,852 of QHCC01000220.1, read as the reverse complement.
GCCGAGCCGGACGGTGGTCGCGTGCGGGCCGAAGATGCATTTCGGTACCGGGCAGGCTGTGTCGGGCGATCCAATCCGCCGTGGTGCCCCGCAGCCATGCCGGGCGACCACTGAGCCACACGATCTCGTGTTGTCGGGCCAGCTCGGCGACCAGGCGGGCGCCGGTGGCTAGTAGCGCATCCTGATCGGCTGCGCGGAAGAATGCCGGCCAGGACTTCGGCGCTTCGAGATGGTGCAGTCGGTGGCGCACGTCGGCGACGACCCCGTCGATGTCGAAGACCGCCAGCACCTGCCCACCCTATTGCCGCCCGGAAATGACGGGCGAAGAACCGACGCCGGCGCAGGGGCAGTTCGAAGAACCGACGCCGGGCGCAGGGTGCGCTCGGCTCAGTGTGCGGTGTGCTGGCGCAGCGCGCGCAGCTGTGTAGCGAAGCGGGCGGTGCCCCGAGCCAGCGGGGCGAAGAACTCCGCGTCGCATCGCTCGACGGCGACGACCGCCCGATTGGCCAGCGCCGCGCCTGCCCTGGTGACCGTGACCGCCCGCGCGCGGGCGTCGCTCGGGTGCCGAGCGCGAGCGATCAGGCCGCGCCCCTCAAGGCCCCGCAACACCTGCGAGGTCATCATCGGATCGGTAGCGGCATGCTGCGCCACGTGCTGCTGGGTGACCGGAGCGTCGTCGTCGAGCCAGGTCAGTGATGCGAGCAGCACGAACTGGACGTGTGTCAGGTCGAACGTCTTCAACGCTGCCCGTTGGGCGGCCTGCCACCGATTGGTCACCTGCCACAGCAGCAGTCCGGGACTGTCGTCGGCCTCGGCATGTCTGGAAGCCAGCCGGCGGGGACTTCGTCGAACCGGCGCCGGCGTCCTGGCCGGACCTCGGTGCGCCGGACGGGTCATGCCGATCCGGCGTTGGCTTCAGCGACGTGGGCCAAGCGTTCGAGGTCGGCCTGGGCGCTCACCCGCAGGCCCTTGCCGAGAATCAGGTTCCACAACCGGGCGAGTGGGCCGCTCATGGTGATCTGCACGTGAACCGCGCAACCTCCACCGGCGGCCGGCGTGACGTGATGAGCGAAGCTAAGGCGCGCACCCACGAGCCGTGAGACATCGACGAACTCCCGTTCCGGGACGAGGGATTCGACGACGAATCTCACCTTCGGTCCGCCCCGGGGTTTGAGCGTGCCGGTGGCTCCTTGGCTGAACGGCCCGTCCAGGCGCACCCATTCGGTGTCGAGGTTCCATTCCGGCCAAGTAGCCATGTCCGCCCACCGGTCGAAGAATGCTGCGGGCGGAGCAGGGGAGCTGATCTGGGCGGTCGCGATGTCTATCATGCAATTAGTATGCGCGCATATTAGTTGAGGTACAAGCCTTCCTCACAGTCGGGCCAGGCGTGCGGGATGGCGGTGAACGCGACACGCGCTCGCCCGGCCTGCTGGATCCAGCGGGATCCCGGATCGTGGGCTGCTGTTCTCATTCCGGTGGTGTCAGCTACCCCGTCCGTTCACGGGAGAACGGTCCGCTGCCGGTATGCAGAGCAGGGGTGGTACGCGCGGACGGACCGGGTCAAGGCACACAGAGCCGGCCGGCGTCCTCGTGACGGCTGCGGGTCCCCAGATGCGCGATGTCCTGCACGATCTCGCGCTGCCGTCCTTTCTGCGCTACGCGGACTGCTGGGGATATGCGGTGCATGCGGAGGACCTGGCCGTCGACGGCGTCGGCGCGGATCGCGCGGCGCAGCACGCGAAGTGGGAGAAGATCCGGCTACTGCGCCAAGCGCTGGCAAGCTTCCCCCTGGTGGTGTGGCTCGACGCCGACGTGCTGCTGCTCCGTGCGGACGAGGACATCGCCGGTCATCTGCATCCGTCGCACTTTCAGGCTCTCGCGCTCGAGCACGTGCCCGCTGAGCACCGGACCAATCCCAACACCGGCGTCTGGGTGATGCGCTCGCGGCCGAAGGCGTTCCAGTTCCTCGACGCGGTCGAGGCCGCAGGGCCCCAGCCTGGCCCGTGGGCCGATCAGGGCGCCGTGCTGGCCGCGCTCGGTTGGAACCGGGGCGACGAGCAGTACCGGTGGGCCCGGCCCGGACGCGGCAGTCGGTTCCTCACCTCGACCAGCTGGCTTCCGTCCGGCTGGAACCAGCCCTACGTGACGGGCCGCGTCGAGGAGGACCTCTACAACGGCAGCGTCAGCTCCTACACAGACCGTCCGCTCGTGCAGAACCCGCACGCGCTGCATTTCATGGGCATGACGCCCCGTGCCCGCCACCGGCATATGACATCGGTCGCTGATCACCACCGCGTCCGGAGTTCCGAGCGCTCCGCCTAGGCCGGCCCGCGCGCCACCAGGGGAGGCCACCACGGCCGGCACCGCTGTCCGGTATGCCAATCCGACCGCCGCCGGCCTCAGGTGTCCGAACCATCCGACGCTGACGCGTCGCGCCGGTCGCGTACCAGCCGAGCGGGATTGCCGGCCACGACGCCGAACGCGGGCACCGAAGCCACCACGACGGCGCCGGCGCCGACGATCGCGCTTGCACCGACATCGGCGAGCACGATCGCGCCCGAACCGATCCAGGCGGCTGCCCCGATGTGCACCCGCTCGAAGGAACCCGCCTGCTCGCGGATCGCCACGGACAAGTCCGCAGTCCCGTGCTGCTTCGAGCCGCTCGACACACGCACGCCATCGCCGATCAACACGTCGCGGTCGACAGTCACCAGCCCCAACGAGCAGGACGGCCCGACGTACACGTGCTCACCGAATCGGGCACCGGGCTTGGTCAGCACCGACCCGAACGAGATGGCGCACGTATCCGAGAACGCCTCGACTGTGCGCTGGTAAAAGGCGCGACGCACCAGGGTGCCCGCCCCGTCGGGGAACAGGCTCAGTAGCTGCGACATCGCGATGAACGACCGCTCGCTGCCGACCACCCGCGCCTGCAGGTGATGTAGCCACAGGAACGGGACCGCGACGATCCTGCCGACAAGAAGGAGCATCCGGCTCTCGAGCAAGGCGTGGGCAGACCTCATGACGGGTTTATTCTCTCGGGTGCCGTCCGGTCGCGCATCTCCGAGGGCACCAGGTGCGGTGGTGGCAGCGCGTGATCGTCGAACACCGGCCCCCGGACGCCATCTGCGACAAGTAGCGAGCCAATACTATGGGACGGCGCTCAGGCCGATCCGGCCGACAGGCTTGATCGAGGGAGAAACCGGTGGCGCAGGCGCTTGCGAACCTCGTCATCGCCGGCGTGACCAAGGCGGGCACGACGTCGCTGTTCGCCTATCTCGCCCAGCACCCGGACGTATTCGCGCCGGCCGGCAAAGAGGTGAACTACTTCTCGCCGCTCATCTATGGCCGGCAGCCGGCCGGGCTGGAACGCTACGCAGCACATTACGAAAAGGCGGGGCCGCAGCCCTGGCGCCTCGACGCCTCGCCGTCCTATTTCGTCGGCGGCGCGACCGTGGCACACGCGGTCCGCGACACGCTCGGGCGGCCGCGTGTGCTGATCTTGCTGCGCAATCCGGTGACCCGGCTGTGGTCGAGCTACACCTACAAGCGCAGCAAGGGTCACCTGCCACGGGAGATGGACTTCTCGGCCTTTGTGGACGCCTGCTGCACGCACTACCGACAGGGCACGGACAAGCGGCCGGAGAACGCGCACTTCCTCACCCTCAGAACCGGAATGTATTCCCAATTCCTGGGGGCCTGGCTCGAGACATTCGGCGCAGACCTACGTGTTGTCTTCGCCGAGGATCTGGCAGCGTCTCCGCGCGACGTCGTGCGGGCGGTGCTGCGATGGTTGGACGTGGCCGACGAACCGTTGGACACCTTCGATCTCGCCCGGCACAACACGACGCAGCAACCGCGCAGTGTGCTCGTGCGCCGGGTCGGCTACGGCCTCAACCGCGTCTTGTCCCGCGTCATCTCAGACCGGTCCCGGCTGAAGAGCGGGCTTCGCTCGCTCTACGCCCGCACGAATACCGCCCCGCTGGCGGAGGTCCTCACCGACCGCGACCGCGAGCGGGTGCGGGCGATCTACGCGCCGAGCGTCGCGGAATGCGCGGCTCTGCTGCGTCGGCACGGTTACTCCGGCATGCCGAGTTGGCTCGATGCCGCCATCGGCGAGGATCGACGAGCGCCCTGACGGGCGGCTCAGGCGTGCGCCGGTCGCCGAAAGGCCCGCACCAGGGAGATGTGATAGCCGTGACGCCGCGCTAGGCGGCTCGCTGCAACATTGCGGTACGCGATTCCCGCGGAGTTGCTCGCCGCGGCCCCGACGATGCCGATAGTCGGTATCAGGACTGCGTAGCCCACCACGGCCAGCACGGCGCTGATCGTGTTGATCCGCGCCATGGAGCGCTCTTCTCCGACGATGGTGGCCAGCCAGCCGACCGGGCCGGCCCCCACGCTGATCAGCTGGCCCAGGGCGTACACGACCAGGGCCGCATAGCCGGCGCGATACGGCTCGCCGACGAGTCCGAGGAATTCACCGCCGGCCACCGCCAGCACCGCCGTCACAAGCAGGGCGGGCACGAACACCAGTCGAAGCCCACGCAGCACGAGTCGTTCGAGCTCGGGGGACCTGCCAGACCAGTGCAGCCCAGACATCTGTGGCGCGACGATGCTCAGCATCGCCTTCTGCAGCGAGGCGGCGGCCACGGCCATGCGATTGGCGATGGCGTAGATGCCGGCACTGCGCGCATCGAGCAGTACGGCGACTGCCACGATGTCGAGCCGCTGGAAGACCAGTTGTACGACATTGATGAGCAACATCGGCAGGCTCACCGTCCACCAGTGACGCAGTTCGAGAATGCGCGGGGATTCGTTCAACCCGAGTCGCCGGGTGATCAGCCCGACCGTGCACGTCGAGGTGATCACCACCGCCCCCAGCGCGCCGACAGTGACCCAGGCGTAGGTCACCAGACTCGAGCGCGGCGCGAGGAGGACCACTGCGATGAGGACCACGAGCGGCTGCAGCACGAGCATCGGCGCGAATGCCCAGAAGATGTGTCCCAGTGCCCGCAGCATGTTCATCTGGACCAGCGAGAGCACGAACAGCGGAATGCCTGCAATGGCGATGAGCATGACCGCGACCGGCGCAGATCCCGCGCCGAAGCCTGCCACGACGGCGGCGGCCGCGCCCGCGACCAGCGAAGCGACGACTAGCGGTACCAGCTGCGCCGCCAGCAGGACCCCGCGAAGATGCCCGCGCTGGCCCAGCACCCGGTATTGCGGGATGAAGCGCGTCACACTCGACGAGGCGCCGAGATCGGCTGGAGTGGCGATGAGCTGGCTGAGATTGAAGGCGAGGCTGTACTGCCCGAACAGCGTCGTGCCCAGCACGTGCGCAAGGCTCGATTGCATGGCCAGGTTGAGGCCGGCACCGGTGCTTTGCAGGACGAACGCGCCCGATGCACTCGTGACCAACGACGAGGCGCCGCGCCGGGGCTTCGCGTGCCGGCCCGCCATCGAGTGTGACCGGTACCTGACTCAGCTGGAGGAGATCGGCGACAGTTCGGGCATTGCGCGATCGGCGGGGGGGCCGGCCTCGATCCAAGTCGTCGTGTCCAGCCCAACCCCGTTGTCCGGCACTGTTCGCAGTTCGTCGTGGGCGGGAGGCGGGCCGCCGCCGGGGCGGTCGTCATCGAGGCCACCGCCGGGATCGTCCGTGCCGTCCGTGCCGTCCGTGGCCAGCGGCCGGTAGGCGATGGCCGCCGAGGCGCACAGGGCGATGAGCACCCAGGTCATCTTCCTGAGTTCGAAGGTCAGGGTGACGCCGGCGCCGAGCCAGGTGACGAAGAGCGCGAGCCACAGCCGCCGAAGCGCCGGGGGGGTGGCACGCAGCTGGCGTGCCGCAGCGACGATCATGAGCAGGAACAGCAGGAGTCCCACGACGCCGAGCTCGGACAGCAAACCGAAGAAGACCGAGTGTGCGACTCGGTCCTTGCCGGCCAAGGTGTTGAAGTGTTTGAACGCCCCTGCGCCGACACCGTGTACGGGCGAGTGTTGCCAGAGCCCGAATGCCGTGTGCCAGAAGGCGGTGCGGTTGTTGAGGTCGCCCGCCTCGGCGGAGTTGACTGCAGTGCCGATGCGGCCGAGCGCGTCCGAGCCGACGAGCCGGTGCACGGAGAACCCGGCACCGACCACGACGATGATGGCCGGGATCAGCCGCCGGGTGGAGAGAATGCTGCGGTCGACGAGCAGGATCAGCAGCCCGGCCACCACGGCGATCGCCGCGGCGCGGGAGGCTGTGCGCCCGAGCGCGACGATCTGCAGAATGACCGCTGCAGCCAGACACATCCGGGTGAGCAAGGGCTGCGAGGTGGTACGCAGCAGGTAGAGGGTGATGACGATCGTGATTGCGATCATGATGCCGAAGTCGTTCGGGTCACCTACCGCATAGCGTGCCACGCCGCCGGTCTTCGAAATCCGGTGGACGGTGGTCAAGAATGCACCGGCCGTCCCCCCTGCGGTCAGCGAGAGCAGTGCCAGCCGCAGGCTGCGGGGTGTGTCGATCTGCTGCCAGACCACGATCAGCAGGGCCACCAATTGCGCCGCAGTGATGACGTAGCTGATGGTGGCTTTCGGAGCCGCCGACCAGGAATACGAGGCCGCCGCCCAACCGAGGAACAGCAACGCCGGCACCAACACGGCGGATACGACCCGGAGCCGCCCGGTCAGCAGCACCAGCAGGCCGGTGCCGGCGAGAGCCCCGATCCCGGTGAGCTGGGCGAGGGAGGAATGACCGAACCCCTTCGCATTCTCGATCGGGATGGACGCAATGAACATCAGCGTCGACCCGAACGAGAATCTCTTGACCAGGAGGGCCGCGAACGGCGCCGGCGCAGCGATGTCCACGGCGGCCTAGTTGGTACCCGAAGCCGTGTGCTGAGCCCGCAGCACCGACCCGATCTGCTGCCATACGAGCAGCAGGGCGACGCCGAGGGCCAGACCCGCCAGCAGTCCCAGCGTCAGGTTGCGTGAGCCGGTCGGGCTCACCTTGCTGGTCGGCACCGCAGCGTGCTGCACGATGTCGAAATTGGCCGCCAGCGAGGCAGCTTGTTGTCTGGTCAGATTCGCCTGCTGGGTCAGCGTCGTGATCTGATCCAGAATCGCGGCCTGCTGGGCCAGGGCCGCCCTGATCGCATCCGCCGCTCTCGTCGGGTCCGCACCGGCGATGCTGCTCTGCACGACGGATGCATCCTTACGCAGTTTGTCGATCTGGCCGTCGGTGCTCTTGGCAGTGGCCACCAGTGGCGTGCTCACGTCGCCGCGACGGATCCTGATGTAATCGCTGGCGAATTCTTCCGCGCAGGTGACGGTGGCTGCCGGATGCGCGGCGAAACAGGTCACCGAGATCGCGTCCTGGTCGGCCGCGCCGGTCCATGTCACGTGGTCGTACGTGGTGTTGTTGGCCTTGAGCGCAGCTTCGGCAAGATCGGAAACCTGACGAGATTGCGCGTAGCTCACCTCCAAGGGGACCAGGCGCGCCGGATCCACGCGTCCCGCGGTCGAGCTGGTGACGTTCGTCGGGTCGTAGACGCGAACCACGACCTTGCTCGTGTAGAGGGTCTTCTGGGTGCCGGTGTAGATCACGGCGCCCAGCACCCCGAGCCCAGTACAGATGATCAGCAGCACCAGCCCGATGATGACGTTGCGGACCACCTTCGGCTGCCGCCCGGCGGAACGTCGCCTATGCGCTTGTGTGGCGGTCACTCATTCTCCAACCCGATGATCGTGGTGCGGTCCGTCTGCGAAACGCTCAGGCGATTGTGCCAGGCCCCTCGGTGCGCGACGGACGCCCGGCGCCGGCGCGCCCCGGCCAGCGAGCGCTCCACCAGGCCGACCCACTCACGATCGGCCGAAACGAGGGAGAACCGCGACGCAATCTCAGTGCGCGCCCGCGTGCCCATGACGAGCCGCTCGTCGTGGGTGCGCCCGGCCAGGCTGGCCATCGCCGCGGCCAGCGCACCGGGCGCCTGGGGATCGACCAGGGTGCCCCATCCGGGCCGGACCAGCTCGGGGCAGCCGCCTACCCGTGATGCGATGACCGGCCGGCCGGCGGCCATCGCCTCCAGGACGACGTTCGGGAGTCCTTCGTACCGGCTGCACAGGACCAGCCCGTCGCATGCGGCCAGCAACTCGATCACGTCGTCGCGTAGACCGAGCAGCGAGATCCGGCCCGAGAGGCCCGCCCTGTCGATCGCCGCGCGGACGTCGGCCTCGTCGGGGCCATTGCCGACGATCAGCCAATGTGCTTCGGGGCCGCGGTAAGCCGACACGGCCGCAACAAGCGTCGGCCAGTCCTTCTGTGGGGTGAGCCGGCCGACGCCGAGGTAGAGGAACATGGTGTCAGGGACACCTAGGGCCTGCCTGAGTGCTGCTCGCGACGCCGTCTTGTCGCCGTCGAACAACGCGAGGTCCACCCCGTTCGGGATGACCGTCAGGACGCCGCGCCGCACCGTCCCGTTGGACTGGAGAAGCTGCGCCGCGCGGTGTGAATTGGTGATCACTTCAGTGTCGCCGACGCTGGTCAGCCGATACAGCAACGTCCGGAGTCTCGATTCGAGCCGTTCGTTGCGCATCGAGGAGATGACTACCGGCGCACGGGCGGCGCGTGCCGCGGCACGGCCGATAAGCGTCGCCTGGTACAGAAAGCTGATGACGACCTGCGGACGCCACCCGCGGGTCATGCGCACGGCACCGCGCAGGATGGCAGCGGCGCCGACGCGCCCGGCGCTGGAAAGAGGGAAGACCGGGATGTCATTCTCGGGGAAGTCGTTGTCGTCGAGCAGCGTGTAGATCCGCACCTCATGCCCCGCGCTGCGCAGCGCACGGGCAACCCGCAGGAACTGGGTTTCAGCGCCGCCGCGCTGCAGGCTGTTGATGAACATCGCCACTCGGGCGGTGTCCGCGGCCGTACCGGCCATCAGGACGCTTGGGCCGGGCGCGCCGCCGTGTCGAGCTGCCACGCGACCTGTTGTCGGATTCCCTCGGCCAGACCTACGGCGGGTTCCCAGCCGAGCATCTCGCGGGCCCGGTCGATGGATCCGCCCGTTCGGGGGACGTCGCCCGTTTGTGCCGGCTGGGGGTCGATCTCGAGCAGTTCCCCGGTCTCCTCGGCGACCAGGGCGAGCGCGTCGTTGACGGTCGCCGACTCGCTTCCTGCCACATTGAGGACCGAGCCGCGGGGAAGATCGGTGAGTCCCGCGAGGACGGTGGCTTCGACGACGTCGGAGACGAAGGTGAAGTCGCGTACCTGGGAGCCGTCGCCGTACAGCGGCACCGCGCGATGACGCACGGCGGCATCGATGAACCGGTTCATCGCCATGTCAGGGCGTTGCCGCGGCCCGTAGACCGTGAAGTAGCGCAGCGCCACCGTCTGCAGGTCCCAATTCTCCGCGTACAGCATGCACAGCTGCTCCGCGGCGAGCTTGGTAACCCCATACGGATTGTGCGGGCGTGGCAGCTGGTGCTCCGCACAGGGGTAGTTCGCCTGATTGCCGTACACCGAGGAGCTGGACGCGAAGACGATCCGCGCCCGCCCCGCCCTGCGGCAGGCCTCGAGTAGCGCCTGGGTGGCCAGGATGTTTCGGTGCACGTAGACGGCGAAGTTGTCCGACCACGACAAGCGCACGCCCGGCTGTCCGGCCAGGTGGAATACCACGTCGACATCGTCGAGCAGCTCATCGAGGGCCAGGTGCGTGAGGTCGCCCGGTACGAACTGGAACCGGCTGTGGTTATGACACCGGACAAGATTGCGGTGCTTGATCGCGACGTCGTAGTAGTCGGTGAACGCGTCGATTCCCAGCACGTCGTCTCCGCGGGCCAGCAAGGCTTCAGCGACCTGGCTGCCGATGAAGCCCGCTGCTCCGGTGACTAGAAATCGCACGGCTGCACATCCTGGTGTCGGGTAGCGAGCGTTGCCCGCCGACCCGGTGACGGGTATCTCGAGGGCAGGGTGACCGAGTCGTACACCGCTGTGAGCGCCGCCTGCTGGGCCTGCACGGTGTGCCGCGCGCGCAGCCGGCGGCCGCTCTGACGAGCGTGGGCAATGACCTGCTCATCACGCAGCATGTCGACCAATTCAGCCACCGTGCTCCACAGCGGTTCACAGCCGAGCAGTCGAATCGCGGGGGTCGCCCGCGCGAGCACCGGCACATCGACGGCGGCCGCCTCGAGAATGCTCAGCGGTGCGCTCTCCCATGACGCGGTGTGTACGTAGACGTCCGCGCGCGCGATCCGGTCCAGCGCGGCGCGACGGGGGAGCCAGCCTGTCACCGTCACTCCCGAGTCGCGTAGCCGCGCGGCCAACGCGTCGTCCCCTCCGCCGATCCACTCGAATTGCGCGTCCGGCAGGGCAGTGCGCGCCTCTCGAGCGACATCGGCAAACAGGGCCGGATTCTTCTGTGGCGCCAATCGCCCGCAGCTCACGACGCGCACCGGGCCGCCGGGCACCCGGGCGGCCAGATCGGCCGGCGCCCGCACGACATTCGGAACGTAGGCCGTGCCCGATCCTCCCGGGAGCCGGCGGGCGAGCTGTGCCTCACGCGGGCTGCAGGCGACGATGCGGACGGCACGGTGGGCGAGGGCGGCCTCTGCCGACCAGAACGCTGCTCGGGCCAGTGGCCGGACGTCGCGGCGTTCGAAGCCGAAGCAATGCGGCGTGTATACGACGGGGACCCGCCGCGGGTGCAGCGCAGCACGGCACAGCACCCCCGCGATCGAGGAGTGAGCATGGATGAGATCCGGATCCAGACGATGCACGGTGCGGCGCAGCGCGCGGGCGAAGGCGCCCAGCTGCGGGGCCGCGAGTGTCTCACTGACGAACTCCCCGGCCCTGCTGCGGTCGATCTCGCAGCTCGGGTCACTCGAGTACAGCAGGTGATGCAGGAAATGGGGTGTGGACTGTGCGTAGTCGGTGATTGCCGCCTCGACACCCGAGCCGAGGTTGTGCGCCACGTGCAACGCGGTGGGTGTCACCCGGACCCACTCAGGACGCGATAGCGGTATGCGCCCAGCAGTGGGGCCGTCATCGCCGTGACCAGCCTGCGGTCGGCGAGCGTCATCCGCGAACGCCATTCGTCGTCGACCAGAACCGGCGCCGGCGTCTTCTGGAAGCGGATGGGATTGCCGGAAATGCTGTGCACGAACGGCGTCGCGGCCCGCCCGGTGGTGAGCAGCGTGCCGCCGAGCAGCCCCACGATGCGCTCGATGACCGCCCCGGGGTCGCGCGCGAAGTCCTCGTAGCGGATCCGGATCGCGGGGCTGGGCAGGAACCGGAAGGCCTCGAAGAGCAGGTTGTACTCCAGCCAGAGTGCAGCGGAGATCTTCGGCGGGAGTACCCGCATGTACTCCCGCTGCCAGTGAATCTCCGGACGTAGCTTCGCCCGGGTCCAGGAATGAGCGACGGCGCGGCTGTCACGCACCAGGTGCACGAGCCTCACGTCGAGCCCACTCACGCTGCGTAGGGCGAAGGCATAGGAGGGATCTTTGGAGGAGTCGACGATCACCGAGCCTGCGCTCACGGCGAGTATCGCCCGGTACAACGGAAGCATGAGTTCGGCGTAGGCGTTGACCGCTCGGCGCGAACGCGGCGGGCGCAGCCATCGGGTGCTCAGTGCCGGGATGTGGCGAATACGGTCGACCGACCCGGCGCGGGCCGCCTGCACGGCACGGTCGGCGAGAGCCGGCCCGTAGGCGCGCGACAAGACGTCGCCCCAGAACGCGCAGTCCCGGAACGGGGCGCCGCAGCCACACAGTTGGTTGGCGCCCAGCCCCCGCGACCAGAGGTAGCGCAACTCGCCGACCGAGATCGCGCCCTTGAGCTGCGCGAGTTGTTGCGCCAGGACGGTGCTGCCGCTTCGTCCGGTACCGCCGATGTACAACACCGGCACGCGGGCGGTCACGTCAACCTGTCCTGGCCGTGAACACTTCACGGACCGTGCGCAGCAGGACCTTGATGTCGAGCCACAGCGACCAGTGATCGATGTAGTAGTTGTCGAATCGGGCGCGGTCGTCTATCGGGGTGTCTCCGCGCAGGCCACTCACCTGCGCCAGGCCGGTCAGCCCGACCGGCACTCGGTGCCGAAGTGCGTAGTGCGCGTACTCGCCGCTGAACTTCTCCACGAAGTGTGGGCGTTCTGGCCGAGGCCCGACCAGGGTCATGTCACCGCGCAAGATGTTCCACAGCTGCGGCAGTTCGTCGATCGAGATCCTGCGCAGGACGCGACCCACCGACCCGAGACGGGTGTCGTCGGAGATGCTCCACTGGGTTGCCGCTTCGTCGTCCGACTGCGGTCGCAACGAGCGGAACTTGAGCAGTTCGAAGGGCTTGCCGTCGCGCCCGAGTCGCGTCTGCCGGAACAGGAAACCGGGTCCGGACTCGACCCGTACCGCGATGGCGGCGGCGATCAGCACCGGGAGCAGGAGAACGAGCAGCACCGCGGACACCAGGATGTCGAAGGTGCGCTTCACCAGCCGAGCCGGACCGTCGAGCGCGGGCTGGCGCATTCGCGTCACGCTGATGGCGCCGATGTGATCGTTCGTACCCGTCGTCGGGTAGATCTCGTGCAATCGCGGCACGACCATGACGGCGACCGGGCGCGTCATCGGACGACGTAACGTGCTGATCAGCTCCTGCTCGCTGAAGGCACCGTCGGCGACGATCACCACCTGTGCGCCCACGGCGCGGATGACCCGGTGCAGATCCGTGAGCTCGCCGAGGTACGGCACGCCGGGGCCAGGGCCGGCGGCCGGATCGGGAGCGTCCACGTCCAGGTAGCCGACGCTCCGCAGCCCGTGCGACGGATAGCGCTGCAGCACCTCGGTGAGCTCGCACGCGATGGGTCCCGAGCCGACGATCAGGGTGCGGTGGCCGACCAGGTTCGACCGCCGGGCAAACCTGATGACGTTGTAGACGGCACACCGGCAGCCCAGGACGAGCACGGCGGAGCAACATACGCCGATGAGCAACGGCCGCAGGCCGATGTCTCGGGCATTGATCACTTGGAGGGTCTCGGACAACGCGGTGGCGACGAGCAGCCGGCCGAGTAACGAGGGCGCTTCGTCGAGCAGCGACAGGCTCAACCGGGACCGGTACAGGCCACCGCTGTGGTAGAGCCCCATCGTGATGGTCGCCACGAGGACGACCAGCTTCCAGTGATGTGGGATCCACAGCAGCGGCAGCAACAGTGCCGCGATATCGGCGGGCACGAGCAGAACGACGGCCGATGACCGGGTGAGCACTGCTCGCGGCAGCCGTCGACCGAGGCGCGTTCTCGCTGACCCGCGGGCTTCGTCGAGCCCCGTCGCCGTGATTGCCGCGCCGGGCGACGTCATCGGCGCCCGAGGGGTTATGTCGTCACTGATCTGGCCGTCGACTAGACGCACGGGATGCCGTCCGGCATGCCTCGATCTGAAACACCTGTCACAGTCACGCGTCTTCCCCCGATGGACAACCAACCGCAACCGCACTTGGAAGGCCGGCTCGACCTCCCACAAGCTAGCATCCGGTGGTCGAAGCGCAATTGGCGATGCGGCGCTCAGGATAGCGGCCCTGTCCGGATGACGCAGTAGCGACCGCCTCGTCGCGAGATTTGCACGATGTGTGTTCGTTGTGCGAATCGCTATAACAGGGAGCACGCCGGGAATGACATTGCGCGGATCGCTGCACCGGGGCCTGCGTGGGCCGCTACGCGCGCGCCTGCGCCATATTCAGGCTCGGGCGCCCTGGACGGCGGTGGGGCGGCGCCCCGGCCCGCCGGACTATGTCGGCGTCGGTGTGCAACGCTGCGGCACGTCATGGTGGCAGTCGTTGATCGAACAACACCCCGATGTGGCGTCCCTAGGTCTCGGCGCGAAGGAGTTGCACTTCTTCGATTCCTTCTGGGCACGCGAGGTCGGCACCGAAGATATCGAGCGATATTGTGCCCACTTCCTGCGCCGGCCGGGCTACTGCGTGGGCGAATGGACCCCGCGCTATCTCTATGACCCTTGGGCGGTCCCGGCGTTGCTGCGCGCCGCCCCGCAGGCCCGACTTCTGGTCCTGCTGCGCGACCCGGTGCAGCGTTTTCAGTCCGGGTTGCGCCACGCGGCACAGCGGACGGGGACGCTGAGCGCCGATGACGTCACCGCCGCATTCGGGCGCGGGCTCTACGGCGCCCAACTCGGCAGACTGCTCGAACATGTCCCTCGTCGGCAGGTTCTCGTGCTGCAATTCGAGCGGTGCTGTCGAGACACGCCGGCGATGCTCGCGGAGACCTTCGACTTCTTGAGCCTCGAGCCGGCCGAAGTGGCTGCGCAGGTGTCGGTCAATGCCTCGTCCGTGCAGCTGGAGATCGCTCGCTCGGTGGCGGCCGAGGTTCGTGAACGCTACGTCGATGATGTCAAGGAGCTGGCTGCGCTCTTCCCGGACCGGATCGATCTGAGCCTGTGGCCGAATTTCTGCTCGCTATGAGCCGCTACTGCATCCCGGCGTGCGCCCGGACATCTGCCGCGAGAGTCGGCCCGGCCTGGTCCGGGCGGTAGTCGTACGCCGCCGACGGCAGGAAAACGTTGTTCGGGCCGCTGCTCCTGATGACCGCACCTCCGAGGACGACGTTGCCGACCGAATTCAGGAACCCCGATCGGCCGTCGCAGTACTTGTGCGAGTCGTTGCACCTCTGTGCAGGAGTCAAGATGGCGCCCTTGCGGTTCGTACCTGCCTGTAGGACGTTGGCCTCGAGGTACATCTGCGCGACGCGCTCGGACCGTACTGCCGAGGTCTTCCATTCGAAGATGTAATTGTTGTAGATGTGCGCCTTGGCATAGGCCACCAGTGGGTCGCGGTATCCCGTTCGGTCGAAGAAATTGTGATGCACGGTCACGGTGGTGCCGATGTCGCGCGCAGCGGTGGACAACGCCCCGATCTGCAGTGTCTGTTCCTGGTCGTAGAAGTGATTCCACGAGATGGTGACCTGCCGCGGTCCGTCCTCCATGGCGATGAGTTTGTCGCCGACCATCGACATCGAGCAATGATCGATCCAGATATCCTGTGCTCGCTGAATGTCGATAGCGTCGTCCGGATCGTTCTGGCCGGTCTTGGCGGTATCGCCGAAATCGTGAAAGCTCACATTCTCGATGATGACGTTGTGGGTGTCGTAGAGGTGCAGTCCCGGTTGACCGTGTCCGGTCAGAGTGACATGCCGGCCCCGGCCGTCGATCGTCTTGTCAGGGCTGATCGTCATTGCACCGCCGAACGTTATGGTCATGTCGGCGTCGAAGACGATCCACAGTGCTTTGCGCTGCATGAGCCCGTAGCGCAGCGTCCCGGGCTGCGGGCTCGCTGGGGTGTCGTCGCGCGACGTGACGTGATAGGTGGCGCCGTTCGAGCCGCCGGTGGTATCCCGGGCGAAGCCGACGGCCGGCTCGAGGGGCGCGGGACGGGCGCCACCGGCGGGGTCCGCGGCCGGCTCGAGAACGGCGCCGGGCGGCAGGCCAGGCACGCGGGCTACTGCGGTGGACGCTGCAGCTGGTGGCTGGACTGCGGTTGGGCTCTCAGATCGCGTCGGCAGCGAGGTCGGTCCCGGGCCGCCCTTGGTGCGGGTGGCGAGGACTACCGCGAGCACGAGCGTTCCGGCCACGAGGATGGCTGCCGCGATGAGAACGGGACGCCGAAATCGACGCACCGAGACGCGCGGGCGGGCTTGCACCATGGACCTAGTGTCGCGCGTGGGAAGCATGCTGGTGTCGCCTCCTGTGATCGACTTCGCGGTCTGTGCGCCGGGCGTCGAATGCGCGCGCCTGACACGAGCCGATCATGGTTCGATCAATGAGCGAGGATCGCTACTGGCCGCCGCCGTGACCAACGGGGCTCAGCTGGTCGGTTCGAGCAGGACCAGTGGGATCTCGCGCTCGGTCTTGGTCTGATAGCCGGCGTAGTTCTTGTGGTCGGCGGTGACTCGCGGCCACAGCCGGCTTCGCTCCTCGGCAGTGGCGATGTGCGCTCTCATGCGCTGTTTGGGCTGGCCCTTCAGCGCGACCTGCACGTCAGGGTTGTCGCGCAGGTTCAGGAACCACGCCGGCGACTTGTCGTCACCACCCCGCGAGGCGACCACGATCAGGGTTTCGCCTTCCTGGAGCGGCGAGGTGAGCATCACGGTGCGGGACTGCCCGCTCCTTCGACCCGTCGTCGTCAGCTCCAGCACCGGCATGTTGGAAACCTTCCAGCCGGCCCGGCCGCCGGTGAGCTTGAGCAGGCTGCGATGGACGGCGTTCATCGTCTTCAAGACAAAGTCACTCGGCATGCCCGCAAGGTAGCAGCCGTTGACAGCCAGGCTCCGGCCGAGTACGGGTTAGCCACAGATGGTTCAACTACATTTGAGGTGTTCATGCGATCACGCGCCCCGCTCGCCGTCATCACCGCCATCATCCTGTGTGCCTCGGTCTCGACACCGCAGGCGTCGGCGCACCGCCCACCTCGCTACGCGAAGCAGCCAGTGGCAGTTGGCAGCGGCGGAGCCGTGGCATCGGCCGAGTTCAACGCCAGCAAAGCCGGCATCGAGGTGCTGCGCGCCGGAGGCAATGCGATCGATGCGGCGGTAGCGGTGGCGGCCACACTCGGCGTCACCGAGCCCTTCGTGGCGGGGCCGGGCGGCGGCGGGTTCATGGTCATCTACCTGGCCGGCTCGCACCGGGTGGTCACCATCGACGGACGCGAGATGTGTCCCGCCGCGTGTACGTCGCAGCTGTTCATCGACCCGAACACCGGCATGCCGCTCCCGTTCGAGGAGGCGCGGCACTCCGGGCTGTCAGTGGGAGTGCCCGGCATGGTCGCGACCTGGGCCCGCGCGGTGCAGGCCTACGGAGTACGCAGCTTCGGCTCGGACCTGCAACCAGCCATCGGGGTCGCCAAGCACGGGTTCACGATCACGCCGAACTTTGTCCAGCAGGAGCAGGCGGCCCTGCCGGACCTGCAGGCCTTCACCAGCAGCCGCGAACTGTTCCTCACTCCCGCCGGTCAGCCGCTGGCAGTGGGCTCGACCCTGCGCAACCCTGACCTCGCCAGCACCTACCGTCAACTCGCGAAGCACGGCCCGACCTATCTCTACGGCGGCCCGCTCGGCACCGATATCGCGCACACCGTCGAACAACCGCCGGTCTGGCCGGGCACGCCGCTGACCGTTCGCCCCGGAATCATGACGGCCCGCGACGTGGCCAACTACGTCGCCAAGGACCGCGCGCCGACGCATGTGAACTACCGGGGCCTGGACGTCTACGGGATGGCCCCGCCATCGAGTGGCGGGCTGACCACCGGTGAGGCGCTGAACATCCTGTCCGGGTTCCGGCTGCCCACCGAGAACCGGACCAAGGCGTTGTTCCAGTACCTCGAGGCCAGCCGGCTCGCCTTCGCCGACCGCAACGCCTACATCGGCGACGCCGACTTCGAACCGGTGCCGCAGCAGGGGCTGCTCAGCCCCGGGTTCGCGAAGACCCGACGCTGCCTCATCGGCGACACCGCGCTGACGTCACCCGTGGCCCCTGGAACGCCGTATCCGCCTTACCACGCGTGCCGCCCCGCCGCCCCGGTTGCCAACGCAGGGCACGAAGGCACCGAGACCAATCACCTCGTGGTCGCCGACAAGTGGGGAAACGTTGTCAGCTACACCAACACCATCGAGCAGCTCGCCGGCAGCGGCATCACCGTTCCCGGGCGCGGCTTCCTGCTCAACAATGAGATGACCGATTTCGACTTCGCGCCGGCAACTCCCACGACCCACGACCCGAACCTGCCCGCGGCGGGTAAGCGGCCGCGCTCGTCCATGAGCCCCACCATCGTGCTCAAGCATGGCGTCCCGGACTTCACCGTCGGCTCGCCGGGCGGCTCCACGATCATCACCACCGTGCTGCAGATCCTGCTCAATCATATCGACTTCGGGATGCCCTTGCCGCAGGCGATCGCGGCTCCGCGGGCCAGCCAGCGCAATACCGCAACGACCGCCGCCGAACCGGACTTCTTCACCAGTGCGCTGGCCGCCCAACTCACCTCGCGCTACGGCGAACACTTCACTGAGCAGACCGGCAGCGTGCTGCCCTTGAACTCCTGGATCGGCAATGCCACCGGCATCGATCTGTTGCCGGGCGGGCGGTTCCAGGCGGCCGCCGAACCGGTACGGTCCGGCGGCGGTAGTGCCCTGGTGGTGAACCCGGACTAGCACATCGGCCGGACCGGACCGCTGCGATCAGTGCTGCGCTGACCGATTCGCGGATCACCGACATTCGGTGTGGTTTCGGGGTCGGATCGGGGTCTTCCCTGATGTGCGGTTAAGCGTCCGCGCAGAATCATCGTGGGCGTGGTCATTCGCGCTAGCGTTGGTCGGCACCGCGTTGGGACAACTGCACGACGATAGAGGGTGCGTGTCGTGATCGAAGCTCGGGAAGCACCAAACGGTGCGGGCTGTCAACGCAAGCAGTGTCAGTGACGGCGACGGACGTGGTCGCCGAGCCTGACCTACCAGCGAGTGATGGTTCGTGGGCGGTCGAGACCCGTGGGTTGGCGAAGCGGTTCGGTTCTAATGTCGCTGTCAATGGCGTGGACCTGTTGATCCCGCGGGGGTGTGCATTCGGGTACCTCGGCCCGAACGGCGCTGGTAAGACGACGCTGATCCGGGTGCTGCTCGGGTTGACCCGCGCCGACGCGGGCACGATGTCGCTGCTGGGATATTCGGTCCCCAGGCACCGCGACAAGGCGTTGGCGCGGGTCGGGGCGATTGTGGACGAGCCGCGGTTTCATGGCCATTTGACCGGCCGGCAGAACCTGCAGCTGTTGGCGGCGGCGCGCGAACCAGCGGCCCGCGGACGCATCGACGCATCGCTGGACCGGGTGGAGATCCTGCGGCGCGCCGACGACCGGGTGTCGAAGTATTCGATGGGCATGCGGCAGCGGCTCGGTGTCGCCGCGTGCCTGATCGGCGATCCCGAGCTGTTGATCCTGGATGAGCCGATGAACGGCCTCGATCCGGCGGGTATGCACGATATGCGCGACATGATTCGATCGCTGGTCGCGGAAGGTCGCACGGTCGTGCTGTCGTCGCACCTGCTGGATGAGGTGCAGCGGACCTGCGACGCGGTGGCCATCGTGGATCGGGGCAACATCATCCGGCAAGGGCCGATCTCCGAGCTGCTCGCGGGCACATCGTTGACGCTGCAGGTGGACTGCTCCGACCCCGACCGAGCGAGGTCCCTGCTCGCGGGGACCAACCTTGGCGCGGCCATCGACGTGGAGGCGGGCGGGTTGGCGATCACGCTGCCCGCCGACACGACCCGCGATGTCATTGCCGAGGTCGCCCGCGTTCTGGTCACCGGCGGCATTGCGGTGTATCGCCTTCAGCCGGTTCAAGCGTCGCTCGAATCGTGGTTCCTGCAGGTCACGAGCCGGTTGGGTGATCCCGCGTGACGGCCACTCGCGACGCCAGCGTGCCGGCTCCCTCATCGGCTGCTTTCGAGCCCGCGCGAGATCACCGGGGGTCGCCGATCCCGACCGGCTCGATGATCGCGACCAGATTCTTGGAGCTGCGCAAGCGCCGCGGCCTGATGATCACCCTGGTGCTGGTCACGGTCGGCTTCCCGACGGTGTTCCTGGCCGTGCGGCTGCTGCTGCACGCCGTCGCCCCCAAGACCTACGGACCCGCGGGTGGGTACAGCATCTACACCGCGATGTCGGCCGGAGTGCTCTACACGTTCGGGTTCATCGTCGCGGCCACCCTCGGCTGCACCGCCGGATCGGTGGACCTGTCCGATGGAATGTTTCGGCACCTGGTGATCACTGGCCGATCCCGACTGGCGATCTACCTGGCCCGGATCCCTGCCGGGCTGGCGATCATCGTCTCACTTGTCGCAGTAGGGTTCACGATCGTCTGCGCCGTCTGCGTTTACGCCGCTCCCTCCAAGCTCAGCTACAACGGCGTGACCGTACCCGCGGGCCTGTCCCAGAGCGGTCTGGAAAGCTGGGCCGCCGACAACGCCACCGAGGTCCTCTGCGGCTTCTCCTACAACGGACAGTCAAAGCAGGGCGTCGGCTGCGACAACGGCCCAGGCGGATCGGCCCGCGTCGTCATCGCCGGGCCCGGCGGACGGCCTGTCCCGGCTAGCGCCGATCAGGCGAAAGCGGCGGCCATCGACATCGCCCAGCAGAATTACCCGGATTACAAGAAGCAGTTTCTCTACCCGTCGAACTCCCTGATGATCAAGACGGGGCTGTGGATCGAACTCGAAGCAACGATCGGATTTGTCGTCGGCCTCGGGCTCGGCTCCCTACTCGGGCAGCGGACGGTCGCCGTGATCCTGATGATCGTGCTGGAAATCATCCTGACCCCGATCGCCATCCGGACCCGAATACCCCACTTCATCAACGGCCAGCGCGGCATCGTCGGCGTCGCCACCGCCCACCTCGAACCCGCACAACTACCCCTGGCCTTCGGCGGCGGCGGCCAAGACTTCCGGGTCACCGAATCAACCACCACAGCCATCTGCGTCATCCTCGCCTGGCTCATCGGATGGACCGTCCTTGGCGCCTGGCGAATGATGACCAGAGACGCCTAAGCAGCGCAGAGCATGGTGTGCGACGGCCTGCGAGACGACACCCGGCGTCGCCTGATCACCGCGGGGCACTCGCTGGCTGCTCTGGCCCACTCTGCAACGGTAATGCGCCAGCGGCCAGCCCTGTCGAGCGCCGACCCGTCGATCGGCAAGTCTTGCTCTAGCGTGGTGGGTCTCCTTCGCTCAGACGGTCGGGTCGGGCAGAAGCTCCCGTACCTCTTGCGCACAGCGGCACGCGACGGCGAACTTGGCAGCCCACTCCAGCGCCTCGTCGCGTGAGGGCACGTCGACGACCGCGAACCCGCCGAGGACCTCCTTGGTCTCCGGGTACGGGCCGTCCGTGACCGTCCCGTCGGTCGCCACGACGCTCGCCCGCTGGCTTTCCAGTCCGCCGCCGAAGACCCACACTCCGGCGTCCTGGGCCTCCTGGACCGCCTCGTGCGCAGCCTTGGCCACGTCGGGCAGATCCTCCTCGGGGAAGGTCATCGCGCCGTCATCGAACGAGATCAGGTACCGCGTCATCTCATGGCTCCTTGTCTTGGCGACCCCTCCGGCCGCCTCTCACCTCATCTACGAACGACTCGCTCCGGATCCGACACTCTGCCAGAAGTTTTCTCACGACTTCTGCCGCTCGGCCACGCTCGCGACGCCAGCCGAGCATGTCGGAGCCCGCGCACCATCCTGCTCCTGGCCGCATGCTGATGTCGCATGACACCAGCTGCTCACCGGTGGCTGTCGCTGGCCGACTCCATGGTCAACAACGCCGACTTGGCCGCGGCGCCGCCGGCATAGCCGCCGAGCGTGCCGTCACTGCGCACGACGCGATGGCACGGCACGACCACGGGCAGCGGATTGGTGGCGCAGGCACTACCTACCGCACGCACTGCGGCTGGGCTACCGGTCGCGGCCGCTACGTCGGCGTAGCTCTCGGTGCGGGCATAGCCGATGCTGCGCAGATGGTCCAGTACCTGCCGCCGGAACCCGTGCGCGAGCCGCAGGTCCAGCGTCAGATCGAACGAGCGACGCCGTCGCGCGAAGTATTCCTCGAGTTCCCGGGCGGCGGTGTCCAGCCGCGCCGGGGCCCGCAGTACCCGAGGGCTGATCTTCGCGGCCAGCTTGGCCAGGACGGCCTCGTGGTCCTCGCTTGCGTAGGCCACCCGCACCAGGCCGCGGGGGGTCGCCGCGAGCAGCAGTGACCCGACGGGCGAATCGACGGTGCGGTAGGCGACGTCGAGCAGATCCTCCTGTGCGGCGCGCCGCACCAGGGCGGTGTGCAGCCGCGCCATGCTGGCGGTGTCGGTGGGGGACAGCCTGCCGAACACGTCGCTCGCGTCGGTGCTCATGATGAAATCTCCTCCTGTTGATAGGTGCTGCGCAGCTTGGCGATGCCGTCGGCGGCGCTGCGGCGGGCTGCCGCCTCGCTGCTGCCGATCAGTTCGCCGATCGTGCGATAGGACAGGTCGGCGAGATAGCGGTAGGACACCGCGGCGCGTTGCTTGTCAGGCAACGCCATGACCGCGTCGGCCAGTGACTCGTCGGGCAGGCGCCCGACCTCGTCATCGGTGGCCGCCCGGTCGGGCAGCCGGTCGGTCGGGATCGGCGCACGCCGTATGGAGCGGTGCCGGTCGATGGCCTTGCGGTGCGCGATCGTCACCAACCAGGCGCGCACATTGCTGTCCGCGCGGATATCGGGATATGCCTTCAACGCCGCCAGGAATGTCTCGGACCAGGCGTCCTCGGCATCCTGTGGCCCCAGCACTGCCCGACAGACCCGCAGGACGACCGGGCCGTGCTCGAGCACGACGGCTTCGAAGGGGGCAAGTGTCACAACTGGTAAACGTCCCACAGCGCCGAGTTGTGAGCCGGCGCTGCTACGTGGCGGACAATGAGCGCGTGGTCGAGGTGGACGGCGAGCAGTTCGAGGCGATGGTCGGGGTCGCGCTCGACGCGCTGCCGCCCGAGCTCGGACGGCTGATGCGCAACGTCGCCGTGGTCGTGGAACTCGACGGCGGACCGCCCGGCCTGCTCGGCCTGTACGAGGGCGTGCCCCTCACCGAGCGCACCTCGGACTATTCCGGCCTGCTGCCCGATCGAATCACGATCTACCGCAAGGCGATCTGCGCCATGTGCGCGAGCGAGGCAGAGGTGGTCGACGAGGTGCGTCGCACCGTCGTGCACGAAGTCGGCCATCACTTCGGTATCGATGACGACCGGCTCCATGCACTGGGCTGGTGAGCCCCCGCTCAGTTGTCGTGCCGGTCGATGACCTTCTGGATCGCGCCGGCCAGTACGGCATGTCCGTACGCGCTCGGGTGGATGTTGCAGGTTCCGCCGGGCAGCGGGACGAGCAGGCCCGCCGCGCACGGGTCTCCGCCCGTACCCGCAGCCACCCGCTGGAAGGCGGTGAATCCGTCGGCGACCACGCCACCGAACTGCCGCGTCGCGCCGGCCAGGGCGTTGTTCAACGCTTGGGTGCCGGCCACCTGGACCGGGTCGGAGTAGCTGAGGGCGTAGTAGGCGACCAGGATGAGGGTGTGGTGGTAGTGCGCCTGGTGGCGCAGCGCGCTGAACAGTGTCGTGACGTTCGCGCTGATCCGCGCCAGCGCCGCCGCGAAGTCGGCCCCAGTGCAGTGGTCGGCCGTCGTCTGCTGGCAGACGAAGAGGTCGTTCGCGCCGATGCTGACGGTGACCAGCTGGGTGCGTGGGTGGGCGCGCAGGTAGCCCACCGCGTAGGCCAGCTGCGTCCCGCTGTAGTCGACGTGCAGCGGGAACCTGGTGCGATACCCCGCCGGCGAGCCGAGCGAGTTTTCACAGCCGTTGCTCTGGGCGCCCGAGGTGATCAGGCTCCCCGACGTTTCGCCAGGGCAGGACGCATTCGCGAGCGTGAGCGAATCGAAGCCCGCCAGGTCCTCGGCGTAGCCCCCGAAGTTGTTGGCGTTGAGGTATGCGGTGGGCGCAGTGACTTCCGGTGGCCGGTAGCCGAACGCCACCGAGTCCCCGAGCGCGAGGTAGCCGCTGCCGGCATGCGTTGGGCGCTCGGCTACCGCCGCAGGGGCGATGGCGGCCACCAGTGCGACCGACGCGCCGAGGCCCAGGGCGACAAGCCAGCGACGTGCACGGCGGGAGGTGCTCATATTCATGACGGCTCCTGACTCGCGCCGCGTATGTCGACCGGCCGGCCCGACCCTCGCGGCGTCACTTCCTCGATCATGGTCTGGCCGGGGCATCGGCGCCAGGCCCGGCATCGGATTAGCGTCTGCGTCATGGATTCCACGCTGGAGGTGGCGGACTGGCGACGGCAGGTCGCCGAGCTGTATTCCCGGGTGCGCACCGACCCCGAGCCCGCTGATGCGCACCGGGTGTGGCGCGAGGGGCGCGACAGGCTGTTCCGCGAGCACCCGCAGAGCCCGCTCCCGGGTGACAGCGCGCTGCGCGACACCGGGCTGCCGTACTGGCCCTACGATCCCGGTCTGCGCTTCGAGGTGCCACTCGACACGTCCGGCGCCCCCGAGGTGCGCGCGATCGAGTCGCGCAACGACGGCACGATCCGGTTGCGCCGCCTCGGGGTCGTCACGCTCGCGCCACTCGACGTGACACTGGACGTCTGGTGGCTGGCGCAGTATGCCGGGGGGCTCTTCCTGCCGCTGCGCGATGCCACCGCGGGCCAGGACAGCTACGGCGGGGGGCGCTACCTGCTCGACACCGCCAAGGGCGCCGACCTCGGCGGCGAGCTCGGACGGATCATTGTCGACCTCAACTTCGCCTACCACCCGTCGTGCCGCTACAACAGCGCCTGGGAGTGTCCGCTCGCGCCGGAGGGCAACAGGACAGCGGTGGCGATCCGCGCCGGCGAGCGGATGTGACAGTCAACTGCGGTGCAACGCCGCGGCGCCCCATGCCCGTCTGAGGCATGAAGGAGTGACCATGCGTGAGCGCGATGAGGCTGCTGGCCAGAAAGCCGGGATCTGGACGGTCACCGGTGAGACCGGGCCGGCCTGGATCAGCCGAGCAGAGCCGCGGCCGCGTTCATCCGGACGAGAGAACGATGCGGCCGACCTCGGTGAGCTCGGCCGGATCGTTCGCCGGCGCGGATCTCTGCAGCACGAACTCGGCCCTACGTCCGTCGAGTACGAGCGTGGCGACCTCATTGCCGAAATACGGTCCGGCCTCGCGGGTCCACTCGATCGCCATGGGCGGCATCTTGGCCACCAGCCCGAGCAAGCCGCGGGTGGTGCGTTCTGCGGCCCTGCTCCACGACACCCGGAAGGCAACCTTCATCGCCCTCGGCACGTAGTTGTGTAACGGTGAGCAGGTCAGCTGGAAGATCTTGGCGTCGACGTTCTCGGTGTAGCGCGCCTGCGCGACGTAGGCGTGGTGCACGTCGCCGGAGAGCACACATATGGTCGCTGGAGACCGGTCTTGCGGACCTGATCGCTGCCCACGCCCCACCGCGGCGAACAGCGACGCGAGCCGGTCGAAGGACTTGCGGAACGACGCCCAGTGCTCCAGATCGGCGGCGCGGCGCATCTTCTCCGCCCAGCGCGCCACTCGCGGCCCACGGGTCCCCGCGCACAGCACCTCGTTCCAGGACTCGATGTCGTGCAGGGCGCGGGGTAGCAGCCACGGCAGGGACGTGCCGACGAGCAGATGGTCGTAGCCACCCTCGACCTGCTCGTTGATCCAGTCGAACTCACTCTCGCTGATCATGCTGCGCTCGCCCTCTGCGAGGATGCGGCCGCACCGTGAATCGATCATGATCAGCCGCACCGGGCCGAAGTCGCGGCGGTAGGACCACCGGGTGCCCTTGGCGCCATCGGCCTCCAGGTCAGCCGTGGCGGCGAATTCGCGCAACTCCGCCTCGACATCGCCATCGGCCGACCGGACGCGCTGGTAGAGCTCGTTCGCCGCCAGCTCCGCGGGACCGAGGTTGCCCAGGTGCTGGTACACCCAGTACGAGGACAGTGCGCCGAGGATGCGCTCCTGCCACCACGACTCCTGTTTCATGTCCTCGCGCCAATTGTGCGAGGTGTTCCAGTCGTCGCGCACATCATGGTCGTCGAAGATCATCGACGTCCCGACGGTCGACATCAGCCAGCGGACGTCCGGATCGGTCCACGACTCGGCATAGAGCCAGGTGTACTCCTCGAAGTCGGCCACCTGATCCCGCGATCCGGTGGTGATGTCGCGGCGAGCCCGGATGCGGCGCTTCGTCGCCTCGGATGTCTCGTCCGCATAGACCTGATCACCGAGCATGAGAAATGCGTCGGGCCACTCGTGCTCGCCCAACGCAGCGATCGTGCGAGCGAAACAGGCCAGCGAATCAGCGTCGAAGTGATCGTCGTCGGGCACCGCGGCGGCAGTGGCATAGCGACACGACCCGAAGCTGATCCGGACCGGGCGGTCCGGACTGTGCGTGCGGATCCGGCAATGCGGGCGAGCGGAGTCCATTGGCGGCCATGCGATCTCGCCGTCCAGCCGCACGTCGTAAGGCGTGCTGGAGCCCGGCGCCAGCCCCTCGACCAGGACCAGCGCGTAGTGGTGCCCGCCGGCCGTCCAGGTGCGCTCGCGCGCGCCGAGCACCTCGACCTCGCAGGGCCGGTCGGTCTCGACCCACACCGTCGCGTTCGACGAGCCGACGTGGCGCAGCAACGGGCCGAGCAGAACCTGACTCATTCTGACTGTGTACCCGAGAACGGTGCCGCTCGTGCGCCCGCAGGTGCAGACGAAACGGTCGCGCGCCGGTAGACGAGGTGGCTCAGCGCCGCCACCTGCCGGTAGGGGTCGCGCTGCGCAGCGACACGCTCGGCGGCGAGCAGCGCGGCCAGCACCTCGGCCTGGGGTAACGCGTCGTCGCGGTGGTCGGTGAAGACACGGACGCCGAACCAGCGGTGCCGCACCCAGCCGATCGCGGCCAGCGCGGTATCGATCTGTGCGGGCGTGTGCGCGTGAGCGGCCAGCCCCAGGCTGTTGGTGTAGTCGAGGGTGTTGAACGCCGCGTTCGCGCTGTTCCAGTCGCCGCGAAGCCCGGCACGCATCGCCGGAGCCAGGCCGTTGCGGACGAGCAGTGAGATGTAGCCACCAGGTGCCGCACACCGCGCTAGCGCGCTCAGCATCGGGGCCGGTTCGTCCAGGTAGGTCAGGACCGCGTGGCACAGGACGAGATCGAAGCCGCCGCCGACCAGCTGCGCCGCGTCGAGGCCATCGCCGCCGACCAGCTGTACCCGGTCCCGGACCGCGGCGTCCTCCTCGCCCAGGTCGGCGCGGAACGTGGCGAGCAGTTCCGGCGACGGATCCAGGCCGGTGACCTGGTGACCGGCGCCGGCGAGCCGGATCGCCTGGGTACCCTGCCCGCAGCCGACGTCCACGATCCGTAGCGGCCGGCCCATCTCCGCCGCCAGATCTGCCAACTGCCCGGCGAGGATCTCCTGGCGGACCAGATTGCGCACCCCGCCCAGCCTCGCGAGCCAGGCCGGCACCCCCGCAGCGAAGGCGTTCGGGACGGGGTCGCGGCTCACGGCAACTGCGGCAGACCGTCGGCACCGAGCGGCCAGAACGGGTTGTGCGCAACCTCCCACAGGTGCCCGTCGGCGTCGGCGAAATATCCGCTGTAGCCGCCCCACTCCGTGGCGAGCGCGGGCTTGGGGATGGCCGCACCGGCAGCCCCCGCGGCGGCCAGCGCGGCATCGACGGCTGCGGGGGAGTCGACGTTGATCGAGAGGGTGACCCCGCGGAACCCGTCGGCGGTGCGCGGCTGGGCTTGGGCGTCGGCGGCGAGGTCGTCCTGGCCGTACAGGCCGAGCCGGCCGCCGGCGGTCCGGAAGAAGCTGACGTCGCCCTCGACCGAGCCGGGTGAGAGCTCGAAGCCCAGTGACTGGTAGAAGCGGGTGGAAGCGCGCACGTCGCGCACGCCGAGCGTCACGAGGCTGATCGCTGCAGGAACCGTCATGCAGCGCACCCTAGGCGGGCGCACCGACACCGCCTGGAAAGCGAGCATGTGAGCACCCGACAGTAGGGTGAAGGCGGAGCAAGAGAGGGAGTGGACGATGCCGACCCACGACAGCGGCCAGAGCCGGCCACAGCGTCAGAACGAAAAGACCGATGAGGTCGAGACCAGCGCCGAGTCACACACCGGCGTCGCCGAGCGCCATGAGAAGCTGACCGAGGACGTCGACGCGATCCTCGACGAGATAGACGAGGTCCTCGAGACGAACGCCGAAGACTTCGTCAGGGCGTTCGTCCAAAAAGGGGGGGAGTAGCCGACGGAGCTCGCACCGGCTGACGTCCAGCCCTGCCATGCCCAGTGGGTAGGGTCGCAGCACACCCATTGACCGGGCAGCAGAGGAGCGATGTTGAGCAGCGAGCGGGCGGGCGGGCGCGGCGTCGAGCACGGAATACTGCGCTACGCCACCTCACCCGGCTCGTCATCGTTCACGGAGTTCCTCTCGGCGGCTGCACCCGATTTGCTGCCCGGCAGCGGCCCGGTGCCTGCCTTCGCCCCGCACGGCACCACGATCGTGGCCGCCGCCTTCGCAGGCGGCGTCGTCATGGCCGGAGACCGGCGCGCGACGGCCGGCAACCTTATCGCCCAGCGCGACATCGAGAAGGTCTTCGCCTCTGATGACTACTCGCTCGTCGGCATCGCGGGCACCGCCGGGCTGGCCATCGAGATCGTGCGGCTCTACCAGGTCGAGCTCGAGCACTACGAGAAGATCGAGGGCACCCAGCTCACCCTCGAGGGCAAGGCGAACCGGCTTTCGACGATGATCCGCGGCAACCTCGGTCAGGCGCTGCAGGGCCTGGCGGTGGTGCCGTTGTTCGCCGGCTTCGATCTCGACGCCCCCGATATCGCGAGGGCCGGCAAGATCTACAGTTTCGACGTCACCGGCGGGCGCTATCCCGAGCAGCATTACCACTCGGTCGGCTCAGGCTCGCTGTTCGCACGTGGGGCGCTGAAAAAGCTGTGGCGCCCGGAGCTGGACACCGCAGGTGTGGTTCGGGTGGTCGTCGAATCCCTCTACGACGCGGCCGACGACGACTCGGCGACCGGCGGTCCCGACGTGACCCGGGGCATCTACCCGGTCGTGATGCTGGCCACCGCCGCAGGCACCAGCCGGATCCCTGACGACGAACTCGAGCCGGTCGTGCGTGACATCCTCGCCGACCGCGCCGCCCGCCCGGGCGCCTGAGCAGGAGAGCACATCATGTCGATGCCGTTCTACGCCTCTGCCGAGCAGATCATGCGCGACCGCTCGGAGTACGCGCGCAAGGGCATCGCCCGGGGCCGAAGTGTCGTCGTCATGACCTACACCGACGGCGTGCTGTTCGTCGCCGAGAATGCCAGCTCGGCACTGCACAAGGTCAGCGAGATCTATGACCGGATCGCATTCGCGGCGGTCGGCAAGTACAACGAGTTCGAGAACCTCCGGGTGGCAGGCATCCGGCTCGCCGACCTGCGCGGATACTCCTACGACCGCCGCGACGTCACGGCGCGCGCGCTGGCCAATGCCTACGCCCAGACGCTGGGCACGATATTCACCGAGCAGCAGAAGCCCTACGAGGTGGAGCTGTGCGTGGCAGAGGTGGGTGCCGAGACCGCCGACGACCAGCTCTACCGGCTGTCCTACGACGGCACGATCGTCGACGAACCAGAGTTCCTCGTGATGGGCGGCCAGGCCGAGTCGCTGACCGGCGAGATGGGCCGTGAATTCCGGGCCGGGCTCGCACTGGGCGCTGCCCTGGCCGTAGCTGTCGCGGCGCTCGCCTCGGTCGGCGGCACCAATGGGGCCGCCCGCTCGCTGCCGGCCAGCCAGCTCGAAGTCGCCGTACTCGACCGCAACCGCGGGCCCCGCAAGTTCAAGCGGATCACCGGCCTGGCCCTGGCCGCGCTGCTGCCCGCCGACCACGGCGAGCCGCCGTCCGAACCGGCCCCGGCCGACACGCCGCCGCACGATGAGGACGACGGTTCTCCACCTCGCTGAACCGGCCGGCCGCTCGCAACGTAGATCCCATCGTGGCAGCGGGAGTCCGAGCGGGCGATGAGTAGCACACTGGTGCGCACCGAACCGGTCCGAGCTGGGCTGGGGGAACCCCCCGGAGGAGGTGGCGTGACCAGCAGCGAGGCCGACCTGCTGCGTACCCTGCACGACGAACATGCGCGCGCGTTGTGGTCCTACGTGGTCAACCTGACCAATGGGGATCGCGGCAGAGCTCAGGACGTCGTGCAGGAGACGCTGTTGCGCGCCTGGCGCAACCCGCAGGTGCTGGACCAGTCCAGAGGCTCGGCACGCGGCTGGTTGTTCACTGTTGCCAAGCGAATCGTTATCGACGATTGGCGCTCCGCGCGCAGCCGGCCTGAATTCGTCACCGACGAGGTGCCTGAACAACCGGTCTCCGACGGCATCGATCAGGCGCTGGACCACCAGTTGGTGACCGCCGCGCTGCGAACGCTGTCGACCCAGCACCGCGAGGTGCTGCACGAGTGCTACCTGCGCGGTGCATCGGTTGCCCAGGCAGCCGTCACTCTGGGCGTACCGCCAGGCACCGTCAAGTCCCGCACCCACTACGCGCTGCATGCGCTGCGCCTCGCGCTCGACGAGATGGGAGGTGTGCTGTGACCCCTGTTGATCCGTTCGCCCAAGACGACGCGGTCTATGTCCTGGGTGCACTCTCCGCCGACGAGCGAGCAGCCTTCGAGGCCCACCTGGTGACCTGTCCGGACTGCGCCGAACGGGTGCGTGAGCTGGCCTCGATGCCCGCCCTGCTGGCCGGCCTGCCGGCCAGCGCCTATGGCGACGAGCCGGACGACCCGCCAGCCAACCTGCTGCCGCACCTGCTGGACCGCGTCCGGTTCGAACAGCGTCGGCGCCGCTGGTTGACCAGCGGCCTGGCCGGCCTGGCTGCAGCGTGCCTCGTCGCGCTTGTGGTTGTCCTGTGGCCGTCGTCGGCTGCCACGTCGGCGCCCCGGCCACAGGCGATGAGCGCGGTGGTCGACAGCCCGGTGCATGCCACGGCTGCGCTGAGTAGCGTCGCCTGGGGCACCAAGATCGACCTGGTCTGCGAGTACTACACGAACGTCGCTCGGGAGTGGGATTACCAGCTCGTGGTCGTCGACAAGCACAACGTCGCGCATCCCGCGGGCAGCTGGAAACTGGTCCCAGGCAAGGTCGCTCACTTCACCGGCGGCACCGCACTGAGCCGAGACCAGATCTCGAAGGTCCAGATCACCCTGGCCGATCGCGCGATCCTGCAACTGACCCTCTGAGCCGGTCACCCGTGCCGCAGTCCACGTGATCAACTCGCGTCTGCCCGCGATTCGCCCGGGTCGGCTCACCGGACGAGAGTTGATCGCCGCCACGGCCCGACCCCACCCCAACGTCCGGTGGCCTCCGCGTTGTCGGACGCAGTGTCTACCGTGCCAACACAGTCGGAGAATCGAGCTTTGGAGGTTGGCATGACACACGAGGTGAACTACTTCGAAATCGGGTCGCCGGAGCCGGAGGCCGCTAGGGCGTTCTACGGCGCGCTCTTCGACTGGACCGTTGAGGAGCCCTCGATGCCCGCTCGGTACAGCATGGTCAACGGGGGAGGCGGCGGCCTCTGGGACACCTCAGAAATCGGCGGGGCGAGCTATGCGATCTTCTACGTCCTGGTGGACGACGTGCAGGGCGCGATCGACCGGGCCCAGGAACTCGGCGCGACGGTGGTCGTCCCGTTCGTCGACAACGGAGGGATCGAGTTCGCCCATTTCGCCGATCCGCAGGGCAACCGCTTCGGCATCTGGCGTCCCAAGGACAGTTCTTGATCCACTAGGACGAGATACGACCGCAAGGGTTCCAGGTGATCAGGGCAGCTCCGCATGTACTACGGCGACAGGATCTCATCGATGAACGGCCCGACCATGCGCGTCACGTCGGCTGCGGTGTCCTCCGGATCGGACGTCGGCAGCAGGGCGTGGCTGATGGCCAGCCGCGCCATCGACTCCGCGAGAAGCTGCGCGTCGGCCACACAGACCTGCGGCCAGACCTCGACGATCAACCGCCCGATGCGCTCGATGGCCACCTGCCGGCCGAGCCCGGTCAGCAGACGGATCAGCTCGCCGCCCTCGGCGTCGGCGACGATCACCTGCACCAGCGGTTCGTCGGACGCGAGTTTGAGGAACAGCCCGAAGGCCGCATGCATGGCGCCGCGCGCGTCCACGCGCGATGCCCGGACCGCGGCCTCGACGCTGGCGATCAGCGCCTCGAACTCGCGCAGGACATAGGCCTCGACCAGATTCTGTCGCGAGCCGAACTCGTTGTAGACGGTCTGCCGGCTGACCCCGGCCGCCGCGGCGACGTCGGACATCGTCGTGGCCGACCAGCCCCGTGCGCGGACCAGGTCATCGACAGCAGCCACGATCGTGTCGCGCAGCAGCGAGCGCGCCGCCTCGGGGTAGGGCACCGGCCTGGTGTGGGACGTCATGTCCTTGCGCCGTCGCGTCGTCGACGCCTCGACGCCGTTGTCATCGACGCCGTGACGTCGCTATCGCTGTCGTCGTCGCAGCCAGCGGGTGCCGCGTCGCCGTCCACCGCGTCGAGCGGGGTGAAGTCGACCTTCTCCCGCACCCCGCAGTCCGGGCAGCACCAGTCGTCGGGAATCTGCGTCCACGGCGTCCCCGCCGGGAAGCCCTCGCGCGCCTCGCCGCGCACCTCGTCATAGACGTACTGGCAGACCTCGCATCGGTACCTGCTCATCGGGGCGGCGCCTCGACGGGCACGACAGCGGAGCTTTGCGCGTTGCCGCTCCGGGGCGCGTTCTCGTAGCGGGCCAGCAACCCGTCGCGCGCGGCGGGGTGAATGTTGGCCAGGGTCACGTCGCCGCCGTAGTGGGCTAGCACGCGGTGATCCATCACGCGACGCCACAACGGGGGGAGGTACGCGATCAGGATCATCGTGGCGTAGCCGCTGGGCAGCTGCGGCGACTCCTCGAAATGGCGCAGCGCCTGGTAGCGCCGCGTCGGGTTGGCGTGGTGGTCGCTGTGCCGTTGCAGGTGGTACAGGAACAGGTTGGTCGTGAGGTTGTTGTTGTTCCAGCTGTGCCGGGGATTGACCCGCTCCCAGCGTCCGTTGGGCAGCTGCTGGCGCATCAGGCCGTAGTGCTCGACGTAGTTGACGGCTTCCAACAGGGCGAAGCCGAAAATTGCCTGGATCAGCAGGTACGGCACGATCCCGACGCCGAACAGTGTGAGCAGTGCAGCCCACAGCACGATCGTCATCGCCCAGGCGTTGAGGACGTCGTTGTGCGGCGAGAACGGCTGCCTGCCCATCCGCCGCAGCCGGGTGCGCTCCAGGCGCCAGGAGTTGCGCACGCTGCCGGTGACCGTGCGTGGCAGGAACCTCCAGAACGTCTCGCCGAGCCGGCTCGACGCCGGATCATCAGGGGTCGCGACGCGCACGTGGTGCCCACGGTTGTGCTCGATGAAGAAGTGCCCGTAGCCGGTCGGGGCCAACGCGACACGGGCGAACCAGCGCTCGAGGTGCTCCTTCTTGTGGCCGAGTTCGTGGGCGGTGTTGATGGCGACGCCGTTCATCGCGCCGAGGGTGACCGCGATGCCGAGCCTGTCGATGATGCCGAGGCCCCCGTGCGTGGTGATGAGCCAGCACCCGACGAGGATCGCGACGTACTGCAGCGGCAGGAAGGCGTAAGTGACCCACCGGTAGTACCGATCCTGTTCGAGCCAGGCCACGACACCGTCGGGCGGGTTCGTGGGGTCGGGTCCGAACACGACGTCGAGCAGCGGGATGAGCACATAGAGCCACAGCGGGCCCATCCACCAGAACAGGCCCAAGCCGGTGAGGTTCACCATGCCCCACCCGGCGAACAGGAACATGGGAACCACTGTGCCCAGCAGCCATAGGTAGCGCTTGCCGTCATGCCACTCGGGACGATCAGTCATGAGGATCTTCGCCTGGCCGGACAGGGAGCCCTCGCGCATCGCACACCATCCTCGTCGACGCCGATTTGACGGAATGAGTCATCTCGTCGGCTTGCTTTACACGAGCGTACAATATGTAAAGTGACGAGGCAAGACAGGCGTCCGCTGGGCGGGGATTAGGGTGGGAACGTGCACAAGCGCATCTTCGGCATCGAGAACGAGTACGGCGTCACGTGCACGTTTCACGGGCAGCGGCGGCTCTCGCCGGACGAGGTTGCGCGTTATCTGTTCCGCCGCGTCGTGTCGTGGGGCCGTTCGTCGAACGTCTTCCTGCGCAACGGCGCGCGGCTCTACCTCGACGTCGGCAG
>QHCC01000219.1:1263-7217 GCA_003243915.1 Pseudonocardiales bacterium | reverse complement strand
TCACCAACGACTTCATCAACTCGGTGCGCGATGACAAGATGCAGGCCTTTCAGTCCCGTTACCGCTCCGTGGACCTGCTGCTCATCGACGACATCCAGTTCCTGGAGCGTGCCGAGCGCACCCAGGAGGAGTTCTTCCACACCTTCAACACGCTGCACAACGCCAACAAGCAGATCGTCATCAGCTCCGACAAGTCGCCGCGGCAACTGTCCTCACTCGAGGACCGGCTGCGCACCCGCTTCGAGTGGGGACTGATCAGTGACGTGCAGGCACCCGACCTCGAGACTCGTATCGCGATCCTGCGCAAGAAGGCCGCGCAGGAGGGCATGAATCCGCCACCGGAGGTGCTGGAGTTCATCGCATCGAAGATCCAGAGCAACATCCGTGAACTCGAGGGCGCGCTCATCCGGGTCACCGCATTCGCCAGCCTGAACCGCCAGTCGGTCGAGATGGGGCTGGCCGAGGCGGTGCTCAAGGACCTCATCAGTGATTCGGCGGCCCCGGAGATCACCGCATCGACGATCATGGCCGTCACCGCCGAGTACTTCGCGGTGTCGATCGACGATCTCACCGGCAGCTCCCGTAGCCGCGTACTCGTGGGCGCGCGACAAATGGCGATGTACTTGTGCCGCGAGCTCACCGACCTGTCGCTGCCGAAGATCGGCGAGAAGTTCGGCAACCGCGACCACACCACGGTCATGCACGCCGACCGCAAGATCCGTACCCAGATGGCCGAGAAGCTCACCGTCTACAACCAGATCACCGAGCTGACCAGCCGTATCAAAGTGCGGGCTCGCACATGACGGCGCACCACACAATCTGTGGACACGGATGTGGAAGATCAGGGGGTCCACGGGTGACAATGGCCACTGAATACCAGCCATCCACTGTCTGTCGGCACGTCGGTGCATGATGCCAGGGTGGTGCTCCACAACCCAACGGCCCTGGAATGCTGGCGTGCAGCGGGTTATCCCCAGTCTGCACAGCTGCGATGACGACAGACGGTAAGCACTATTCCTTCACGGGCAACGGCTACTGCACACACCAGACACGATCTGGGGACAACCCCTTGGTCGCCATTTCGATGGAGGCACGATGAAGTTCCGGGTAGAGCGCGACGCGCTGGCCGACGCGGTGACGTGGGCGGCCCGGAGCCTGTCTGCGCGCCCGACCATCCCGGTACTCGCCGGCCTGTTGCTGTCCGTCACCGACGACCAACTCTCGATCTCGGGATTCGACCTGGAGGCATCGACCGAGGTCGATCTGGAGGTCGCGGCCGCAGCCGCCGGACAAGCTCTGGTGTCCGGCCGGCTGCTGGCTGACATCACCCGGGCACTTGCGCCACATCCCGTCGATGTCACCGTCGAGGGATCCCGGTTGACGATCTCGTGCGGCTCGGCCCGATTCACCCTGCCGACGATGCCTGTCGAGGACTACCCCCGTTTACCCACGATGCCGACCACGGCGGGCACGGTGGCCAGCAGCGAGTTCGCCACGGCCGTCGCTCAGGTCGCGATCGCGGCGGGCCGCGATGACACCCTGCCGATGCTCACCGGGGTCCGCCTCGAGATCGAAGGCGACCGGCTGACCCTCGCCGCCACTGACCGGTACCGCCTCGCGGTACGCGAACTCGCCTGGAAGCCCGACGACCCGTCCGCCGAACCCGCGCAGGTTCTGGTGCCGGCCCGCACGCTCGCCGACGCCGCCAAGAGCCTGTCGACCAGCGAGTCGATGACGATTGCGCTGTCGTCATCGGGGGGCACCGCCGAGGGGATCATCGGCTTCGCCGGCTCGACCAACGGCCGCGCCAGCCGCGCCACCACCCGGCTGCTCGACGCGACCTTTCCCGCCTACCGGTCGCTGTTGCCGACCGACTGGGCCAGCACCGCCGAGGTCGCCGTCGCTCCCCTGGTGGAGGCGGTCAAGCGCGTCGCCCTCGTCGCCGATCGCAACGCGCCGGTCCGCCTGGAGTTCACCGACGGCTCGGTTGCGCTCAGCGCCGGCGGTGAGGACGAGGGGCGCGCCGAGGAGCAGCTCGAGGTGGGCTACGAAGGTGAGCCGATCACCACCGCCTTCAATCCACAATTCCTGCTCGACGGCCTGGGCGCGCTGTCCTCCGGCTCGGCGCGGCTGCTGTTCACCTCGTCGAACAAGCCGGTAGTGCTGCGGCCCGACGCCTCCGGCGACCCCGCCGAGTACACCTACCTGATCATGCCTGTCCGGCTGCCCGGCTGAGGGTGCCGTGTACGTCCGGCACCTCTCGGTGAGCGACTTCCGTAGCTGGCAGTCCGCCGACGTCACGTTCGACCCGGGTCCGTCGGTGCTCGTCGGCGCCAACGGCCAGGGCAAGACCAACCTTGTCGAGGCGTTGGGTTACCTGGCGACGTTGAGCAGCCACCGGGTCCCGACCGATGCTCCACTGGTGCGCCGCGGCGCCGAACGGGCCGTGATCAGGGCAGCACTCGTGTCCGAAGGGCGCGAACTGCGGGTAGAGGTCGAGATCACGCCGGGACGTGCCAACCGGGCCAAGCTCAACGGTGCCACGGTTCCCCGGGCCCGCGATGTGCTCGGCGCGCTGCGCCTGGTGCTGTTCGCACCCGAGGACCTGGCCATCGTGCGCGGAGACCCCAGTGAACGCCGCCGCTTCCTCG
Source organism: Pseudonocardiales bacterium (assembly GCA_003243915.1). Taxonomy (GTDB): domain Bacteria; phylum Actinomycetota; class Actinomycetes; order Mycobacteriales; family Jatrophihabitantaceae; genus QHCC01. The sequence continues at coordinate 4,566 of QHCC01000219.1, read as the reverse complement.
ACGATCTGGTGGTTGCCCGGTCCCCACGCATGGCCGGGGTGCGGGCCGACTACGAGCGGGTGCTCAAGCAACGCTCGGCCCTGCTGAAGTCTGCCGGGGCAGCACGCCGGGCGGCGGGCGGTGGTCCGGATCTGCGCACGCTAGACGTGTGGGACGGCCACCTCGCCGAGCACGGCGCACAACTTCTGGCGGCACGCCTGGCCGCGGTGGCTGCGCTGCGTCCACATGCCGCAGCCGCCTACGCGCAGGTGGCGCCGGCCAGCGTCGAGCTGAGGCTGCATTACAGCAGCGCACTGGCGGCGTCGCTGCCCGAGCTGACCGCTCCCGCGCCACCTGAGCCGGCCCTACTGTCGGCCGCGTTGCTCGCCGAGCTGGCCCGGATGCGGTCAGCCGAGCTCGACCGCGGCGTCAACCTCGTCGGACCGCATCGCGACGACATCGACCTGTCGCTGGGCGAGCTGGCGCTGCGGGGCTACGCCAGCCACGGCGAATCGTGGTCGGCCGCGCTGGCCCTGCGGCTGGGTAGCTACGAGTTGCTGCGCGCCGACTACCCGGAAGGAGCTGAGCCGATCCTCGTCCTCGACGACGTGTTCGCCGAACTCGACGCCACGCGCCGTGAGCAGCTGGCCCTGCTCGCGGGCAAGGCGGAACAAGTGCTGGTCACCACCGCCGTGTCCTCCGACGTGCCTGACCAGCTGCAGGGCGCTCGTTTCGACGTGCACGACGGGGCGGTGCGCCGTGTCCGGTGATCCGCCCGAAGCCGTCCCGGACGACACACCACCCCCACCGTTGTCCACAGTGGACTGTGGAAAAGTGCCATCAACTGTGGACAGCACCCACCAAACCGGACCAGTTCCGCCAGGTTCTGACACAGACCACACACCAGCGGCGGGGGACCTGACCCGTTCGGCGCTCGCGAATGCTCGCCGGACGGCGCGGGGCAGCGGCCCTCCACACAGCCGCAGACGCCCTCGTTCCGCGGGGGAGGCACCGGCCGCACGGCGCGGTGGCTATTCCGGTCCGACGCCAGATGACCTCGATCCACAACCGGTGGGCAGGATCCTGGCCGGCTACGTCGAGGACCGCGGCTGGCAGCTACCGCTCGCGCAGGCCAGGGTGTTCGCCGACTGGGCGGCCCTGGTCGGGGACGACATCGCGGCACACAGCACTCCGATCGGGCTGCGCGACGGCGAGTTGAAGCTCAGTGCCGAATCCACGGCCTGGGCCACCCAACTGCGCCTGCTCACGGCCACCCTGCTCGCGCGACTGGTGGCCGAACTGGGCCCCGACGTCGTCACCAAGTTGATCATCACCGGGCCGGCCGGGCCGTCGTGGAAGCACGGCGGGTACTCCGTGCGTGGCACCCGGGGGCCCCGGGACACCTATGGGTGACGGTTCTCGCGAGTGGTCTCATCCCCCCCGAGTGGTCAGCTACAGGTGACCACAGGACGTCCACGCGACCCTCCACGGGCCGGGACCGGTGTCCGCGCTGATCGCTCGCTCACCGTCGGCAGACCCTGCCGTGCATGGGAGACCGTGTGAGGTGGGACCTCCGAGTCCCTGTGGCGCAACCAGGCGCGTTGCGGCCACGTTGTGTCGGTGGTGTGGGCTAGACTGGGCTGGATTCTACCGGGGTTGGCGCAGCGCATGGCACATGTGCCCCGCCCGCCCCACGTTCGTGTCTGCGTGCGCCCATCGCCGGTCTTCGGCGGCCGGTTCGCTCCGACGCTAAGAGAGGTTCGTGCCCGTGGCCAGCAGCGCCGCCAAGAACGACTACACCGGACATTCGATCCAAGTCCTCGAAGGACTGGAGGCGGTGCGCAAGCGGCCCAGCATGTATATCGGCTCCACCTCCGAGCGGGGGCTGCACCATCTGGTCTGGGAGGTGGTCGACAACTCGGTCGACGAGGCACTCGGTGGTCATGCCGACCGCATCGAGGTGACGCTGCGGGCCGACGGCGGTGTGCGGGTCGTCGACAACGGCCGCGGCATGCCGGTCGACATGCATCCGACGCAGAAGAAGCCGACGATCGAGGTCATCCTCACCGTCCTGCACGCCGGCGGAAAGTTCGACGGCAAGGCCTATGCCGTCTCCGGCGGCCTGCACGGCGTGGGGGTCTCGGTGGTCAACGCGCTGAGCCACCGTCTGGAAGTCGAGATCGACCGCGACGGTCACCACTGGACGCAGCCCTACGTGAACCAGCGTCCGGCCGCGCCGCTGACGCGGGGCGACAAGACCCGGCGCACCGGCACCACAGTCACCTTCTGGGCCGACCCGAAGATCTTCGAGACCACCACCTATTCGTTCGAGACGATCAGCCGCCGGCTGCAGGAGATGGCCTTCCTGAATAAGGGGCTGACGATCGTGCTGCGCGACGAGCGGGCTGAACTGGTGGTGCCCGAGGACGACGCCGCGTCGACCAAGCCCGGCAAGGTGCAGCCGAAAGAGATCACCTACCACTACGCCGGTGGCATCGCCGACTTCGTGCGGCATCTCAACGCGTCGAAGGACCCGATCCACAAGTCGGTGATCAGCTTCGGTGACGAGGACAAGCCGAACCGGGTGTCGCTGGAGATCGCGATGCAGTGGAACGCGACCTATACCGAGAGCGTCTACACGTTCGCGAACACGATCAACACCGTCGAGGGAGGCACCCACGAGGAGGGTTTCCGGGCGGCGCTCACCAACGTGGTCAACAAGTGGGCCGTCGACAAGAAGTTCATCAAGAACACCGACGAGGACCGGTTCAAGGGCGACGACATCCGGGAGGGGCTGGCCGCCATCGTGTCCATCAAGCTGGGCGAGCCGCAGTTCGAGGGNNAGACCAAGACCAAGCTCGGCAACTCCGAGGCAAAGACGTTCGTGCAACGGGTCTGCAACGAGCGGCTGACGCACTGGTTCGAGAGCAACCCCACCGATGCCAAGATCGTCGTCAACAAGATCTCCCAGGCGGCGCGGGCGCGCAAGGCAGCTCAGCAGGCGCGCAAGCTGGCCCGCAAGAATGCGCTGGACACGATGGGGATGCCCGGCAAGCTGTCGGACTGCCGCTCCACCGACCCGGAACGCAGCGAGCTCTACATCGTCGAAGGTGACTCCGCCGGCGGCTCGGCAAAATCCTGTCGCGACTCGATGTTCCAGGCGATCCTCCCGATCCGTGGCAAGATCATCAATGTCGAGAAGTCGCGCATCGACCGGGTGCTGAAGAACAACGAGGTGCAGTCGCTGATCACCGCGATGGGCACCGGCATCCATGACGACTTCGATCTGGCCAAGCTGCGCTATCACAAGATCGTGCTGATGGC
>QHCC01000219.1:0-1180 GCA_003243915.1 Pseudonocardiales bacterium | reverse complement strand
TGCTGTTCCGGTTCATGCGCCCGCTGATCGAGCACGGGCACGTCTACCTCGCCGCACCACCGCTGTACAAGATCAAGTGGAGCAAGGGCGACCCGGGTTACGCCTACTCCGACAAGGAGCGCGACGGGCTGATCAAGATCGGGCAGGAGGCCGGGCGCAAGATGGCCCGCGAGGACGCCCTGCAGCGCTACAAGGGGCTGGGCGAGATGAACGCCAAGGAGCTGTGGGAGACCACGATGGATCCGGCCAATCGGATCTTGCGGCAGATCACCCTCGACGACGCGGCAACGGCCGACGAACTCTTCAGCGTGCTGATGGGCGAGGACGTCGAGGCCCGCCGCTCGTTCATCATCCGCAACGCACGAGACGTCAGATTCCTTGATATTTAGCGTGCTGGAGTCGGTGACGTTCGAACGGCGCGCGACTACCGCGACAGTGGAGATGACCACCAACGCGATGAGCGCTCGCGCGAAGAGCCCGCTTCCGCGCCAACGACTTGCGTTTGGCCCGCAGGGTCCGCCCGAGCGCCAGCGAACGGTGGAGACAAGGGACAAGTTGAGCGGGGATAAGAGATGACTGACATAACAGATATCGGCCCCGGCGGCGGCGACGGGGGCGGGTACGACCGCGTCGAGCCGGTCGATATTCAGAGCGAGATGCAGCGCAGCTACATGGACTACGCGATGTCGGTGATCGTCGGGCGGGCGTTGCCTGATGTTCGCGACGGGCTCAAGCCCGTACACCGCAAGATCCTTTACGGCATGTATGACTCGGGGTTCCGGCCCGATCGCAACTACGTCAAGTGCGGGCGCGTGGTCGGCGACGTGATGGGCAACTACCACCCGCACGGTGACACCGCGCTCTACGACGCGCTGGTCCGGATGGCGCAGACCTGGTCGCTGCGCTACCCGATGATCGATCCGCAGGGCAACTTCGGCTCCCCGGGCAACGATCCTGCGGCCGCCTACCGCTACACCGAGTGCCGCCTGGCGCCGCTCGCAATGTCGATGCTGGCCGACATCGACAAGGAGACCGTCGACTTCATCCCGAACTACGCGGGCAACACCGTCGAACCGGTGATCCTGCCGGCGCGCTTTCCTAACCTGCTGGTCAACGGCTCCGAGGGTATCGCGGTGGGGATGGCCACCCGGATCCCGCCGCACAACCTGCGTGAGGTGGC
>QHCC01000218.1 GCA_003243915.1 Pseudonocardiales bacterium | reverse complement strand
GAGCAGGACCGCTTCAAGGCGGTGACGACGGCCTACGAGGTGCTCGCCGACCCGGAGAAGCGCCGCATCGTCGACCTGGGCGGTGACCCGCTCGCGCAGGGGGCGGGCACGGCCGGTAACCCGTTCTCCGGATTCGGCGGCGGCTTCGGTGACGTGTTCGAGGCGTTCTTCGGTGGCGGCGGCACGACCGGGGGTGGTCGTGGTCGGCGCAGCCGGGTGCGGCCCGGCGGGGACGCCCTGCTGCAGATGTCCCTGACGCTCGACGAGGCCGCGTTCGGGGTGCGCCGCGAGCTCACCGTCGAGACCGCTGTGGTGTGCACCAAGTGCGGTGGCAATGGCTGCGCGCCCGGCACCTCTGCGCGCACCTGCCAGACATGTGGCGGGCGCGGAGAGATCCAGTCGGTGCAGCGCTCCTTCCTCGGCCAGGTGATGACCACCCGGGCCTGCCCGGCCTGCGCCGGCACCGGCGAGCAGATCGCGTCGCCCTGCCCGAGCTGCGGTACCGAGGGACGGGTCCGGGCCCGCCGCACGATCACCGTCGACGTGCCCGCGGGCATCGAGGACGGCATGCGCATCCGGCTCTCGGGCCAGGGCGAGGTCGGCCCCGGCGGTGGCCCGGCCGGCGATCTCTACGTCGAGATCGCCGAGCAGCCCCACGACACCTTCACCCGTGACGGCGCGGACCTGCACTGCACCATCACTCTGCCGGTGACCTCGGCCGCGCTCGGCACCGATCTGGTGCTCACCACCCTCGATGGCGAGGAGAAGCTCGACATCCGCACCGGCACGCAGGGCGGCGCGGTGCTTACTCTTCGCGGCAAGGGCGTGCCCCACCTGCGCAGCTCGGCGCGAGGCGACCTGCACGTGCACGTCGAGGTTCGCACGCCGACGAAACTCGACGACGCCCAGGAGCGGCTGCTACGCGAGTTCGCCGCGTTGCGCAACGAGGAGGTCGCCGTCGCGACGAAGGGCGCCAGCCTGTTCGGCAAGGTGCGCGACGCGTTCGGCCGTTGAGCGCGCCGCGCAGTCGATGACGCCACCCCTGTTCCTGCTGGACCCGCTGCCGGCCGCGGACTCTTTCGTCCTTGCCGGCGACGAGGGGCGCCACGCCGCGCGGGTACAGCGGCTGCGGGTGGGCGAATCGCTGCGGGTCGCGGACGGCCGAGGCACGGTGCTCGACTGCCTGGTCGCCGAAGTACTCGCCGACGCGCTGCGCTTGACCGTGCTCGCGCGCCATACCGAGCCCGAGCCAGATCCGCGCCTGGTCGTCGTGCAGGCGCTGCCCAAGGGCGACCGCGGTGAGCTGGCCGTGGAGATGCTCACCGAGTTGGGCGTCGACGAGGTCGTGCCCTGGGCAGCGTCGCGGTCCATCGCCCAGTGGCGCGACGTTCGCGGGGCGAAGGCCCTGGACAGGTGGCGGCGCACCGCCCGCGAGGCCGCGAAGCAGAGCCGCCGGGTGCTGGTGCCCTCGATCACCGAGTTGGCGACGACGGTGCAGGTCGCCGATCGGCTGCGGGATGCCACCGGACTGGTGTTGCACGAGAACGCGGACCAGCCCCTGGCCGGTGCCGCATTGCCCGCCGCCGGCTCCGTCGTGCTGGTCGTCGGGCCGGAGGGCGGCATCAGCGACGACGAGCTCGCCGTCTTCGCCGCGGCCGGGGCCCGGGCCGTCCGGCTGGGTGCGCCGGTATTGCGCACCTCGACGGCTGGCGTGGCCGCGCTGGCGGCACTGTCGCTGCGTCTGGACCGATGGTCCTGATCCGCGCTCTCACTCGACGGGGCGTGAGGCAGTAATCTCGCGCGCATGGCCGAAGACTGCCTTTTCTGCGCGATCGTGGCCGGCGAGGTCGCGGTGACGAAGGTCCGTGAGGACGACGACACCGTCGCCTTCACCGACGTCAATCCGCAGGCGCCGGTGCACATCCTGGTGGTACCCAAGCGGCACATCGCCGACATCGCCGCGCTCGGGGCAGACCCGCAAGCGAGCGCCGCCCTGCTGCACGCGATCCGGGGCTTGGTCGACGCGGAGCGGCTGGCCGATTTCCGCACCGTGTTCAACACCGGCGCGGGTGCCGGGCAGAGTGTCTTCCATGTGCACGCCCACGTGCTCGCCGGCCGTCCGATGGCCTGGCCACCGGGCTGATCGCCCGCTCCGCACCCGATTGTGCAACTCTTGGCACCCCCAGGCCGCCAAAGTTGCACAATCGTGGCGGGATAGTGCTCGCCGTCGCCGGTACAGTAGGGACGTCCACGTTTCCGGCCAGAAAGCCCAACTTGTCCGATCCCACACGCAGCCCGGATCGCGTCTCCACCATCATCGTCGTGCCCGGTGAGCAGGCCATGGTCTCGCTGCTCGGCTCGCGCGACGAACTGCTCCGGGTGATCGAACGCAGTCTCGACAGCGACATCCACGTCCGCGGGAACGAGATCACGATCGCCGGCGCACCGGCCGACAATGCGGTGGCCGTCCGCCTGTTCGAAGAACTCCTCGAACTGGTCAAGGCCGGGCAGAACCTCACGCCCGACTCCGTCAGCCGGGCCCTGGGCATCCTCACCGCCGACTCCGGCGAGCGGCCGGCCGAGGTGCTCAGCCTCAACATCCTGTCCCGGCGCGGCAAGAACATCCGGCCCAAGACCCTGAACCAGAAGCGCTATGTCGACGCCATCGACAAGCACACCGTGGTGTTCGGGATCGGCCCCGCAGGCACCGGCAAGACCTACCTCGCCGTCGCGAAGGCTGTTCAGGCACTGCAGGCCAAGCAGGTCACCCGCATCATCCTGACCCGGCCCGCGGTCGAGGCCGGCGAGCGGCTCGGCTTCCTGCCCGGCACTCTGTACGACAAGATCGACCCGTATCTGCGCCCGCTGCTCGACGCTCTGCACGACATGCTCGACCCGGAGTCGATTCCGCGGCTGACCCAGGCCGGCACGATCGAGGTTGCCCCACTGGCCTACATGCGCGGGCGGACCCTGAACGACGCGTTCATCATCCTCGACGAGGCGCAGAACACCACGGCCGAGCAGATGAAGATGTTCCTGACCCGGCTGGGTTTCGGGTCGAGAATGGTGGTCACCGGCGACGTCACCCAGATCGACCTGCCGGGCGCGACCCGCAGCGGGCTGAAGGTGGTTCGCGAGATCCTCGGTGACCTGGACGACGTGCACTTCGCGAACCTCACCAGCACCGACGTCGTCCGGCACCGACTCGTCGGCGAGATCGTCGACGCCTACGAACGGTGGGATGCACTGGAAGCGGCGCCGCAGCAACAACAACACCGCAAGCCCCGGCGATGAGCCCTTGCGCGAAGAGCCCGCCGCCGCGACGAAGGCGCGTGGCGGTTCGATGATCCCCCTGAGCGCTGCGGGCGGGGGAGAGGGGAACCGCCCTCGGCGGGGAGTTAAGCAGTGAGCGTCGAGGTCAACAACGAGTCCGGCGCACCGGTCGACGAGGTCGTCCTGGCTCGGCTCGGACGCTTCGTGCTCGATTCGATGCGCATCAACCCGCTCGCGGAACTGTCGGTCGTGCTGCTCGACGCCGACGCGATGGCAGCGCTGCACCTGCAATGGATGGAGCTGGCCGGCCCCACCGACGTGATGGCCTTCCCGATGGACGGCGCTGACGGCCCGCTGGATCGCCTCGACCCGTCCGCGCCAACCAGCACCGATGACAACCCGGGCGAGGCCATGCTGGGCGATGTCGTGCTCTGCCCCGCTGTCGCAGCCGAGCAGGCTTCCTCGGCGGGGCATTCGACAGAGGCCGAGCTGCACCTGCTCTGCACCCACGGCATATTGCACCTGCTGGGCTTCGACCACGGCGACGCGGACGAGGAGCGGGCGATGTTCGACCTGCAGGCGCGCCTGCTCGCCGACTGGGTAAAGGTGAGCGGTCGTGGCCCGATCCACGCGCCGCCGCCCGGAACGGGTGCAGGCGTCGGCGATGCAGCGGGCGGCTGCCGTGGCTGAGTCCGGGCATCCATTCGCTCCCGATCTGCGCGGGGATCGCACGTGACGGGCCCCGGCGCCATTGCCTTGGTTGTCGCGATCTGCCTGGTGCCGCTCGGCGGACTGCTCGCCTGCGTCGATTCGGCGCTGGGCCGGGTGTCGGTCGCCCGGGTCGAGGAGTTCTTGCGTGAGGATCGTCCAGGAGCCCGAGCGCTGAGCGAAATCGTCGCCGACCGGGCCCGCTACACCAACCTGCTACTGATGCTGCGGATGGTGTGCGAGCTCACTGCCACCGTGCTGGTGTTCATCGTTGCGCGCTCGCAGTTCGGCACCCGCTGGTGGGTGCCGGCGTGCACCGTCGGGTTGATGGTGGTCGTCGGCTACGCCGTGATCGGCGTGGGCCCCCGCACCCTCGGCCGCCAGCACCCGAACCAGGTGGCGCTGTCCGGTGCGGGTGCCGTGCGGTTGCTCGGGCGGGTGTTCGGTCCGCTCGCCTCACTGCTGACCCTGCTCGGCAACGCGATCACGCCGGGCCGCGGCTTTCGCGACGGACCGTTCTCCTCGGAGGTCGAGCTGCGCGAACTGGTCGACATGGCCGAGGAGCGCGGCGTCGTCGAACACGGTGAACGGGAGATGATCCAGTCCGTCTTCGAACTCGGCGACACCATCGCCCGCGAAGTGATGGTGCCGCGCACCGAGGTGGTGTGGATCGTGCGCACGAAGAGCGTGCCGCAGGCCCTCGCGCTGGCCCTGCGCAGCGGCTTCTCGCGTATCCCCGTCGTCGGCGAGAACGCCGACGACGTTGTCGGCATCGTCTACCTCAAGGACCTCGCCCGCCGCGCCCAGGATGCCGAACGCGCGCGCACCACCCGTGTCGAGGACGTCATGCGTCCGGCCACGTGTGTGCCCGAGTCCAAACCTGTCGACGAGTTGCTGCGCGAGATGCAGGCCCACCGCACCCACATTGCGATCGTCATCGACGAGTACGGCGGCACGGCCGGGTTGGTCACCATCGAGGACATCCTGGAGGAGATCGTCGGCGAGATCACCGACGAGTACGACGTCGAGCGGCCGCCGGTCGAGCGGATCGACGCCGACACGGTCCGGGTGACGGCGCGGTTGGCCGTCGAAGAACTGTCCGACCTGTTCGGGGTGGCCGTGCCGGATCGCGACGATGTTGAGACGGTGGGCGGGCTGCTGGCCGAGTCACTGGGTCGGGTGCCGATCCCTGGCGCCCGGACGTCGGCCTACGGTCTCGAGCTCGTCGCCGAGAGCGCTGGAGGGCGCCGAAATCGCATCGACACCGTGCTCGTGCGAAGACTGCCCGACGCGGAACGCGACGGTTCTGCGCGGGAGCCGCGGACCGAGGAGACGGAGAACGCGTGAGCGCGCCTGTGGAACCTGAGGACGCGAAGCTGGCGACCCTGGCACGATCCGCGCGGGCCCGTACCGGCGCGGCGCAGGGTGCCGCGGTCCGCGACAGTGACGGCCGCACCTACGTCGCGGCGAGCGTCACCCTGCCCTCCCTGGCGCTGTCCGCACTGCAGGTCGCAGTGGCCATGGCCGTGTCGTCCGGGGCGCTGGGTCTCGAGGCCGCCGTCGTGCTCGGCGACGACCCGTCCGATGCGGCCGGAGTGGCGGCGGTGCGCGACGTGGCACCCGGCGCGCCTGTCTACGGCGCCGACAGTTCGGGCGCAGTCACCGCAGCGTGGTAGAGCCAACACCGGCTCCGGCTACGGGTGCAATCGGCCACCCTTCAGGATCTTGTCGACCGCGTTCCTGGGTCCGTATACCCCCAGGCCGACCAGGCGCAGATCGGCTCGGGGCACCGCGCGCACCGCTGCGCGGTTGTCGCGGTCGTTGCCGGTGGCGAACAGCTCCTCGGTGAACACCGACAGCACAAGTTCTCGAGCGACGGCCCTGGCGTGGGCCGCGCACAGGACCTCTGCACCGCCGGCGAACACGAGCACCGGCTGACGAAACATCGGCAGGTAGCTGGTGCCGTCGGCGTCGGTGTACGGCTCACCCAGGACCTCGGGCTGGGTGCCGGCGATGCCGCTGACGAGGAACGCCGTGACGTTCAGTCGCTGCCAGCTCTCGAGGTCCTCGCGCAGCAGCACCGCGATCTTCGTGTCGAACCGGATCGGCTCGGTCATGGCCTGTCCTCCCAGGTGGGAACTGCGATGTCAGACTGACGGTGAACGAGGAGAGACGTCTTGCACGTTCCTGACCTACTGCGTGACATCCGGCCGCAGGGAGCCGCTTCGGCCGGCCCGCGCGAGCGGGTCGCGGCGTGGTGCCCGCCGGTACCGGGCGTCGTCGAAGTACTTCACGCCCGGTTCGTCAGGCACGTCTACCCGGCCCACACCCACGACACCTGGACGTTGTTGATCGTCGACTCCGGCGCCGTCCGGTTCGACCTTGGCCGGCACGAGTACGGCGCGGTGGTGCCTCGCGTCACGCTGCTTGCGCCGCACGTTGCCCACACCGGGCGCGCCGGCACGACCGCGGGCTTTCGCAAACGTGTGCTCTATCTCGACTCCAGCGTGCTCGCCGACGCCTTGATCGGTCCCGCGGTCGCTAGCCCTACCCTGACCGACCCCAGGCTCCGGCAGCGCATCAGTCGCCTGCACGATGTGCTGAGGCGGCCCGAGGAGTCTCTGGAGGCGGAGAGCAGGCTCGCCCTCATCGCCTCGCGGATCCGCGAGCACCTCCGACCAACCAGCGTGGCGCCGGCGAGGCATCGACGGGTGGCCGACGAGTTGCGGGATCTGCTCGACACCCGCATCTCGATCGGGCTCACCCTGCGCGAGGCGAGCGAGCTTCTGCACGCTCACCCGGATCACCTGGTGCGGGCCTTCACCGCTGCGTTCGGACTGCCGCCGCACCGCTATCTCACCGGCCGTCGGGTCGATGCCGCCCGGCACCGGCTACTCGGCGGCGAAGCCCCGGACGACGTCGCTGCGGCCGTCGGCTTCTTCGACCAGGCGCACCTGACCCACCACTTCACCAAACAGCTCGGGACCACGCCGGCCCGCTACGCGCGCAACCGAGGCTCTGCCGCGTAGTGGGCAGCCGGCACGGCCCCGGTGCTGAGGATCCGCGGCAAGTCGAAGGACTAGTCCAGCGCTACGGGGACAGCAGTCGCGGCAGCGCGTCGAGCACGATCGCCCAGTCGGGCGAGGAGGGGTCGATGAGGGTGAAGTGGTCGCCGGCAGTCTCGTGAAGCGTCGCCACGGCACCGGATTTGGTCGCGGCTGCGACGTAGGCGGAGCTCTGGGCGAACGGGACGTTGGTGTCGGCGCGCGAGTGGACGCACAGCACCGGTGCGGCCAGCGGCACCTGGCCGATGGGGTCGGCGACGGCGTAGTGCTGCGGCACCCGGTTCGGCGCCCCGCCGAGGAAATCCGCCACCGCGGTGCCGCCGACACCGGCGTCAGCCGCCGTGGCCAGGTCGAGCACGCCGGCCTGGGCGACGGCCCCGGTGACGTGCACCCGGGGGCTGGCGCCGGGTGCAGTGGGCGCCAGAGCTGACCGCCCGGCCGCCCAGACGGCGAGCTGCCCACCGGCCGAGTGCCCGATCGCCACGACCCGGGAGGTGTCGACGTCGAGCCCGGCGAGCGCATCGAGGCCGGCCGCGACATCGGCCAGGGTGCCCGGCCAGCCACCGCCGCTGCCGACACGGCGGTACTCGAGATTCCAGGCGGTGAAGCCCCGTGCGGCCAGGTCCTTTGCTAGCGGGCCGCCAAGAGTCAGATCGTATGCCGCGCGCCAGAACCCGCCGTGGATGACAACGACCGTTCCAGGATGCGCGGTGCCCTTCGGGCGGTACAGCTCACCGAACTGGGACGGGTCGGCGCCGTAGTCGTGGCGGGTGGCTGCGGTCGGGGTCACCGGAGAAGTGTGCCCGGATCGGCCCGGCGCCCTGGCGCAGGACGCGAGGCTGCTCGCGCCCACGGCACCCGCGGCACCGGCCAGAAGCTGGCGGCGGGTGAGTGTCATGTCCCCACTTCGTGCAGACGATGTCGGTCGGATCTGTGAAATATGGCAGACCTCGTCGAGACCGCGCGCAGGAATCCGAGTGCCCTGGTCTGGGAGGATGGGCCGGTGACATTCCGGTCGGGCTTCGCCTGCTTCGTCGGGCGGCCCAACGCCGGCAAGTCGACGCTGACCAACGCTCTGGTCGGTACCAAGATCGTGATCACCAGCGCCAAGCCGCAGACGACCCGCCATGCGGTTCGGGGCATCGTCACCCGCCAGGACGCGCAGCTCATTCTGGTCGACACGCCGGGGTTGCACCGGCCGCGGACACTGCTCGGCGAGCGGCTCAACGACGTCGTGCGGGCGAACCTCGCCGAGGTCGACGTGGTCGGTTTCTGCGTGCCGGCCGACCAGCGGATCGGGCCCGGTGACCGTTTCATCGCGGCCGAACTCGCCGAGCTGCGGGCGCCCGTCGTGGCCATCGTCACCAAGACCGACGCGGCATCACGTCAGCAGGTCGCCGCGCAGTTGGTGGCGCTCGACAGGCTCGGCGACTTCGCCGACATCGTGCCGGTATCGGCAGTCGCAGGCGAGCAGGTCGGTCTGCTCGCTGACGTGCTCGTGGCGCACCTGCCGGAGGGCCCGATGCTCTACCCAGGCGACGTGAGCACCGACAACGACACCGAGACCCGTGTCGCCGAACTCATTCGCGAAGCCGCGCTGGAGGGGGTGCGCGACGAACTGCCGCATTCGATCGCGGTCACCGTCGAGGAGATTCGCCCGCGCCCGAGCCGTCCCGACATCACCGAGATCTTCGCGACGATCCATCTCGAACGCTCCAGCCAGAAGGGCATCGTGATCGGCCACCAGGGCAGCCGGCTCAAGCACATTGGGACGACGGCGCGAGCCGGTATCGAAGGGTTGCTCGGCGACCGCGTGCACCTCGACCTGCACGTCGCCGTCGAGGCCGACTGGCAGCGTGACCCGAAGAAGCTGGACCGGCTAGGCTTCTAGGTTGCTCACCACGTACCGCGCGGCGTTCCGCGCACCTGGTTCGGCCGCGTTCTGCGCGGCCGGCTTCATCATGCGGTTCTCGATCGCGGTGTACCCGATCGGGCTGATACTGCTGATCTCGACGCGCACCGGGCACTACACGTTTGCCGGAGTTCTCAGTGGCATCTACGTATTGGCCAATGGCGCCGGCAACCCGGTACTCGCACGCCTCGTCGACAGCCACGGGCAGAGTCGCGTGCTGTTGCCCGCATCGGCGGTGCACCTCGTCGGTGTCGTCTCGATCATCGTTCTAGCCCAAGCCGCGGCACCCGACTGGGCGCTCATCGGACCGACGGTGGTCTGCGGATTCGCCTACATGTCGGTCGGCTCGCTGGTGCGCGCCCGCTGGTCCTTCGTGCTGGCCGGCCGACCCGAACTGGGTACGGCCTACTCGCTGGAGTCCACTCTGGACGAGGTGATCTTCACTGCCGGGCCGTTGCTGGCGACGATCCTGGCGACCCAACTCGACCCGGTGGCCGTGTTCGTGTGCGGCGCGGCGCTGGTCGCGATCGGCGCGGTGTGGTTGCACAAGCAGCGGGCGACCGAGCCGCCGGCGCACGAACCCGGCACGCCGAGGCACGGTTCAGCGCTGCGCTATCGCGGCATGTCGATCCTGGTCCTGGCCGCGGCGGGCATGGGTGGGGTATTCGCCAGTGCCGAGGTGACCATCGTCGCGTTCTGCGGACAACGAGGGTCCACCGGACTGGCCGGCGTGGTGCTGGCCTGCCTGGCGTTCGGCAGCGGCGTGTCCGGTTTCGTGTACGGCTCACGGGCCCGGTCGGGCAACCTGCCCGACCGCTTCCGGCAGCAGGCTGTGCTGTTCGCGTCCCTGCCGATGCTGTTCCTGGCCGCGGTGAACATCCCGGTGCTGGCAGTACTGGCGTTCGTGGTCGGCCTGGGCATCGCCCCGACGTTGATCACGGCGTTCGGCCTCATCGAGCGGATCGTGCCGACCGGCGCGTTGACCGAGGGCATGGCGTGGCTGACCACCGGCCTGTCTATCGGTTACGGCGTCGCGGCCGCTCTTGTGGGTCGGTTGGCCGACGCGTATGGCGCCCGGGTGGCGTTCACCGTGACGATCGGCTCGGGGCTGGCGGTCGGGGTGCTCGCGCTGGCGCTGCACGCCCGACTGCGCGAGCGCGCCGCCGAGTCGCAGGCCGCCGTGGCCGGCTGACGGTGAGACGATGGCGGGGTGCCCCTCTACCGTGACGAGGCGGTCGTCCTCCGCGTGCAGAAGCTCGGTGAGGCCGACCGGATCGTCACGCTGCTCACCCGCCGGCACGGTCGGGTGCGCGCGGTCGGCAAGGGCGTGCGGCGTACGACGTCGAGGTTCGGGGCGCGCCTCGAGCCGGGCAGCCACATCGATGTCCAGCTGCATACCCGGCTGTCCGAGGGCCAGCAGGCGCCGGGCGGGCGGCGTGGTCTCGACCTGGTCACCCAGACCGAGTCGCTCGGGGCCTATGGGGCGCAGCTGGCCACCGACTACGAACGATGGACTGCCGTCTCGGCGATCTGCGAAACGGCGGAACGGTTGACCGAGGAGGGCGAGCCCGCGCTGCGCCTCTACCTGCTGATCGTGGGCGCGCTGCGGGCGCTGGTCGAACGCGTGCACCCGTCCGGGCTCGTCCTGGACGCATTCCTGATCCGGGCCATGTCCACCGCCGGCTGGGAGCCGGCCCTCACCGAGTGCGCCATCTGCTCGGCCCCCGGGCCGCACACGGCCTTCAACGTTGCGGCCGGGGGAGCGGTCTGCGAGCGCTGCCGGCCCACCGGGTCGGCCCGTCCGCAGCGTGATTCCGTCGAGCTGATGGTCGCCCTGCTGGGCGGTGGCTGGACAACGGCGGATGCGAGCGGCGAGGACGCCCGACGCGAGGCGAGCGGGCTGATCGCGGCTCACCTGCAATGGCATCTGGAACGGGGCCTGCGCTCGTTGCCCCTGGTGGACCGAGGGGAGCTGGCGACCCGGGAGATGAACCGAGGCGAGCTGGCGACCCGAGAGATGAACCGAGGCGAGCCTGTCGCCTAATGGTCTGTGTGGGAGTGGACCTGCATCGGAAACAGACCACTAGTAGTGGGCGACGATCCGCCGGGCCGGCCCGTCCACAGTCATCGTCCCGCCGTAGGGCAGCACCCACTGCGGGTCGGTGTGCCCGAAGTCGACGTCGA
Source organism: Pseudonocardiales bacterium (assembly GCA_003243915.1). Lineage (GTDB taxonomy): Bacteria > Actinomycetota > Actinomycetes > Mycobacteriales > Jatrophihabitantaceae > QHCC01. The sequence continues at coordinate 1,790 of QHCC01000218.1, read as the reverse complement.
AGACGATCATCGCCTCGGGGTGGTACGTCGCGAACGCGCCCAGCACGGCGGCGCGTTGCTCGGCGCGGTACCCGGCACGTTGCTCCGGTGGCCGGACCTGGTCGAAGTTGCTGGCCCGCGCCCGACCGACCAGAACGGCGGGGAACTGTCCGAGCAGACCGCGCTCACCCGCGTTGCGCAGCATCCGGGACACCTCCTGCGCCGTGGGCATCTCCTCGGAGGTCTCCAGCAGCAGGATGCAGCCGGCGTAATCGTCCACCGGGCGCACCCATCGGTCCGCCGCGAGTATCCAGTGCAGGATCTCCAGGTTCCCGCCCCAGGTCGGCGCGGTGAGGACGGTGCCGGGTTGGTGCCACGTCCAGCCCGGCGCAGGAGTCATGTGTACTTCGGTGCTCGACGCGGCCGGGTCGTTCCACCCGATCTCGTCCTCGCCGAAGGCCTCCACCGGACGAATCTCGACGTCCTCATGCACGAACAACGCCGAGCGCAGGGACTCCAGCGAGACGGGGTGGGTGGATACCGGGCGACCGAGATGCACCATCGTCGACCCGCCGTGGTAGCCCGCAATGCCGAGGTTCCAGAGCCAGTTCAGCAGGTTCGTGTTGTCGCTGTAGCCGAAGAACGGCTTGGGGTTGGCGCGTGCCACCTCTGGGTCGAGGTAGGGCAGGACCGTGATCTGGTCATCGCCGCCGATGGTCGCGAGGACGCCGTGGATGTCGGGATCGGCGAAGGCAGCCATCACATCGGCCGCCCTCGCCTGCGGCGACGCGTCCAGCGCCCGGGTGGTCGGGTACTCGACGGCAACGAGCTCCAGATCCTCGCGTAGCCGGCGCATTGCGAGCTCGTGCACCCCGGCGAAGACCGCCGGCGCAGCAAACGAGGGTGAGAGGATGGCGACGCGATCCCCCGGACTCAGTTTCGGCGGGACGCTCAACTCGGGGCGCATCCTGTCATCCCATCGCATCCGGCAACCGAATACGACGGGGCGGGCGCCGGTACCGTGGCCGGATGACGTCGCCGCCGGCACACCGCAGCCGTGCCCGCGGCCGCTCCCGGGACCGGTCGACGTCCTGGCCGGACCCGCCCGCGCATCCCTCGGGCGCGCGTCCACCTTCGATTCCGGCCGAGTTCGTCCCCAAGCACGTCGCCATCGTCATGGACGGCAACGGTCGCTGGGCCCATGCCCGCAACCTGTCGCGCACCGAAGGGCACCGGGCCGGCGAGGCTGCGCTGATGGACGTGCTGCACGGCGCGATGGAGCTGGGGGTCTCGACCGTCTCCGCCTACGCGTTCTCGACGGAGAACTGGCGCCGCTCACCGGAAGAAGTGCGCTTCCTGATGGGCTTCAACAAGGACGTCATCCGACGCCGTCGCGACGAACTCGGCGCATTGGGCGTGCGCATCCGCTGGGCCGGGCGGCGCCCGCGGCTGTGGCGCAGCGTCATCGATCAGCTCGAGGACGCCGAGCTGTTCACCCGCGACAACGACCGGCTAACCCTGCAGTTCTGCGTCAATTACGGCGGCCGGGCCGAACTCGTAGACGCCACCCGCGCGATCGCGAAGGCAGTGGCGGCGGGCACGATCAATCCGGCCAAGATCGACGAACGCACCATTGCCGCCCACCTCGACGAACCCGGGCTGCCCGACGTCGACCTGTTCATCCGCACGTCCGGCGAGCAGCGCACGTCGAACTTCCTGTTGTGGCAGTCGGCCTACGCGGAGTTGGTCTTCGTCGACACGCCCTGGCCGGATTTCGACCGGCGGCACCTGTGGCAGGCCTGCGAGATCTA
>QHCC01000217.1:11077-12672 GCA_003243915.1 Pseudonocardiales bacterium | reverse complement strand
TCGGACTCGTCGATGTAGTCGACGCCGAGCGACTGCAGCACCTGCGCCTCGACGAAGTGCCCGATGCGGGCCTTGGCCATGACCGGGATCGAGACGGCGCGGATGATGGCCTCGATCATGTCCGGGTCACTCATCCGCGACACGCCGCCTTCGGCCCGGATGTCGGCGGGCACCCGCTCGAGGGCCATGACCGCGACCGCTCCCGCGTCCTCGGCGATGGTGGCCTGCTCGGCCGTGACCACGTCCATGATGACGCCGCCNNTCGGCCATGCCGCGCTTGACGCGGGAGGTCCCTACCACGTGCTCCGGGGTGTTCTGGCTCTGCGCTTCGGACATGGCCCTGATTCTACGGGCCGCGAGACGCCGTCAACGCCAGCCGATCGCCACCTCGTGGCCTGGCCGCTACCCGAGCGGGGCCGCGGTATCGACCAGGACCACCCACGCCCCTCCGGGGGCGAGGGGTATCGCCCGGCCGTACTTGTCCTTCAGCGCGGTGCCGGATGCGGCGCTCTTGCGCGACCAGCTTCCGTCGACGCGGTGCCCGTCGCGATAGACCGCCACCCGCCCCGATCCGATCGACTCGGTGAAGAATCCGGGGTTGCCCGCCTGGTCGACGTCGTGGGGGTTCACGTGGCCCTTGCAGAACTGGACGATGACGTTCGGGGTGGCGATGGTGGCCCCGTCGGCCGCGCGCTGGACCGCGCCGTCGATCACGCGGACGAAACGGTGCAGCCCGCTGCTCCAGATGAACTGGACCGGGGTGCCCCCGACCATCGTGTGCAGCTGCGCCGCAATCGGCGTGCCCTTCAATCCCGACTTCGAGGCCGACCAGGTGAAACCGATCGACTGCGCACCGGCACCGAACGTCGGCGGGAGTTTCGTCATGTCGAGCATCAGGTTGTAGGGCACCGGACGGTTGTCGTCGCGGAAGAATCCCGGGCCGCCACGGTCGTTGATGTCGGCGCGCAGCACGGAGTTGTCCAGCGCAGGCAGCGAGTCGCCACCGCCGCCGGAGGCCACGAAAGCGATCCGCCCGTACTGGGTGAGCAGCTCCGGGTCGTTGGCCCGCACACTGCGCACCGGGCCGACCGGGACGGGTTTGCGCGAGTGGAACACCGCGATGGTGCGGGTCAGGCCGCCCTCGACCTGCTCGATGTAGACGATGTCGGCCTTGTCGATGCCGACCTGGGGCCGCCCGTTCGCGGTGTCGTCGATCTTGACCGCGACGACAGAGCCCGACGTCTGCTTACCGCCGACCAGCGGGTCGAAGGCCAGCGGCTTCGGCGCCGGTTTCGGCTGCGGCTGCGGTGCGACCGACTTCTTGGCCGTCGGATTGACCGCCGAACTGGACACCGCCTTCTTGTGGTGGCCCCCGCTGCACGCCGCTACGCCCAGCAGGCACGTCACCGAGAGGGCAGCGCAGGAGATCCGCAGGACGCGGGTGGAGCGGGTCATAAGACATCCTTTGCCGGGTCGAGTACCGGATCGAGGGTCGGGGTGTCGAGTTCGGGTGCCGTCGCGGCAGGCACGGGCAAATGCACCGGCAGCGTGTCATCGATGTCGAAGAATTGCGGCATGGCGCGCCGACCGGCGAG
>QHCC01000217.1:0-11071 GCA_003243915.1 Pseudonocardiales bacterium | reverse complement strand
GGGTGTCGCGGACCGCGTCGTTGTAGAAGCGCCGGGCGATCTGCACGCGCGCGGCGGCCTCCCGCAGCTCGGCCGCGGCGTCTGGGCGCAACTCGGTCGCGCTCAGGGCGAGGTCACTCAGCGTGCGCCCGACCGCATTCTCAGCGCCCGGCCGCTCGTTCATGTCGACGTTGAGCGCAGTGTGGGCCACCGCCTCGTAGTAGGCGCGGTGCCGCTCAGCCACTCCCGAATCCGGCGACTCAGCGACGTGCAACAGGGCGGCCGCCCGCCGCACGAGCTGCGCGTCCAGCGCCGCCTGCGCGGCATCGACCCGCGCGTGCAGCCGGTCCAGGCGGGTGAGGGTGAATGTGACCCACATCGTCAGCAGCACCGCGAGGAGCACGGCGAGTACGAACCAGCCAACAGGGAGCACGCTGGCAGACTCTAGTCATCTGGTGTGGCCGCGCCGATCGCCCTACCGCGCGCGGCCGAGCAGGCTCAGCGCAGGCTCAGCGCGCGCTCATGCCGGCGCCTGCTATCGCCAGCTCGTAGACGCGCAGCACCTGTTCGACGACCACCGACCAGTCGAACGGTGCCACGGCCTTGAGCCCGGCTGCCACGAGCGAGCTACGCCGCTCCGGATCGTCGAGCACCGCCGCCAGCGCACCAGCCAACGCGGCCGGATCACCCGTCGCGAACAGCGCTCCCGCGGCCCCCCCGTCGAGCACCCTGCGGAATGCATCGATGTCGCTGGCCACGATCGGGGTCCGGGCGGCCATCGCCTCCAGCAGGATGATCCCGAAACTCTCCTGGCCGGTGTTCGGCGCGCAGTAGACGTCGACGCTGCGCAGCATTCGCGCCTTGTCGGCCTCACTCACCTGCCCGAGCAGGACGATCCGCTCGCCGAGCCCCGCGGGCAGCGCGGCGCGAAAATCGTCGGCGTCGCCACGTCCGGCCACGAGCAGGCGCAGGCCGGGGCGTTCGGGGGCCAGCTGTTGCAGCGCCCCGACCAACACGTCCATTCCCTTGCGCGGCTCGTCATAGCGCCCGATGAAGCCGATCGTCGCGCCCTCGCGGGGGTAGCCGGCCAGCGGGCGCGCGTGTGAGTAGTTCGACATCGCGACACCGTTGGGGATGACGACCGCGTCGGCGCCGAGGTGCTCGACGATCACCTTGCGGGCGGCGGCCGATACGGCGATGCGCCCGCTCAGCTTCTCGAAGAACGGCTGCAGGACGTTGTCGAACATCGACAGGAACCGCGAGCGGGTCAGCGCCATGTGGAACGTCGCGACGAGCGGGCCGTCGTGGATCACGCAGGCAAGCAGCGGCAGGCTGGCGGCCGCGGGTTCGTGGACGTGCACCACGTCGAAGTTGCCGTCGCGCAGCCAGCGCCGGACCCGGGCCGCGGAGACGAATCCGAACTGGACGTGGGCGACCGACCCGTTGTACGGGAACGGCACCGCCTTGCCCGCCAGCACGACGTAGGGCGGCAGGCCCGGCATGTCGCCGTCACCCGGGGCCAGCACCGACACCGCGTGCCCGAGTTCGATGAGCTTCTCGGCCAGGTCGCGCACGTGGGCCTGGACGCCGCCGGGCATGTCCCAGGAGTAGGGGCAGACGATCCCGATGCGCATCGCAGTGCTCACGGTGCGCTCGACCCGGCCGGCTCGGCCGCCACCGGTTGCGGGCGAGGGGACAGGTCGGCCAGCCAGAGGGGCTGGAGCATGTGCCAGTCGGTGGGATGTGCGGCGATCTCGCGGGCAAATACGTCGGCCACGGCCTGGGTCCCGGCGCTCACCCGGTCGCGCAGGCGCCGGCCCGTGGGCAGCTCGATCGGCGGGTTGACCCGATGTCCCCAACCGTCCTCGGTGAACCACAGCCCGACGGGTAGCACCGGGGCCCCGGTGCGCGCGGCGAGCAGGGCCGGGCCGCCCGGCATGCGCGTCGCCTCGCCGAAGAACTGCACCTCGATGCCGTTTCGGGACAGGTCCCGGTCGGCCACCAAGCAGACCGCGCCGCCTGCGCGCAGCCGCTCGGCGAGCACCTCCATGGGCGAGCGCAGCCCACCGGTGAGCGCCAGCACCTCCATGCCGAGGCTCTCGCGGTAGGCCACGAAGCGGTCATACAGCGAGGCCGGTTCCAACCGCTCGGCCACCGTCGCAAACGGGAACCCCCGCTCGACGAACCACAGGCCCGAGACATCCCAGTTGCCCATGTGCGGCAGCACGATGATCGCGCCCTGGCCCGCCGCCATCGCTGCGTCGAGGTGCTCGGTCCCTTCGGCGTTCGCGTCGAGGCGGGCCGCCACATCGCGGTGATCCATCTTCGGCAGCCGGAACGTCTCCAGCCAGTAGCGCGAGTACGAGCGCAGGCTCTGCCCGACGAGGCGGTCCATCCGCAGTTCGGACACACCCCTGCCGACGACCCGGCGCAGGTTCCTGCGTAGCTGCCGGGTGCCCGCGCCGTTGCGCACCGCTGCGGCATCGGCGCCGGCGCGGAATGCGCGGGCCGACACACCCTGCGGCACCGCCTTCAGTACCCCCCAGCCCGCCGCATAGCCGAGATCCACCGCGCGCCCGCGGGTCCGGTCGAACATCAGGCCTCCGCCGGCACGGATTCCTGGGCCTTGGACTGCCGGTACACCGTCGCGAACCGCTGGTAGACCGTGATCGTGGATGCGGCCACGAGCAGCCACAGGGCGACCGCCTGCACGTACGGCACGCGCAGGTGCTCGCCGGACAGACCGGTGCCGACCAGCACGATGATCAACCTGTCGGCCCGCTCGGCGATGCCCACCGTGGCGGTGAGGCCGACTCCCTCAGCCCGGGCGCGGATGTAGGAGGTGAGCGAGCCGAGCACGAGACACAGCAGCGCCGCCAGCACCATCCAACGCTGTCCGTGCATGGCGAAGAACCACGCGATCGAGCCGAAGACCGCGGCATCGGCGACCCGGTCGCAGGAGGAGTCCAGCACCGCTCCGAACTTCGACGCGCGCCCGCTCGCGCGAGCCACCGCACCGTCGACGAGGTCGAGCATCACGAAGCCCCAGATCAGCATCGTCCCGGTGAACCAGGCGCCGTGGGTGAAGAAGACCAACGCGCTGGCCACGGCGCCTACGGTGCCGATGATCGTGATCGCGTCAGGCGTGACGCCAGCCCTCGCCAACCTGGCGCCGAGCGGCCCGACCGCCTTGGCGAAAAAGGACCGGGCGTGGATGTTGAGCACGCTGCAGGGGTATCCATTCCGGGCGTCGGGGCGGTTCGTGGTGCCCCAACGATAGCCGCCGTGCCACATCGATCTGCACGAATCGCTTGTCGCGCGAAGGAGATTGGGTGTCGAATGCCGGGAGCCGCTCTTACCGACGCCGGAGCGGTCGAGGGCTACGGGGAGCTGATGCGATGTCTGCCAAGAAGGCCGCCAAAGCAACCGCGACCGCCTTGTTCGACACCGCCGACCGGCCCGAGAAGATCCGCAACGTCGCGCTGGTCGGGCATTCCGGCGCAGGGAAGACGACGCTCGTCGAGGCCCTGCTCGTGGCTACCGGCACGATCTCGCGGGCCGGCACGATCGCCGAGGGCACCACGGTCAGCGACCACGACCCCGTCGAGGTGTCCCAGCAGCGTTCGGTGGGCCTGTCGGTCTGCCCGCTGCGCTGGGACAACGTCGTCGTGAACCTGCTCGACACTCCCGGCTATCCCGATTTCACCGGCGAGCTGCGCGCCGGGCTGCGCGCCGCCGACGCGGCCCTGTTCGTCGTGTCCGCCGCGGACGACATCGATCCGATCACGGTGTCGCTCTGGGAGGAATGCGCCGCACTCGGCACGCCCCGCGCCGTCGTGGTCACCAAGCTGGACGTCGGTCGCACGTCGTTCGCCGCGACGGTCGAGGCGTGTCAGCGGGTGTTCGGCGGCGCGGACGGCCAGGACGCGCTGCCCCTCTACCTCAGCGTAGGAGGGTCCGGTGAGTCCGTACCGCAGGCGCTCGTCGGGCTGCTGACCCGTACGGTCAGCGACTACTCAGCCGGCTTCCCGGCCAAGGAGACAACCGTCGATTCGTCGATGACGGTGGACGGCGACATCGACGCCGAGCGCGCCGCCCTGATCGAGGCGATCATCAACAACACCGAGGATGAGACGCTGCTGGACCGCTATCTCGCCGGTGAGGAGCTGGGGCTGGACGTCCTGATCGACGACCTCGAGACCGCGGTCGCGCGCGGCACGTTCTACCCGGTGCTGCCGGTGTGCGCGACGACCGGGCTGGGACTGGGCGAGCTGCTGGAGGTGCTGTCCGGCGCCTTCCCGTCCCCGGTCGAGCTCGACCCGCCGGAGACGATGCCGCTGTACGGCTCCCCCCCGTCCGGGCTCAATTGCGATCCGGACGGCACGCTGCTCGCCGAGGTGGTGCGCACGACCGTCGACCCCTACCTCGGCCGGCTGTCGTTGCTGCGGGTGTTCTCCGGGACGCTCACGGCGGAGTCGGCGGTGCACATCTCGGGGCACGGCGGCGCGCACCGGGGCCACCCCGACCACGATGCGGACGAGCGGGTCGGGCAGATCTACTCGCCGCTGGGTGCCACTCTGCGGCCCATCGAACGGGCCATCGCCGGTGACATCTGCGCCATCGGCCGCCTGGGCGTGGCAGAGACCGGCGATACCGTCTCGGCGAAGACGGCGCCGCTGCTGATCGCGCCGTGGGACATGCCCGAGCCGCTGCTGCCGATCGCCGTTCAGGCGGCCACCCGCGCCGACGAGGACGCGCTGGCCAAGGCCCTCGGCCGGCTGACCGCGGGCGATCCGGCGGTGCGCGTCGAGCGGCACGCGGAGACGGCCCAGCTCGTGCTGTGGTGCCTGGGTGAGGCACATGCCGACGTCGTGCTCGACCGGCTGCGAGCCACCGGGGCGCACGTCGACACCGTCCCCCTACGCATCGCGATGCGGGAGACGTTCACCGCCGAGGCACGCGGCCACGGCAGGCTGGTCAAGCAGTCCGGCGGGCACGGGCAGTACGCCGTATGCGACGTGATCGTCGCGCCGTTGCCACGCGGCTCCGGCGTGCAGTTCGCCGACAAGGTGGTCGGGGGCTCGGTGCCGTCCCAGTTCATCGGCTCGGTCGAGAAGGGCGTGCGCGCCCAGCTGGAGCACGGCCTGGACCACGACCGCATCCCGGTGGTCGACGTCATCGTCACGCTCGTCGACGGCAAGGCACACAGCGTCGACTCCTCCGACGCCGCCTTCCAGATGGCGGGCGGGCTGGCGGTCAAGGACGCGGCCGCCGCGGCCCAGCCGGCGCTGATCGAACCGCTGGCCCGGCTGGAGATCACGGTCCCCGACGGGCATGTGGGCGGGGTGCTGTCGGACCTGTCGGGACGGCGCGGGCGCGTCACCGGCACGGAGCCCGACACCTCGGCGCCGGTGGGCATGGAGCGCACAATCGTGCGCGCCGAGGTTCCCGACGCCGAGCTGGTGCGGTATCCGATCACGCTGCGCTCGCTGACTGCCGGCACCGGGCGGTTCTCCCGGGAGTTCTCGCGACACGAGCTCGTCCCGGCCGCCGTGGCGGCGAACCTGCGGGCCGCGGCGGCCGTCTGAAACGCCTCCCGCCGTCCGGGCGGCACGGGGCAGTGAGGCCGGCGCGCGGTGAGGATCTAGCCGGTACCAACACGTGTGCTGAAGCGGCCGCGGTGCCTAGCCAGCACGGCAGCCGTAGATCGTGATCTTTGATGCCGGCGAAGCCTGTGCAGGGTTTCCGCTGGGTGTGGGGGGGCCGCCGGTGGGGCGAGCGAGTAGCCACGCAGCCCGAGCTGGTCAACATGGCCGTACCCGGCGCTACGTGATCGGGGTGAACGGCAGCGCGGGCAAAGCCCCAGACGACCCGTACCCGCTCGTGGTCAGGCAGGTCGTCGCGACGTCCACGGCGCGCGAGGACGGCCACGAGACGTCTGCGTGGTGGGGCACGTACCCGTCCACCTCGACGGTGGCAATCGGTGGCTGGCTTCCGGCGCCGGCCGGGCTGAGCGCTGTCGCGTCGACGACAGCGGCGGCCTGCCGGCTCAGGTCACCGGCGCCCAGTTGCAGCACGGCCGCCACCTGACCGCGCGGAGCGAGTTCACCGGCCTTCTCCGTCGGAGGCGCGGACGGGGTCTGCAGGCAGCGGGCGTACACGAGGCGCCAGCCGTCGGCGAGCGCGAGGTGCACCTCTGCAAGCACCGCGGCGCGCGGGTCCAGCCGGGTGCTTTCCTGGCGGCCGGTGACCCGGCGGGATAGCTGGCGGTTGGACCCGGGCGCGTAGCCGGCGGCCGTGCGAACTCTGAGTGGCGTCCGGGTCAGCCAAGGGTCCTGCTGGATCCGCTGCGCACGGGCCCGGTCGGTCGAGTTGGTCACCAGACCCTTAGCGGGGTGGGTGCAGCCGACGCACAACAGTGCCGCGGTCAGGAGTACCGCCCACACCCGCGTCGCCGCGGTGCTCACGAGGGTGTCACGGACAGCCAGGCCTGCGTCCAGCCGCCGAGATCGAGGTGGTTGGTGACGAAGTCCGAACGGGAGAACGAGTACGTCTGACCGCGTGACGGGTCGTAGGCGGTCATCGTGTCGCCGGTGGTCGAGGTGACGAGCACGATGTGCCGGGGTGAGTGACCGTCCCCGACGAACAGTGGGACGGCCTCGCCGTGGCTGACCGTGGTGCCGATCGAGTCGTACTCGCTTCCCAAGGAGTAAGGGTCGATGAGGTGGCCCTGGTAGGACGTGCCGGGCACGCCGGCGCCGTCCGGGCCGTCCATGGCGTTGGCCACCGCGCCCGGCAGTGTGCCCCACGGCTGCGGCCAGGGCACCTGCGGCGTCCCGGTGTGCGACAGGACGCTGTTCGTCTGGTCGTGCATCGCGTTGGCCGCAGCGACGAAGCGGGCGTGGATCGGATCGGTGTCCGTCGGGTTCGGAGTGGGCATCGTGGCGCCCGTCGTCGCGTCGTAGCCGTCCACTATCGACAGGGCGTAGACCGGGTTGTTGATCATTTTGGCGACGACCAGGGCGTCGGAACCGCAGGTGGTGTCGTCGGATCCCTCGGTGTAGGACGTTCCGGTGGTCGGGTCAAGAGCAGTCAGTTGGGTCGGGGAGAGCGTGTCGATCCGAGCGGCGAACCGGTCGAGCGTGTCCAGGTTCGCGCCGCTCCCGACCGCGGCAAGAATCCATGCTCGCGCCTGGTCGTTGGGCGCCGCGCCGAGCAAGCCGTTGACGCGTGCCCGGTCCGCAGCCGACATCGCGGCTATGCGAGCATTGGCGCGGGCCAGCACAGTCCCCCGCAACGGGCCCTGCTGCCCGCCCGTCCACCCGTCGATGGTCGATATCGCGCCCTCGTTCGCACCGATCGCCGCGGGTAGGGCGATCGACTCGCAGGCCGCCTCGATCTTCTCCTGCCCGGTCTGGACGGCCGTGGCGGCATCGGAATAGGCGCCGATGAGGTCCTCGACCCCCCGCACGAAGTTCTCGATCGCGTGCTCGAGGTCGTGCAGGTATCCAACGGGATTGAGGTGGAAGCCGAAGTCGACGGTGGGATTGAGCTCGCCGTAGGCGCGGCTGTGACGGCTACGTGCCGCCTTCATCGCCACCGCGAGGTCCTGCAGCGCACTGTTGATGGAACTCGTAGCCTGCGCCACGGTGCCGGTGCGCCGCGAGAACGCCTGCATGCTCGAGCGGGCGGCGTCGCCCGCCTCCCCCTGCCAGACCGCGGGGACCATCGCCGTGCGACAGGCGTCGACATCGCCCTCCGCGAAGTCGACGGCGAGCGAGACATTCCACCACTGGCCAGCGCAGTCGAGCACGATGGCCGGATCCGGGTCAGGCGGCTCGAACGCGATGTGCATGACCTCGCCGAAGAACTCGACCACCGTCCTCACCGCGTCCCACGGCGGCCAGAGATCAAGGTCCTGGATCTGGGCGAGCAGATGCCGCAGTTCGCGCTCGATGCCGGACAGGCTAAGTGAGCCCATGGAAGATTCCCGCCGACTTGTGATCGGAGGACTCGTAGACTGCGGCACATGCACGAACGTTGGTGCCCAGTTCGTCGGCGGCTGCCCTCGCGACGGTGAGCACACCGGTGACCTGTTTGCTCGCCGCGGCCACCGCCGGCGTCAGGTCACCGAGATCGAACTCTCCCGCAGCCACGGAATTGCGGTTCGCACCGGTGAGGATCTCCGAAGCGCTGTCGAGCCGCCCGGCCGCGGCGCGGACCGCCTCGGTGTTCACGTAGATCGACACGCGGTGGACGCTGCCATACCGCATGATTCGCCACAAGCTGGCCGGAACGCCGCCACCATGCAGGTCGACGCTCGAGGGGGGCAGGATGGACGTCATGCCGTGGCCGCACAGCACCACGCCCTCACCCGTCAGCGTCCCTTGCGGCGCACCGTCGGGGCGTCCTGGGTCGACGCCCCAGGCATCCAGCAGCCGGGGGTCCCACCCGGGCCCGTAGTTCCACTGGGGGGCTCCACGTGGGCACGGCCAGGTCGGCCCAGCGGTCGGCGGTTGCGAGTGTGCCGAGATCGACGTGACCGCTCGGGGGGCCAGTCCGCTGGTTCCAGCTAGCGCCGGCGGGTGCCGAAGATGCCGCGCGTGATCTCGCGGCCGAGCACCGTCGCCGCGGAGCGAGCGAAGGACTTGAACGCGCTCGACCTCAGTACCGTCTCGACGGCCGAGGGCTGGTCCTTCGCGGGCTTGCCCGACGGCTTGGGTCCGGCAGCGGACGGTGATGACGGTGATGACGGTGCGGGCGGTGCTGGCCCGCCGGCAGCCGGCGGGGGCGCCAACCTGGCGGTGAGCTTCTCGTACGCGGAGTCCCGGTCGACGAGCTGTCCGTACTTGGGCTGCAGCGGCGACGCCGCGATCGCCTGCTGCTGCGCGGCGGGATCGATCTGGGCCATCAGCGACCGCGGCGCGCGCATCCGGGCCCACGCCACCGGGGTCGGCGCGCCGGATTCGGAGAGCACGGTGATGACCGCCTCGCCGGTCCCCAGCTGCTGCAGCGCCTCGGCCAGGTCGTAGTCCTTCGTCTTCGGGTAGGTCTTGACCGCCTTGGCCAGCGCAGCGGCGTCGTCGGGCGTGAACGCGCGCAGCGCGTGCTGAACGCGGTTGCCCAGCTGGCCGAGCACCGCGTCGGGCACATCGGTCGGGTTCTGGGTCACGAAGAAGATCCCGACACCCTTGGAGCGGATGAGGCGCACGGTCTGGGTGACCGCGTCGAGGAAAGCCTTGCTGGCGCCGTCGAAGAGCAGGTGCGCCTCGTCGAAGAAGAAGACCAGCTTCGGCTTGTCGACGTCGCCGACCTCGGGCAGCTCATGGAACAGGTCGGCGAGCAGCCACATCAGGAAGGTGCTGAACAGCTGGGGACGGTCCTGCAGGTTGGCCAGTTCGATGGAGCTGACGATTCCGCGGCCGTCGGAGCCGGTCCGGAGCAGATCGCTCGTTTCGAACTCCGGTTCGCCGAAGAACTGATCGCCGCCCTGATCCTCGAGGCCGATGAGGTCGCGCAGGATGACGCCCGCGGTCGAACTCGACAGGCCGCCGAGCTGTGCCAGGTCGGCCTTGCCCTCGTCGCCGACGAGGAACTGGATCACCGCTCGCAGATCCTTGAGGTCGAGCAGGGCCAGGCCGGCCTGGTCGGCGTAGTGGAAGACGAGGTTGAGCGAGGACTCCTGGGTGCTGTTCAGCCCCAAGATCTTCGACAGCAACGTCGGGCCGAAGCTGGTCATCGTCGCCCGCAGCGCGATCCCGCTGCCGACCCCGCCGAGCGCGAAGAACTCGACCGGAAAGGCCGTGGGCGCCCAGCCGGTGTCGGCGGTGTCGGTGCTGCGCTGGGCGATCTTGGCGTTACTGGCACCGGGCTGGGCGAGTCCGGACAGGTCGCCCTTGATGTCGGCGACGACAACAGGCACGCCGGCGGCCGACAGCTGCTCGGTGAGCCCCTGAAGGGTCTTGGTCTTGCCGGTGCCGGTGGCGCCGGCGATGAGCCCGTGCCGGTTCATCATGCTGAGCGGCACCCGGATCCTGGCCTCGGGGTAGGCGGTGCCGTCGATGATGACGGTGCCGAATTCGAGCGCCTCGCCGGCGAACGCGTAGCCCGCCGCGATCTTGTCTGCCGCCGCGGCGCCGGTTTTGGAGCCGGATGGCGCGGCCTTCGCCGCCTTGGCCTCAGGGGCGGCCGGGGCGGCCGGAGCCGCCGGGGCGCCAGGGTCCGCGGGGGGCACAGGGGCGGGCTGGTCGGTCACGGCAGGCTCCTCGCGATGCGGCAGGATGGTGCCGAGCCTAGCGAGCACACCGGCGGTGGACAGGACGGCCCGCGCCGAGGTTCGGAGCCGCTACTCCTTGGGCAGCTTGAGCTTGCTCAGGTCGGGCAGGTTGGTGCCCGGTGGCAGCTGCGTGGGCATCCCGCCGGGAAATCCCCCGGGACCGCCGGGGAAACCGCCGGCCCCGCCCGGGAAATTGCCCGGAAAACCGCCTGGGAAACCCGCGGGCATCTTCGGCTGGGTGGGCCCGCGGCCGCCCTTGCCCTTCTTGCCCTTCTTGCCCTTGGCCGATTTCGTCGCGCTCCGGCGGCCCATCCCCGGAAGGCCCATGCCGCCGAGCTGGCCCATCATCTTGCGGGCCTCGAAGAACCGGTCGACCAGTTGGTTGACGTCGTTGACCTTGACTCCCGATCCGTTGGCGATGCGCAGCCGCCGGGAGCCGTTGATCATCTTCGGGTTCTCGCGCTCGGCCGCCGTCATCGAGCGGATGATCGCGGCGGTCCGGTCGAGGTCCTTGTCGTCGATCTGGCTGATCGCGTCCTTCATCTGACCCATGCCCGGCAGCATGCCCAGCAGGTTGCCGATCGGGCCCATCTTGCGGATCGTCATCAGCTGGTCGAGGAAGTCCTCCAGCGTGAACTGGTTGCCGGCCGCGAGCTTCGCGGCCATCTTCTCCGCCTCGGCCTCGTCGAAGTGCTGCTGTGCCTGCTCGATCAGGGTGAGCATGTCGCCCATGCCGAGGATGCGCGAGGCCATCCGGTCGGGGTGGAAGACGTCGAAGTCCTCGAGCTTCTCGCCGTTGGACGCGAACATGATCGG
>QHCC01000216.1:49522-65471 GCA_003243915.1 Pseudonocardiales bacterium | reverse complement strand
CGCCGCGGCTCGACCCGACCCGCGGTGCCCGGCGCCACCGAACTGACGCCGGACCCGACGCCAGCCCCGACGCTAGGCCGCCTAACGCCAGAGCTGACGCCGCTGCGGGACGCCTTTCGATCAGCGGGCACCAGGCACCTCCTAATACGCCGGACAACTCGGCGCCACCGCTCGGCGCGCAGACTTCACGATCCTCGGCTGATGCAGGCTAGGCGAGCCGGGAGGAAGGCTGACCGAACTTTGCGCGACTGCTCGGAGCCGCTGGGCCGGCTGCGTCTGACACCGGCCCGGGAGTACAAGTAGCTTTCATGTAGCAGGTGATGGTCGGCGCGGAGCCCCGCAAACGCGCGGGCCGGCTCTCGCTGCGGGCGTGCGGTATCCAGGCAAGGCGCTTTCGAGTAGAAGCGCGCGGCAGTCCTCGCCGCTGTCTGTCGAACACCCCGGTGGCCGAGCAGCGCTACGAACGCTGGCTCACCGGAGACTACGACGAGGAGATATGACGATGGCCCGCGAATGGAGCAAGGTCCGCAGCGAAGCTGTGGGCACCGCCCTGGACGAGCATGGCGTCGCCACCGCGCGCAAACTGATCGACGAAGCGGTGCGGGCGGCCAAGCTGGCAGACGTGCGCAAAGCCCAAGGCGGCACACAGACCGCCGTGGCGGAGCTGATGAACGTCTCCCAAGCCCGGGTCTCGAAGATCGAGCGGGGCGACCTGTCGCATTCCGAGCTCGGCACACTTCAGGCCTACGTCGCCGCCCTCGGCGGAAAACTGCACGTCATCGCTGACTTCGGCGACCAAAAGATCACCGTCGAATAGCAGCGCACCCGCTCCCCGCACCCGACGGCGACCACCCAACACCTACACGAGCGCTGTAGCTCCGGTAGGCCTGTGTGCTTCGTAGTCGAATCCCGTGTTCGCGGGGATCCACTGCGTCTCCTTCGGTGAGGGGGCACTTGTTGGCGATCGTATCGGCGGCGAGGTCGATAGCTGGTCAACGTCGCCGCCCGAGTGTCGTCGAGGTCGGTGCGCGGCGGCATCTCGCCCGCAAGGAGCAGGTGCGACCGTTCGGATTTCGAGACTGTGGTGACGCTCAGGCGCGGTCCGCGATGCGTGGTTTGGGCGTTGAGTTATGAGCCGAAAACGCGTTGTTGCAGGTCGAGGAGTGCTGTGTCGGGAAGGTCGAGACCGAACTGGGCGAGGAGGTCTTGCGCGAGGGTCACGCCAACCCTGCGCGGATTTGCGAGCAGCGTCTGTGAATCGACTCGTCGCGTGGCGTTGAGTCGGTCGGCGTGAACGATCAGACCGGGCCGGACGTGGTCCTGGTGGTCTCCGGCGATCAGTTCCCGCCCGGCGACGCCTGCAAGGGCGATGTCGATGTCGATGTGGTCGCAGTGAAGCCCGGCGGCGAAGCGCGCCGCGAGTTCTGCCAGCTCGACCATGTACAGCACGATGTCCCAGAGAGCGACTGCCCCCGTCGTACCCTCCGCTGTTGCCTCGAGCAGGGGGGAGTCCCGCATGTCTGTCGCGAGCGCGCGACGGTGCAGGAACTGGCCGCTCGCACACATCCGCCACGACTCGAGGTGAGGAACCACGGTCGGAGCGATGTCTTGACCAACGAAGGTGCCGAGCCGCTGAATCGGCTGGCGTGAGTCGATGTAAGGCAGTGGCCAACCACGAAGTCGAACTGTCTGCTGCTCAAGGAACGCGACTAGCCGCCTCGGAGCCACACGCTCGGCATCGAAGGGCACTGGCCGGATGGCCACGTCCGTGTGTCCGGACGAGTTGACCTGTTCGAGCACGGACGAGACAACAGCAGCCCACGCCTCCGCGCGTTCGGCATCGAACCGCTCCGAGTCGGCATTGATCGCAGGCCCGGCTCCGGGGCTAGGCAGCCCGGCCGCGTACGCCCGGCGCAAGAACTCGCGCACCGCCTTGTCGGTGGCGATGTCGAGCACATCACGCATCTCACGGGCATCCGGCACACGTACGGACCTCGGCATGCCACGCGGACGCACGTACATCGCGCCCGCCTGCAGAACGTCGCCCACGTCCGCACGGCACAGATGCGGCACGTCGTCGAACTCATCGACCTCGAGGACCACCACGTCACAACCCGAGGACAACCGAAACAGCAGCGGTTGAAACCCCGGGGGCGGGTCGACCAGGCTGGCCATCGCCGTGTGCACCTGGTCGTAGTCCGACCACTGCGCGACCTGCTCGGCAGACAGACCCGGCCGCATCTCACGCATTCGCGGCTCGTCGATGCCCAGACACACCAGACCCCCGTCACGGAGATTGCCCATGGCCATGACAGCTTTCGCGATCTGGCCCAGGTACGCCTTGTCCTTCAGCCCGCCAGGACTTCCGGGTCCCTTCACCTCGAAGGAGCGGGATTCGTGACCGAGTGCGAGCAACTCCTCCAGCTGTTCAACCGACCCGACCGACGACACGAGCCTCACCCTACGAGGCCGGAGAACTCTCCGTGGAAATCGGAATTCGCGGTGCCGTGTACTGGAAGTTCGTTGGCGATGGACTCGCTGACCGCGGGGGTTCTCGCGCACCCACGCAGTCGCGCCTGCCAGAGTGGCCACGCTGGTGACATCATCTCCACGGCACTGCTGGACGCTATTTGGCGCACAGTTCGCTGCCCAATGTCATCGGCACCTACGAGGAGAACTTCCCGCCAACGGTGATCAATGACATCCGCGCTGATCACGCTCGCTTACTCGACCGGCCCGCTTATCCGCCCGGCCCCTGACGCGCAGCCGGCGTCAACGGACCTAGCAACGCCTTGACTAGCGCCAGGCAGTGATCCCGCCGGCCGGCGTCGTGCGTGCACAGCGACACGATCGCAACCGCAGTCGCTGCGAGGGTCAGCAGAGCGAGCGGGGCGCCCACCGCCAGCAACAGCCACCACCGACCTACGTCGATCACTCGTCTCACCTCCCGCACCTCCGCGCTCGCCCGTCATCGTTGACCACGATCCCTGCGGCCGTCGGGTTTCGCGAGTAGAATCGACGTAGAGCCCGGTACGGCTTAAAGCCACCGATCATCGCGTCGAATTCACCCATCAGATCGCGAAGTCCACCAGCTTCAAGCCGTGCTCTTCAAAGCGTATGAATTGAGAGTTGATGTGCTGACCGCCGAGCAGCGGAAACGTCATCTGCGCAACCTCGATCTGCTCCGCCCTGCCGGCGACCACGACTACGAGGCGCAGACGCGAACCGCCGTGCGCCAGGTTTGGGAGGAGGGCAGCCAGCCCGAGGCCATCGCGATCAGGTCTGGGTTCATCGTCCGCGAGACGCGCCTTCCGGGTGCGATGAGCGACAAGGACCCAGTGCCGGCCGCAGTCGACCGCCCGCCGCTGGCTCGACTGGTCGCCCCGCGCGGCGTCGCCCTCCGGCTGGAGCTGATTGCCCTGTTCGTCGCTCAGTGCGGCCGAGGTCGCAGCTCGGTCGCCAACACCGCTGTCGACCCAGCCGAGGGCGTCGGTTGGCGCCACCTGGTCCTCGGACCCTCGACATCCACGCCGGGTAGCTTGGCTGCCGCGACGCAGAAGGACAACCGAGTCCGCCAGATCAAGACCGCGTTCGACAAGCTCGCCACCGCCGAAATCGGGTTGATGGAGCTGCCCGGTGCCGGGCAGCCCTCGGGCCGGTACGCAGCCCCGAGGCTTCTGGTCGAGAACGGGACGCGATCAACCGGCACCGCGGCGCGGTACCGACAGCCGCAACCCGGCGCGAGCGTCGTCACCGTGCCGGCGAACGTCTTCCTCAACGGCTGGATGCACGTGCTCGACGACGCCGAGATCGCTGCGTGGCTGATGTTCCGTCACCGAACCCAACTGGGCATCCGGGTGCTCGACGGGGAGGACCGGCTCGCGCTGTACACGCTGCGGATGCCCACCTGGCGGAAGCACCGCACACTCGACGCCTACGGGCTCATGGAAGTTCAAGCCGACCCCAACCGTCGAGACGATGGCACCATCGACGACCGCCCCGCCCACGGCGACGGCCTACTTCACCGGTTCGCGATGACCGATGGCGGCCTCGACAATCTCGCCTTGGACATTGTCCGCGCCACCCTCTGAGTCGGACGGATGGACGGCGAGCGGCGACGCGTCCCAGCTCTGCCTGTCCAGCTGCGCGCTGATTGAGGCTCACGACCAGCGGGCACGACAATCCCCTCCCCTCGGCCTGCGCCGGGCGGATAAGGTCGGCCGACGCGGAGTCGCCGTGATTTGAACGATCCGCGGGGTCGTGATCGCGTACGCGCGCCGCTGAACGCAGCCCCTTGTCGAGCACCGATAGCGAAGCTGCAGCGTCGAATGGCGGTGCTGGGCCGAGGATTTCTGAGGTTGCGGGGGCTGGCGCTCGCGGTCGGTGAGCCCTTCGGTGTAGCGGTCTAGTCTCGAGATGTGCCGGTGGATCAGGTCGTGGCCAGTGAGCTGAGCCCGGGGGACGTGGTCCGCGTCGACGACCCGCAGGCGCATCGTGTCGAGCGGATCTTGATCGCGGACGGCCAGGTTGTCCTTGAGCTGCGGCCAGTTGGTCTTGCCGCTCCCGATCCGGTGCGCGTGCGCCTGCCGGCCGGCCGGCTCATTGACCGGCTCGGTACCTCGCACGATTGACCGTCGTCTACTTCGCTGGTCACCGCTCACCAGCTAAGTCGACGGCTCGCGTTGCCTCGTAACACAGCTGCAGGACTGGATTGCCTGCCAGGAGCGGATCGAGCGGAGACGTCCGGCGAGTCTGGCAGCGCCTGGCGTTCAGGTCGCTGTGGCCAGGCCTGGATGCGCCGTTGGAGCTGCTCGTTTCAGGGCTACGGGTCGGATCGCCGCCTTCGTGGACCTCGATGGCGTCCGCACGGCTTGGGCGCGGCATTGGTCGTACCGGACCGGCGGTTCGTCGCCCCGGGGCATTGCTCGTTCCCCGGCGTGGAGCCGCGCGTACGTGTTCGGTCGTGCGGCAGCATCGGCGCTGCTGTCAGGTAAGACAACTTGAAGGGACCCGCGCTGCTGCGTCACTCGTGCGACGAGCGGGCTGGCTGGGCGCCGCTACGGCCGGTCGATGCCCTCCGAGTTGCCGTCGAGTTCGCTCGCCATCTCGGCTCGGATATCGCCGAGGATCGTCAGCAGGTACTGGTCCTGCTGGTTCAGCTTGCCGCGTGACGATCGGGACTTGTCGTTGAGGTCGTTGATCTGCTTATCGATGACGCTGAGGCAGGTGCGCGCAGCGTCGTCGAATCCATGTTGGTGGAGGCCGTGGAGCACGCGGCTACGCAGCTCGTCGACAAACCCTCTCACCACCCCGGCGGCCTTCTCGCGTGGGCCGCGCTGGGTTTCGGTCATGGTGGCCAGTCTACGGCGCGGAGGGTTCGGGAGTGACGAGGCGAGCAGCTGCCCGAACAGCGGAAGACCGCTGCGGCAGTGACTTAGTGAGCGACCGTTCCCGCGGGCAGCAGCCGCGAGGGGGAGCACCCCTTGCATCAGTCGTGCCAGCAACTTCCCGTTCTGGGGGGACACGTCGGATGCAGTCGTGTCCGCGGCGGACTCGGTCAGAGATTGCGGATACCCTCAGGCTGCGTTCGGTGATTGAGGAGCGGATAGTGGCAGCGTCAGGCGAGCACATCAAGGCACTCGTGCGAAGTCACGCTGCCGGTGATGACGCTGCGTTCTACGCTGTTGCGATGCAGGTCGCGGCGAAGGCCGCTCGCCAAGGCCACGGCACCCTCGCCGGTGATCTGAAACAGACGATCGAGGCGGCCAGGCGTGACCCGGTCGCAGATCGCGTGACCGCGATCGCACGACCACGAGGAGACCTGGCCGAACTCGTCACAGCGGCGTTTCCCGACGTCACCCTGCGCGACCTGGTCGGGCCGCCGGTCTTGAAAGACGAGATAGCGAGAGTCCTGCACGAGCAGCGTCAGCGTCACGCCCTTATGGATCACGGCTTCACGCCCGCCCATCGACTGTTGCTGGAAGGTCCACCGGGAACCGGCAAAACCATGACGGCGGCGGTCATCGCACACGAACTCTCACTTCCGCTACTCACGGTTCGGCTGGACAGCCTCCTCAGCAAGTTTCTCGGCGAGACGGCGAGCAAGCTTCGGACCGTGTTCGAAGCGGCCGCGAATCAGCGTGCCGTGTATCTGTTCGACGAGTTCGACGCTCTGGGCGGTCATCGCGGGGGCAACGACGTCGGAGAGGCCCGACGCATCCTCAACTCGTTCCTCGTGTTCCTCGAACAGGCGAGCCCCGAGAGCGTCGTCATCGCCGCGACGAATCACCGATCCATACTCGACCACGCGCTGTTCCGTCGATTCGATCTCGTCGTCAACTACCAGCTCCCAGACGCAGCGCAGGCCGCGCTTGTGATGAAGGCGCGACTCGGACCGCTCGGCAAGGGCCTCCGCTGGGCGTCGGTATCACTCAAAGAAGGGGGCCTGAGCCACGCGGAGCTGGTCCAGGCCGCCGAAGCCGCTGCCAAGCAGGTGATCTTGCGCGGCGAGGGCCGGGTGACGACAACAGACCTCAACGTCGCCCTTTCAGCCCGACGAACGGCCGGCAGTGAGTGAACCACTCCAGCCGCTAGCCCATCTCAGCGTCCTGAACCGGGCCGAAGATCAAGACTTCCACCGCCCAGGCCGTGGCGACCGCAACATCCGAGACGTCGAACGACGCGCCCACGGCGGCAAACTGCGAGGCGACCTGACAAGCGCTCTGGCCGAGGCCGACAACGAGCGCGGGACGGGCGACAGCGAGGAAGACCTCACCCTCGAGGAACTCCAAGCTCTGGGTGTCATCTTGGTCCTGCAAGCAGCCGAGGATGCGTTCCCGCTCAAGGTGGACTCGTTGGAACGCATGTCCCAACATCGGAAGACACCGAAACGGCCCCAATGGCTGCTGCTGTCGGTGCTACCAGCGACCGATAGCAGCGGGGAGACGGCGACCGTCTGGGTCAGCGATGAGTACCGGGCGACCTTCTTGAAACTGTTCGAGGACTTCCTGGAACGTGACACTGAGGGCGGCAATCCTCGTAATCAGGAACTGGTCGCGAATATCGCCTCGATCCGGCGAGCGGTCCTACGCGACCTGTGGCAATCCGACGGCGAACCCGACACGTCACGCACTCAATGGTGGGAACTGTGGCTCGCGCGAAGCTCCAACGGGTTGGAACTTCTGTACGCCTTCGCGGAAGCCAGCGGGCTGCGCGTCAGCACTCGGCACCTCGAACTCCATGATCGCAACGTCGCCTGGGTCGAGGCACGATGGAGCGATCTCCAGGCCTTGCCATTCACTGCGGTGCCGATCGCCGAGGTGCGCCGCCCAGAGTTCGTGGACACGATTGAAGACCTAGCGCGCGATGACCAGGACGAGCTCGCCAGCGACCTCATCGCACGCACTTCCACGGCGCCAGGGGCGAACGCACCAGTGGTCTGCCACCTCGACAGTGGCATCCGGCAGTCACATCAGCTGCTGGCCACGTCCTTGGCTCCCGAAGACGTGCATTCCGTCGTCGGCGACACTGGAGGCGATCACCTCGGGCACGGCACTCTCATGGCCGGCCTCGCACTGTTCGGGCCGCTGGACGGTCCGCTAGCCGGCACAGATCCGATCGTGCTGCGACACCGGCTTGAGTCGGTGAAACTGCTCCCCGACGCCCCTGCCGCAAACGATCCGCTTGCTTACGGACTGATCACCGCGCAAGCAGCAGCTGCCCCTGAAGTCGCTGCACCTGGCCGGTCACGTGTCTTCTGCTTGCCGATCACAGCCGCGCCGGAGGCCCGTGCTGGTGAGCCGTCGTTGTGGTCGGCATCGATTGATGCCTTGAGCGCAGGCACGGATATCGGCGAGTCCGAGGACAGCATCACCCTGCTCGGCGCCCCAGATCCGTCCGCATCTCGCCTGTTCTTTGTCTCGGCCGGGAACGTACGCGAACGACAGGTTGGAATCAGCTACCTCGACCTCTGCGATGCCTCGGTAGTCGAAGACCCGGCCCAAGCCTGGAACGCGCTGACCGTCGGCGCCCACACGGATCTGGTCGAGACTCCGACGGATCCGACCTTCTCAGGCTGGAGCGTGCTCGCGGCTCCCGGCGACTTGTCTCCGCACAGCCGGACATCACTGCTGTTCAGCTCTCAGCGCTGGCCGATCAAGCCTGAGATCTGCATGGAGGGCGGCAACGTCCTGACCAACTCAGTCGATTTCCACGAGACCCACCCTCTGGTGTCAGTCAGGACCACGGCCTCGCGCGACGACCTCGCACTCGGCTCGGCGAACGCGACCAGCGCCGCGACCGCGCAAGCCGCTCGTCTGGCTGCCATGGCGATGGCCACCTACCCCTCATCTTGGCCGGAGACGATCCGCGGACTCCTGGTCCACTCTGCCGAGTGGACCCCGGCGATGCGCGCTGAAGTCGATGGGGCAACGACCAAGACGGCGCGGCTTGCGATGCTGCGTCGCTACGGCTGGGGTGTCCCCAACGAGCGTGCCGTGCTCACCTCAGCCGCCAACGCAGTCACCCTCCTCACTCAAGACGAGTTCGTGCCCTTCGACGGCGCCGAACACTCCGCGCGCCGCTTCCGACTGCATCACCTGCCGTGGCCCAGCGACACCTTGCGAGACCTCGCCGAGACCCCAGTGCAGCTCCGCGTGACCCTTTCCTACTTCATCGAGCCCGCCGCCTCACGGCGCGGCTGGCGCCGTCGTTACGCCTACGCCTCGCACGGACTCAGGTTCGAACTGAAGGCTCCACTCGAACGAGCCTCCGACTTCCTCGCACGCATCAACCGCGACGCCCAGGACGAAGAGGCTGGCGCGCGGCCGCCGAGCGGCTCCGACCGTTGGCTTGTCGGTGCGAATCAGCGCAACACCGGCTCCCTGCACCAAGACATCTGGGAAGGCACCGGAGCCGATCTCGCGGACAGCGACCTCATCGCGGTGCACCCCGTCGGCGGGTGGTGGAAGAACAACAAACGCGCGGATCGCGCCGACCGACCGCTGCGGTACAGCCTCATCGTCTCGCTCCGGACTCCCGAACAAGCCGTCGACCTCTACACGCCGATCGCCGCCGAACTGGCCGTCCCGATCGCGGAAGCCGTCCCAGCCACCTGACAAGGCAGCTTGAAGCCAGTTGGCAGATGTCGCTAAGACGGCGACTACCCCGCAGCTACACGAGCGCTGTAGCTGCTGTAGGCCTGTGTACTTCGTGGTCGAGCCCCGTGTTTGCTGGGCTCCACTGCCGTCTCCTGGGCTGTTAGCGGGTGGACATCGTGGTGATGGTACCGGCGGCTGGGCCGCTTGCGCGTGACCGACGCGTGGTGTCACGGAGTTTGACGTGACGCGTGTCAACGGCAGCCGAATTTTCACCCCCTTTCGGCAAACGAAAATTGACCCCCTGCGTGGTTGTTGATGTTCATTTGTCGGTGGTGTTGGCGGCTGGGACGCGGCCGAGGTCGCGGTCTTTGAGTCGGTAGCTGTCTCCTTTCAGGGCGATGACTTCGGCGTGGTGGACGAGGCGGTCGATCATGGCTGCGGCGACAACGTCGTCACCGAAGACTTCGCCCCATCGGCCGAACTGTTTGTTGCTGGTGACGATTAGCGAGGCCCGTTCGTAACGAGAACTCACGAGTTGGAAGAACAGGTTGGCGGCTTCGGGTTCGAAGGGGATGTAGCCGACCTCGTCGACCTATGCGGATGTCCACATAGGTGGACCTATGCCGATATCGCGACTATGCCGAGCTGGGCGACGTTCGGCTGTGTTCGCGGGGTCGTCGCTCGGCATAGTCACAGGCTGTCCAGGAACGCGAGGACCTTGTCGGTCGGGCGGTATCGGCCGGGGCGAGCCTCGGCGGGGGTGGTCAGGGCGAGGGCTTTCTCCTTGATGCTGATGTCGGCGTGGAGGTAGGCGTCGGTGGATCGGACGCCGGCGTGACCGAGCCAGAGTGCGATCACGGAGGTGTCGACGCCGGCGTGCAGCAGGGACATCGCACAGCTGTGGCGCAGCACGTGGGGGTGAACTTTCTTGTTGAGCAGCGACGGGCAGCGTTGTGCTGCGGTCGCTGTGTGGGTGGCGACGCGGAGTGCGACCGCGTCACGGCTCAGGCGCCGCCCGGTCCGGGTGGGGAACAGCGGATCGGCTGGGCGGCCGCCGCGTTCACGCAGCCAGCTTCGAAGCAGTGCCGTGACCGGGGCGCTGAGCGGGACGGCGCGTTGTTTGCGTCCTTTGCCTTCGCATCGGACGCTCGCGCTGCTTGCGAGGGTGATGTCCTCGCAGTTCAGGGCGGTGAGTTCGGAGACTCGCAGGCCGGTCTGGACGGCGAGCAGGATGAGGACTCGGTCTCGGCGTCCTTCCCAGCGGCTCTGATCGGGGGCGGCGATCAGGGCATCGATCTCCGCCGCGGTCAGGAAGGTCACGATTCTCTTGTCGAACCGTTTCGGTGGGATCGCGAGCACCCGCTGGATGACTGCCGCGTGTTCGGGATGGCGCAGCGCGGCGTAGGAGAACAGTGAACGGATCGCGGTGAGTCGGACGTTGCGTGTCCTGGTGCTGTTGTGCCGCTCGAGTTCGAGGTGGTTCAGGAACGCCGAGATCACCGCGGCACCGAGGTCGTCCCAGTCGAGCTGGGACGGCAGCTTCCCGCTCTGGGCGTGGACGAAGGTGAGTAGCAGCCGCATGGTGTCGCGGTAGGCGGCGATGGTCCGGGGGCTGACCTGGCGTTGCCGGGTGAGCCGGTCGGTGAAGAAGGACTGCAGCGTCGGCGCGATCAACGTCATGACCCACCCGCCGACGAGGCGGTGTCGCGACGGGCCGCGGCCAGTGCGAGCAGTTCCGGTGCCGCGGACAGATACCAGTAGGTCGAGGCCGGTTCACGGTGTCCGAGGAACGTCGACAGCGACGGGATCTTCGCCGCAACGTCGACCTCGCTGCGATACCAGCGCAGCAGAGTTTGGACGGCGAACGTGTGTCGCAGGTCGTGCAGCCGCGGAGGTGACGGCGCGTCCGCGCCGACACCGGCGCCGTCGACGAGTCGTCGGAACGTCGGAGACACGACGGCGTAGATGAGCCGGTTGCGGGTCAGCGACACGAAGAAGCTCGGCCCGTTCGGTGTCGGCTGCAGTTCCTCACGCAGGACGGCGTACTCGGCGAGCGCACGCAGGGTGCTGGCGTGGACGGGAACGAGGCGTGACTTGCCGAACTTCGACTCCCGGATCAGCAGCACCGCCTTGTCCCAGTCGACGTCGCCGCGGTCGAGTTTGATCGCCTCCCCGATCCGCAGTCCGGTGGCGGCGAGCAGCCCGATCACGGTGTCGTAGGTCGCCGCGCGAAGCGGCGACGCGATCGTGTCGCGAGCCTGGCGCATGATCGCCTCAATGTCGCTGGGGGTGTAGATGAATGGCCGCCGCCACCGCGGCCGGTTCGGCGTGAGCCCGAGCGGCGGCACTTCGGTGTTGTCGTCGATGCCGGCCAGGTAGCGGGCGAAGCCGCGGGCAGCGGTCATCCGCCGCGGCACGCCGGTTGTCCCGTTGCCCGTTTGGGCCCACTCCGCAGCGGCCTGGACCGTGACCGTGCCCAAGCCGCGTTCCTCGAGGTAAGTCACGAAGCCGGGCAGCAGCCGACCGACGTCAGACACGGCATGGCCGAGGGAGTGGCGCAGGTCCAGGTAGTCGGTCATGGCCTGCTCCAACGCGCTCACGACGCTGCTCCTGGCCAGGGTGCCGCGACCTGACGCAACGCGACCAAGTCGACCTTGGCGTAGATGGCGGTGGTGGCCAGGTCCTGGTGGCGCAGGATCTGGCTGATCGCGACCAAGCCCGCACCGCGCCTTAGCAGCTCCCCGGCCAGGGCATGCCGGAGCTGATGTGGGCTCACGTGCGCGAGACCGGCCTGCAGGCAGGCCCGCTCGACGACGTCACCGACCAGGTCGGCGCGGATCGGTCCGCGAGGTGCTCGACACGTCAGGAACAGATGTCGAGCACCGTCCGGGTTGCGGCCGCGGGACAGGTAGTCGACCAACGCTGCGCCGACCTCGTCAGGCAGCGGAAGACGGTCCTGACGGCGTGCCTTGCCGCGCACGGTCAGTTCACCGGCCCGCCAATCCACATCGCGCAGCTCAAGCCGCGCGACCTCGATGGACCGCAACCCCAGCCGTGCGATCATCATGATGATCGCGAAATTCCGGGCGCCGGTGTCGGTGCTGCGATCGACGCTGTCGAGCAACCGCTGGACGTCGGCCGCTGACATCGCCGCGGGCGGCAACGAAGCAAAGCGCCACCCGCCGACCGGCGGCACCGCCGTCCCCAGCCTGCGGGGCGTGATGCCCTGCAAATACAGGAACCTCAAGATCGATCGGAGTTCGGCGACCCGACCCTTGGCCGATCCCGCGGAAACCCGGGCGCACTCCCGAAGCAGAAAAGCGTTGACGTCCGAACCGGTCAACAGCGCCGGCATCAACGTGCCGTCGCGGACCGCCTGCTCCTGCAGGAACCGTCGCGCCGTGTTGTCATAACGCTGCACCGTGCTCTCCGCCAGACCACGCTCGCGCACCATCCACGACCGGTACTGCTCACGCAGCACGTCCAACGGCGCCATCGACAGTGGTGCCGGCGGTGCCGCGCCGACCTCCCGCAGATAGGCCAGCAACGGCGCCATCGCACGCGGACCCAGAAACTCGGGTCAGGCCGCCGACCTGCCGGTCGGCAAGGAACGCCGCCACCCGCTGCTCGTCGAGATCGCTGACGTCCAAGCCGTGGACTCGAAGCCACCGACCGAGATGGCCCAGGTACTGCAGCATGTTCCGAACCGTCTGCTCGGTATAGCCACGCTGCGCCAGCCACGCCCGGTATCCATCGACCTCCGGCCCCAGAGGACCGGCCTTCCGCCGCGAAGTTCCCATCGCACTCGCCTCCCTCGCGGGAGCACGGTGCCCCCACCCGGCGAGGCTTCTCTCAGCCCGCAACTATGCCGAGGTCTCCACCGCGACGGACGACCCGAACCCAAGCCAGATCAGGCAGCTGCCAGCGGCTCGTCGCCGTGCTCGGCATAGTCGCGATATCGGCATAGGTCGATCACGATCAGCGGGTAACGCCCGAGCCGGACGAGCTCGGTCTGCAGGCGGCCGGCGTGGTGGGCGTCGGCGAGCAGGGCGACCCAGTCCGCGGCGGTCGCGAACAGGACCCGGTGCCCGGCTTGGCAGGCCCGGATCGCCAGCCCGATCGCGAGGTGGGTCTTGCCGGTGCCGGGCGGGCCGAGGAACACGACGTTGTCCTTGGCGGTGACGAAGTCCAGCGTGCCCAGGTGCGCGACCGACTCCCGCTTCAAGCCGCGGGCGTGATCGAAGTCGAACTCCTCCAACGACTTGCGGGCCGGGAACCGCGCGGCGCGGATGCGGCCCTCACCGCCGTGGGCTTCGCGGGCAGAGACCTCGCGTTGCAGGCAGGCGACCAGGAACTCCAGGTGTGACCAGGTCTCGGTGAGGGCGCGTTCGGCGAGCCGGTCGACCGAGTCCCGCAGCGTCGGCGCCTTCAATGCCCGGGTCAGGTAGGCGATCTCGGCAGTGAGGTCCCGCGCGGTCTTGGCTGTTGTGGTGCGGGCGGGCATCACGCCACCCCGCCTTCGGCGTCCTGGACGTCGAGTCCCAGCGCGGTGTCGTAGTCGGCCAGTGACCGCTGTTCGACCTCGGGTTCGCCGGCTGGGCGCAGCGCTCCGACCCGTTCGCGGCGCAGCACCTTGGCGGCTGCGAGATGCTCGGGGTCGGTGATGGTTTGGTGCCAGGCCCAGACCCGGTCGTGATCGGCCACGACCCGTCCGTCGCTGAGTGCCCGAACGTGGTGCAGGTCGACGATCAGTTCGATGCGGCGCCCGATCACGCTCGGGTGGATCGAGTAGTCGTTGGAATCGATGCGGATGTAGTGATCGCGCGCCAGCCGGGTCGCGGACCGCCAGCCGCCCGCGGGTGCGACCGGCGGCAGCGCGAGCATCGCGGCCTTGTCCGCGGCGATCCGCTCGCTCGGGGCGCAACCCAGCACCCGCCGAGTCCTGGTGTTCACCAGCGCCAGCCAGTCCTGCAGCTGCGTGTTGAAATCATCCGGGCCGGTGAACGTCCGCCCGGGCAGGAACGACCGCTCGAGATAGTCATGCGCGCGTTCGACGATGCCCTTGTGTTCGGGCTCGCGTGGGCGCAGCACGATCACCTTCGTGGCGAGCGTGCCGCGGAACGCCTGACACTCCTGCGTCAGTTCGCTCTTGCCTTGGCGCCACCGCCCGATCGCACCCTCGCCGTCCCAGACCAGCGTGCGGGGAACCGCCCCGAGCCGCTCGATAACCTCCCACCAGCCCGCGAACAGATCCGACGCAGCCCTGCTCGGGATCAGCTGCCCCGACAGCCACCGCGAGTAGCCGGTCACCATCGTCAACACCGGCAACCTCGCCGGTGGCCGGGACTGCCCGAACCCGACCGGCAACGTGATCGGCGGGAACCACAGATCACACTGCGCAATATCGCCAGGCTCATAGCTCGTGCGACTTGCGGGGTCTGGCGGCAGATAGACCGGCCGCAACTCCGCCACCCGGGCCGAGAGCACCCGGATCGAGCGGGTCCAGCCGATCCGCTCCGCGATCACCGTCGCAGGCATCGTCGGCGTCGCCTGCAACAACTCGCGGATCCGCGGCTCGACCGCGTCCACGATCGAGCCCGCCACCTGGCGCGCGTACTTCGGTGCGCCGTCGCTCGCGATCGCGGCCCGCACCGTGTTCCTCGAGACCCCCAGCACCCTGGCGATCACCTTGATCGGCATCTTCTCCGACCGGTGCAACCGGCGGATCTCAGCCCAGTCCTCCACGGATAACACTCCTGTCCCCTCTGCCTCGACTACGAGCCAGAGTCAGCGGGCAGGGGGTCAAACTTCAGATGCCGCGCGGGGGTCAGAATTCACGTGCCGTCGACAACGCGGACACGCGGGCCGCTGTTGCGGCGCACGGCTGAGGAATGCGCACAGCAACGTCGGTCCAGCCGCCATCCCGCCCGCTGTGAACCGCGCC
This sequence comes from Pseudonocardiales bacterium, assembly GCA_003243915.1. Lineage (GTDB taxonomy): Bacteria > Actinomycetota > Actinomycetes > Mycobacteriales > Jatrophihabitantaceae > QHCC01. Next base: position 50,429 of record QHCC01000216.1, on the reverse strand, counting down.
GATATTCCCTATATCGGCGCGCCCCAACCACTGTTGCAACCTGGCTACGAGTCGCCGGCCAGATTCCCCTGCCGCAGATGAGTGCCCTAGACGCGTCTGCCTCGAAGGATTCGGGGTCCCGACATGGCGGCTACAGATCACGATCGGACCGCTTCAACAGAGGTCGAGATGGGTGGCCCGGAGCCGACGCCGCCGGGTCGGACGTGATGGGTGCGCGCGATACCCAGTGAGCTACGACCGCTGTCCCGCCGCGCGGATCGCTTGAGTTCAACGGCGGAGCAGGGCTGCAGCATGCACGACCTACCCGAGAGCGAGTCGCTCGCGGCTGCTGCATTGGATAACGCGTCCGACACGATGTTGGCTCACCGTCTCGCGCTGCACTGCGCAACCTGCAAAGCCTAGTCGAGACCGGCGTGGACAAGAACAGAACCGTCGTGTTCCGCGCTCCGCTGATGAGCACCGTCGCTCAACTCGGCTCGTTCCTCGCCCGTGAGGCCACCGCCGATGGCATGCCGGGCCTCAGCTCTCACTCCACTCGAGCAAGCCGCCACGACCAGCAGGGTGCCTGCTCGGTAGAGCAGCGTATACAGCTGAAGATTAGTCCGCCGCTCGGCGTCGACTGCGGTTGCATACGTGCTTAGCCTGGTTCGGCTGATGTCGCGTTCCGGTTGAGCAGTTGCCGCAGGACGTAGTGGAGGATGCCGCCGTGCCGGTAGTAGGCGGCTTCGGCTGGTGTGTCGATGCGGACGGTGACTGCGAACGTCTGCGTCTGGCCGTCATGCTCGGTGCGGACCGTCAGCTCCTGCGGGAACTCGGTCGTGCCGGCCATCCCGCCGATCGAGTAGGTCTCCTCGCCGGTGAGTCCGAGTGAGTCGGCACTCTCGCAGGCCCGGAACTGCAGCGGCAG
>QHCC01000216.1:20067-49486 GCA_003243915.1 Pseudonocardiales bacterium | reverse complement strand
GCGCGGACGCCGAGCAGCAGGGTGCCTTTCGCGGCCCAGTCACGCGACGAGCCGGATCCGTAGTCCTTGCCGGCCAGGATCACCAGCGGCGTCCCGGCGGTCGCGTAGTTCAGCGAGGCGTCGTAGATGGACGTGATCTCCCGGTCCCGGGTGAAGTCGGGGGTGAAGCCGCCCTCTGTCTCGGGTATGAGTTGGTTGCGCAGTCGGATGTTGGCGAACGTGCCACGGATCATCACTTCGTGGTTGCCGCGACGTGAGCCGTAGGAATTGAAGTCCTTGGCCGCGATGGCGTGCTCGGCGAGGTATCGGCCTGCGGGGGAGTCGGCTTTGATCGCGCCGGCCGGGCTGATGTGGTCGGTGGTGACCGAGTCGCCGAGTTTGGCCAGCACTCGTGCGCCGGTGATGTCGCTGATCGGGTCCGGATCGAGTCCCATGCCGTCGAAGTAGGGTGGGTTGCGCACGTAGGTGGAGGTGTCTTCCCAGGCGAACGTGTCACCGGGTGGCACGTGCAGGCCGCGCCAGTTTTCATCGCCGGAGAAGACGTCGGAGTAGCTGGTGGTGAACATGTCGGCGTGCACGCACGCGTCGATGACCTGCTTGATCTGTTGGGTGGAGGGCCAGATGTCGCGCAGGTACACCGGCTGCCCGTCGCTTCCGGTGCCGAGCGGGTCGCGCAGCAGGTCGGCATGCATTGTGCCGGCCAGTGCGTAGGCGATGACCAGTGGCGGTGAGGTCAGAAAGTTCATCTTGATCTCGGGGTGGATGCGTCCCTCGAAGTTGCGGTTGCCCGACAGCACCGAGCACACGGTCAGGTCGTGCTCGGTGACCGCGGTGCTGACCGGTGCGATGAGTGGTCCGGAGTTGCCGATGCAGGTGGTGCAGCCGTATCCGACGAGCCCGAAGCCGAGCTTGTCGAGGTAGGGCGTCAGGCCGGCTCGCTCGAGGTAGTCGGTGACCACCCGGGAACCGGGCGCGAGCGACGTCTTCACCCAGGGCTGGCTGGCCAGGCCGCGGTCGACGGCGTTCTTGGCCAGCAGCGCGGCGCCGATCATCACCGACGGGTTGGATGTGTTGGTGCACGAGGTGATCGCCGCGATCACCACATGGCCGTGATCGATATCGACCCCTGTGCCGTCGCCGAGGGTGACCGCGACCGGTTCGGACGGCCAGTCATGTGCCTCGCCACAACCGCACGGCTTGCGGGGGCCGTCTCCGTCGTGGCCTCGGTCGATCGCGATCGGGTCGCTGGCCGGGAATGATTCACCGGACGCCTCGTCCAGGCCGACGCGCACCGCATCGACCTGCGGCTCGCCCGCGAGCAGGGCTCGGATCGCATGGCTGGCGATCCGCAGCGGGATCCGATCGTGCGGACGCTTGGGTCCGGCGATGGATGGCTCGACGGTGCCCAGATCGAGCTCGACCGTCTGCGAGTAGACGAGTTCGTGCTGCGGGTCGTGCCACAGCCCCTGCTCCTTGGCGTAGGCCTCGACGAGTCGAATCCGGTGTTCGAGCCGGCCGGTCAGGCGAAGGTAGTCCAGCGTCTCGGTGTCGATCGGGAAGATGGCGCAGGTCGAGCCGTACTCCGGGCTCATGTTGCCGATGGTGGCGCGGGTGGCCAGGGGAACGTTGGCCACGCCCGGGCCGTAGAACTCGACGAACTTGCCGACCACACCGGTGCGCCGCAGCAGTTCGGCGACGGTGAGCACCAGGTCGGTGGCGGTCGTACCGGGCGGCAGTTCGCCGGTGATCTTGAGCCCGAGGACCTGGGGGATGAGCATGCTCATCGGCTGTCCGAGCATCGCGGCCTCGGCCTCGATCCCGCCTACGCCCCAGCCCAGTACGCCGAGCCCGTTCACCATCGGGGTGTGCGAATCGGTACCTACGAGCGTGTCCGGGTAGGCCATTGCGCCGTCCGGGCCGTCGCGGGTGAACACGACCCGGGACAGGTATTCCAGGTTGACCTGGTGGCAGATACCGGTGTCCGGGGGAACGACCTGGAAGTTGTCGAAGGCCTGCTGGGCCCAGCGCAGTAGCTGGTAGCGCTCCTGGTTGCGTTCGAACTCGAGTTCGGCGTTGACCCGGAAGGCGTCCGGGCGGGCGAAGACGTCGGCGATCACCGAGTGGTCGATGACCAACTCGGTCGGGATCAGCGGGTTGATCCGGTGCGGATCGCCGCCCAGCACGGCCATCGCGTCGCGCATCGCCACCAGGTCCACGATGCACGGCACGCCGGTGAAGTCCTGCATCAGCACCCGCGCCGGGCTGAACTGGACTTCGCTGCCGTGCTCGGCCGTTGGATCCCACGTCGACAGGGCGGCGATCTGCTCTGCGGTCACGAGGTGACCGTCCTCGTTGCGCAGCAGGTTCTCCAGCAGGACCTTCAGGCTGTAGGGCAGGCGAGCGGACCCGTCGATGTGGTCGAGCCGGCGGATCTCATAGGTCGCGTCGCCGACTTTGAGCTGGGCGCGAGTGTCATAGCTGTCAGACATGGTCTTGGTCCTTTCCCGAAACAGCCCTACGGACTGCCTACACCAGGACGGACGATCTTGTGCGACGTCATGCGGGTCGTAGACTGCAGACGTGCGCCGGCCAGCCGATATCGCAGCCTCAGCGGCCGTGGCTACGGCCGGACAGATCATGTCGACGCCGGTGATCACGGTGGCTCCGCACACGACGATCCGGGAGATCGCCGACGCGTTGACCAAGCACGGGATCAGCGCCGTGCCGGTGGTCGACGATGGTGGGGCCGTTCTGGGTGTGATCAGCGAGTACGACCTGCTGGCCCGGGCGGGCACGGTCGCCTCCGAGGTCATGACCACCGCGGTGATCAGCGTCAGCGCCGATACCGCGATCGCGGATGTCCGGCATCTGCTGGTCGAGCGCCGCATCCGCCGGGTGCTGGTGCTCACGGCCGGCGGTCTCGTGGGAATCGTGAGTCGCGGCGACGTGGTCGCGCTGCTGGCTACCGAGTGGGTGTGTGAGGTGTGTGGCGAATCGGTCCGCGCCGAGCAGCCACCCGAGCTGTGTCCGAAGTGTCGGGCCGGCAGCGACCGGTTCGCGCTGCAGGAGCAATTGCCTGGCGCGTGACACAGCATCCGCGGGTGGCTCACCGGGTCCGCGGCGCGAGCGGCGGAAGGAAGCACGATGGCTGACGAGTCGGCGACAGCGAGCGGCGAGGCGGCCGCTGGTCGCGCGCCACTCGGGGACGAGCCCGGGCGGGTGATGCGGGAGTACTACCGGCAGATGACCCTGATCCGCGCGTTCGAGTTGCGGGCTGCCGAGATGTACCAGCGGGCCAGGATCGGCGGGTACTGCCACCTCAACCTCGGCGAGGAGGCGACCGTCGTAGGCCTGATGGCTGCCTTAGAGGCGAAGGACTACCTGTTCACCACCTACCGTGACCACGGCTACGCGCTGGCGCGCGGTCTGGAGCCTGGACGGATCATGGCCGAGCTGTTCGGCAAGACCACCGGCGTGTCGGGTGGTCGCGGCGGGTCGATGCACCTGTTCGATGCGAAGGCCAGACTGCTCGGCGGCTACGGCATCGTCGGCGGTCAGATCCCGCCGGCCACCGGTGCCGCGCTGGCGCTGACCTACCGCAGTGAGCCGGGACCGGACGCCGAGGCGGTGATGTGTCTGCTCGGTGACGGCACCACCAACATCGGGTCGTTCCACGAGTCGCTCAACCTGGCCGCGCTGTGGCGTCTGCCCATCGTCTACGTGATCGTCAACAACCAGCTAGGCATGGGCACCCCGGTCGAGAAGGCCGCGGCCGAACCGGAGTTGTTCAAGCGTGGCTGCTCCTACCGGATGCCCGGGGTGCGGGTCGACGGCGACGATGTGCTGGCCGTGCGTGACGCCGCCCGCGCCGCACTCACGCGCGCCCGTGCCGATCGCCAGCCCGGCCTGCTCGAAGCCGTCAGCTACCGGCTACGGGGCCATTCGGTCGTCGACCCTGCCAAGTACCGCTCCACCGAGGAAACCGACCGGGTGCGCGCCGCCGACCCGGTGCCGGCGCTACGCGCTCAGCTGCTCGACGCCGGCGTACTGGACGAGGCATCGGCCCGTCAGATCGAGGACGAGTCCGACGCCAAGGTGAGCGCGGCGGTCGCCTTCGCCGACGAGAGCCCGGACCCGACGCCGGACCAGCTGTTCGACCACGTCTACGCCACACCGGTGGCGAACGCGCCGCACGCGCTGCCCGGCGACCCGGTCGTCCCGGCCGGACGGTAGGGGGATCCATGGCGGTGATCAGCTATCGGCAGGCGCTGCACGACACACTGCGCGCCGAACTGCTGCGCGAGGAGTCCGTCATCCTGATCGGCGAGGAGATCGGCGTCTTCGAGGGCTCGTACAAGATCACCGCCGGTCTGCTTGCCGAGTTCGGCCCGGCCCGGGTGCGTGACACCCCGATCTGCGAAGAGGGTTTCGTGGGTGCCGCGATCGGTGCGGCGATGTTGGGGATGCGCCCGGTCGTGGAGATCATGACGATCAACTTCAGCCTGATCGCCATCGACCAGATCGTGAACCACGCCGCGAAGATGCGCGCCATGTTCGGCGGACAGGTCTCGGTGCCGATGGTGATCCGCACCCCCGGTGGCGGTGGCCAGCAGCTGGCAGCGAGCCACTCGCAGAACCTCGAGGTTTGGTATGCCCACGTCCCCGGCTTGAAGGTTGTGGCCCCGTCGACCCCGGCCGACGCCAAAGCACTGCTCACCGCCGCGATCCGCGACGACGACCCGGTACTGGTGTTGGAGAACCTCGCGCTCTACAACACGAAGGGCGAGGTGCCCGACGGCGAGCAGGTCGGCGAGATCGGCCGGGCAGCAGTGGTCAAGCCGGGCCACGACCTCACCGTCGTCAGCTACTCCCGGGCCACCGTCGTCGCACTTGAGGTGGCCCGCCAACTCGAGGCTGAGGGCATCTCGCTCGAGGTGGTAGACCTGCGCAGCCTGCGGCCCCTGGACCGCGACACGATCTGTGCCTCGGTGCGTAAGACCAGCCGCGCCGTGATGCTCGAGGACGACTGGCTCACCTACGGCATCGGCGCCGAGATCGCGGCCACCATCCAGGAGGGTGCCTTCGACTACCTGGACGCCCCCGTGCGGCGCGTCGCCGCGGCCGAGGTGCCGCTGCCCTACGCCAAGCCACTCGAACTCGCCGCGCTGCCCGACGCGCGAACGCTGGTCAAGGTCATCGGCGAGGTCCTGGACGCCACTCGGTTCGCCCGATAGGAAAGGCCGCCATGCCCGACGTCCTCATGCCCCGCCTGTCCGACACGATGACCGAAGGCGTGCTCAGCCGATGGGTCAAGCAGCCGGGAGACACGGTCCACCGCGGTGACGTGCTGGCCGAGATCGAGACCGACAAGGCCACCATGGAACTGGAGGCCTACGACGAGGGTGTGCTTGAACGGACCCTCGTCGTCGCTGGCACGACCGTCCCGATCGGCGTGCCCATTGCCACCATCGGTGATGGCAGCAACGTCGACACCTCGGCGCCACCAGCGACCCGGACGCCCACGACGGCCGCTACCGAGCCCGGGTCGACACCGGCGAGCGACGCGGCGCCGACCCATCTGGCTAGCGGTTCGGTGCGGACCTCCCCGCTGGCCCGCGCCATCGCCCGCGAGCACGGTATGGACATCGCCTCGGTGATCGGCACCGGACCCGGCGGACGAATCGTGCGCGCTGATGTCGAGGCTGCCGTCGCTTCGATGGACGGCGTTCCGGCGCCGGTCCCTGCGCGTGAACCGTCGCCCTCCTCACCGGGCGCGCGAGGCGAGCCCGCTGACCCCGCCGTCTCGGCTCGGCCCGCCGACGAGCGGATCCCGCTCACAGCGATCCGCCGGGTCACCGCTCGCCGACTCACTGCGAGCGCCGCAGTGCCGCACTTCTATCTCACCAGCGTGGTCGACGCAGAGCGCCTGCTCGCGTTCCGCGGCGAGGTCAACAACCGGCTCGCCTCGGACGGCACAAAGATCAGCGTCACCGACCTGCTTGTGCGGGCCTGCGCGATCACGCTGCGCGCACATCCCCAGGCCAACTCGTCCTGGGCCGACGATGCGATCCTGCGCCACCGGCACATCCACATCGGCGTCGCCGTCGCGCTCGAGGACGGATTGATCGTTCCGGTGGTCCGCGACGCCGATCGCAAGAGTGTCGGCGAGATCGCGACGGAGCTCCTCGGCCTGGCCGGTCGGGCGCGGGCCGGGCAACTGACGCCGGATGAATTCACCGGCGGCACCTTCACCATCAGCAACCTGGGCATGTTCGGCATCGACCATTTCACGGCGCTCATTAACCCGCCCGAAGCCGCGATTCTCGCGGTCGGTGCGGCGACACACGAACCCGTCGTGCGGGAGGACCGGGTGGTCGCCGGGACCACGATCAAGCTCACCCTGTCCGTTGATCACCGGGTACTGGACGGGGCGACAGCGGCAGCATTCCTACACGATCTCCGGCTGATCCTCGAGGAGCCACTACACATCGTCGTGTGATAATGGCGCATGGATGGGGACAGGACATTCCGTGCGACGTAGCGTCGAGCATCAACCGACTCAAGACCGGGGGATTGCCGCCGCCAGGCCGAGCTTCGTTCCCCACCGCACCGTCGACATCACCGACGTGAGCACCCGATCGACAGTTGCGGCTTGCACGCAGACGAGACGATTACCCGCGACGTCGAGCTCACTCAGTGGCGCACCCGACGAAGGTCTTATGACCAAGACCAAGGCCGCCCCGAGCGAACGGCCGACACCCCGTCCAGGCCATTCCTCACCGACGCCCAAACGCTGCGCGCCAAAGCTCGAAAGCAGATCTATCACGAGCCCGTCACGACAGCATATGGTGCCGACCTGAATCGTACGGACGCATGATCAACGTCTCGTTGGCCACAGAGACCGTGTGCGCGCGGCGCTACAAGCCCCACTACTACGAAGCCCAGGATCTGGACTCCGAACCGGCAGCGACCCAGTTCCTCGACCCGCTTTGGCGGGCAGGTGCACGGCGACCGGCTAGCCGCCCGGATCGACCGGCTCGGCGGCACGCCAGAGCTGAACCCCGAGACGCTGATGTCGCGTTCGCAGACCGAGTACAAACACCACGGAGACGCTGCCGGACGCGATCAAGGAGGACCTGATCGCCGAACACATCGTCCCGCGGGCCTACGGCGAGGTCATCGAATGGGTCGGCCACGGCGACCAGACAGCAGATATTTCAGGAGATCCTCGCCGAAGGGGGGCGAGCGCGCTGAGGACATGCTCACGCTGCCCCAACGGGTCAGCTGAGCTGAGCGGTGAGTTGCCCGAACCTGCCTGATGGGCTCCTCGTTGTCGGTGGACGCGCGCGGCGGGACGCCGCGCCGGCGGCCGGTGCTGTCCGGCGGCACAGCTATCGACGCTCCTGGCTGAGCGTAGATGCGCTTGCCGCCCTGGCGCTGCTGGTCCGCGCGGTACCCGAACAGCTCGCCACCCTCGTGATCGGCGACGTGATCGGCGCATGCGAAGCCTCGTACGCCGTAGGGCTGACCGAGTTCGGAACGACCCAGGTGGGAGGCACGGGGTCTGCGAAGAAGGCGTCGCTGGGACCGCGACTGGTGTCGCGATGGTGGGGGATGGGACCGGTGGTGCAGATCATGACGACCTGAGCTGGCCGGTCAGCGTCCCCTTGCCGACGACCGGCTATGAGGCTGTACTGGAAGCACGCCGGCGGCGAGGAGTCCGCCAAACGGCTCGGAGAGGGTCCTATGACGAGCCGAACGGGTTCAACGGGTCATCGCGGTCGAGGCGAACCTAAGCCGGAGGATGCCTGGCTGCTTGCCGTCGCTGAGGCGGCCGCGGCTTCGGCCGGGGCTCCGGTTGAGTTGCTCGGTGAGTACCTCACCTTCCTCGCGGATGCCGCTGTGTCGGGGCGTCGACCGCAGAAACGGGAACTTGAGGCCGTCCGCGAGCTCGGCCGGCGGGCGGCCGAGCAGGGCGTGGGCGCGGCCCAGGCGGTTGATCTGTATCTGTCTGCTGCTTGGCGGCTGTGGCGAGAACTGCCGATGGTTGTACGGTCTCGTGATCGCGACAAGGTGCGGGCTGCTGCCGAGGCGGTGTTGCGGGTCATCGACGACGCGGTCGAGGTCCTGGTCGATGGGTATCAGGCGGGACGGCGCCAGATGGTTCGCCATGAGGAATCGCTGCGCCGCGACTTCATCGACGACCTGCTGCGCGGCGATGCCGATGTTTCCCGGATGGTCGAGCGGGCCGAGCCGTTCGGGCTCGACCTTGGCCGCGCCCATCAAGTCGCGCTGACTGCGCCGATCGATTCAGCCGAGGCGCTACATCGGGCGGCAATCGTGCTCGAACGGGTCATCGTGGACCGCTTCGGGGATCGCGACGTACTGGTCGGCACCAAGGACAGCCGATTGGTCGTGCTGGTCCCGGGTATGCAGCCAGAGTCGACCTCAGCGGCGGGTACACCGGACGTGGTGGCGCTCATCCAGGCCGAACTGGGTCGGCTCGCGAACGGTCCACGGCGGCGGGTGGCCGCCGGCCGCGCTCACCCCGGCGCCTACGGGATCCCCCGTTCGTACGAAGAGGCTCGTGAGGCGCTCACGCTTGCGGAACGACTCGATCTCGATACCGACGCGATGCACGCCAACGACCTGCTCGTCTACCGGGTGTTGGGCCGTGACCAAGCCGCCATCGCCGACCTGGTGCGCGCTGTACTTGACCCCCTCACCCACGCTCGCGGCGGCGCCGAGCCGCTGCTACATACCCTGCAGACCTACTTCGCGACCGGCGAGATCGCTACCGAGACCGCCCGCCGCATGAACATGTCGGTGCGCACCGTCACCTACCGGCTAGCCAAGGTTAAGGACCTCACCGGACAAGACGCAGGCGACCCGGCACAGAAGTTCACGCTGCATGCCGCGGTGCTCGGAGCCCGGCTACTCGACTGGCCCGCGCACGAACTCCCCGCAAGTGGATGACCTCCTGCGCATCGCAGGAACCATGCCCAACGCTGGACCTGCGAACACTACGTCGATCGTGTAGCGGGCAGCAGGGTTCTGGCGCGTCGAACACTCCGGTTGATCTAGATCGATGACGCACGAAAACTTTGTTGAGAAGCGTCGCTGATCAGCGCCATGTGTTACATACCGAGTCCTCATGCCATCCGTGACACTTCCCGTGCGCGCGTAGCCTACGATCCGAGCGGCGGCGGGGACTCTCCGTGCCTCATTCTCGCAGTAGATCCGCTAGCACGCCGGCGTCGCTGATCTCGACATGCTTCGTCGCGGTGAGCAGCGTCAATGGGCCGGTCCCCGGTCATCGGGGCTCACGTCCTGCGGTGGCGGTCATGTCGTTGTCAGTGCTCGGCGTGTGGGCGTCGTCCGACTCGGGCCGTCGCAGGCTGACGATGATGGCGATGGTGAGCGCGATGAGGATGACGGCGAGGCTGAGCAGCGACGGGATCTCCGGGATGGCGGTGCTGATCGTTTCGTGTGCCGCTTGCAGGAACAGTTTCGCGCCGATGAAAGCGAGGATGAAGGCGAGTGCTTTGCCGAGGTGGTGGAAACGGTCGAGCATGCCGGCGAGCAGGAAGTACAGCGCCCGTAGCCCCAGGATCGCAAAGGCGTTGGAGGAGTAGACGATGAACGCGTTGTCGCTGACCGCGAGAACGGCGGGGACGCTGTCGACGGCGAAGATGATGTCGGCGGCCTCGACGGCGACGACGACAGCGAGCAGCGGGGTGCCGATCCGCTTGCCGGCCTCCTTGATGAAGAATCTGGTGCCGTGATACTCGTCGGAGATCGGAACGATTCTGCGCAGCAGGCGGACGGACAGGCTTTTGTCCGGGTCCATGGCGTCCTCGTCGCCGCCGCGCAGCAGTTTGATGGCGCTGTAGAGCAGGATCGCGCCGAAGACGAACAGCACCGCGGTGAAGCGGGTGACGATGGCGACCCCCGCGGCGAGAAAGATTCCGCGGAATAGCAGCGCACCGAACACGCCGAAGAACAGCACCTTGTGCTGGTAGGCGCGCGGCACCTTGAAGTAGGCGAAGATCAGCGCGAACACGAAGAGGTTGTCGATCGACAGGCTCTTCTCCAGTAGCCACGCGGTGGTGAAGTCGACTGCCGGACCGGCGCCCAGGGTCAGGCCGATGACGAGTGCGAAGATCAGGGACACGCCAACCCAGACGCCGCTCCAGATCGCGGCCTCCCGAAAACCGATGATGTGCGCGCCGCGGTGGGAGAGCAGGTCCACAAGCAGCATCACCGCGATGACAGCAGCGAACGCAATCCACGCCCATAGCGGCACGCTCATCACCGCGACACCTCACCTATCACCGGGGCACCATCCTCGTCATCGAGCTGTCACGTTTCACGCAGCACCTGGCAGCTAGCGTCGTTGTAGGGCGCCGCTGCGGGCCCGCCAGGCGTAGGAGGCGGCCAGTCCCAGGACCAGCACAGTGGTGATCACCGCGGTTGGGGTCGAGGTGAACCATGCCGTCAGGATGATCAGAGCCAGGCCGGCCAGGGTTAGAACCCAGCCCAACAGTCGTGAACCTCGAGCGGTGTGGTCGACGCTGGGTGCGGTGCGAGGCTGTGGCGGCGCCGGCGTGGTGACGGCCGTGACTACGGCGACGGGCGGCGCGTGGACGGTGGGCGAGGAGTCGGCGCGTTCCCGCGGGCGGTGGTCGTTGGACAGGTGGTCTTGCATTTCGCTGGTTGAGGTGAACCGCAGCACGCAGCGGGGACACTGGTGTATGTGTACTAGTCCGGTCATGACCGATGCTCCGTTCCGGCGGTTGCAGCCACCGCGGGGTACGGGTGGCTCACTACGCCTTCGCGGTCCAGCATCGTCTGCGCGAGCATGTTGCGCCCCGGTATCGGTCGGTCGAGTTGACCGCTGCGCGGTTGCCGAAGCCCGGCAAGATACCTCGGCCGCGTAGGCCGACATGACGATCACGATTTGGTTGGGAAGGGTGGACAGGAAGCCGCCATCACATGAGTGGTCTCATCCCGGTTGGGATCCTTCTGCCGGAAGGCTCACTTCACCTCACGGACAGGTCCTTAGGTCAGGGACGCGGCATCTGGAATGCGGCCGAGCGGCGGAGGGACGATACCGAAGATGTGGCTGAAACCGACGTGATCTAGCACGAGGCCCAGGTCGCACTTCAGATCAATCGAGTAGCTAGACGTGAGCTGATCCACAAGCCGCGTGACGAACCCACGGCCGAACCGTGGCCTCGGTTCTCTGGCAGCAGATCTAACTCTGACCAGGGGATGAAGTAGGTCGTGACCCCGCCGCTGATTGCGTTGACGAAGCCGATGCCGCGATTGAACGGCCAGACCCGGACGGTCGCTTCCCATTACGAGGCGCGGCGCCTCGAGCGTCAGCGCGCAAAAGGCGCCCGGCCCGGCACTGTCGCGGCAGGAGGACTGGGCCAGAGCGACCGGGTCATTTTCCATCGCGAACCTGCTCAGGTGCCGTGCCGTGCAACCTGCACGACAGACTCTCAAAGATGGGCGAGATGCGCGTCCGGTCCGGCTTGCCAGCGGTCAGCGTGTTGGATCACGTCCTGGTGTCCGAGGAGCTCCGCGATGAATCGACGGCAATATGCGCCGACCATCTCGTCCCTGCATCGCATCATCATCGTTGTGCTGACGCAGGGTCGTGGTTTGGCGGGCGCGACCGCGGGCCCGCCAAGCGTAAGAGGCGGCAAGTCCCAGCACCAACGCAGCGGTGACGACCGCTACCGAGGTCGAGGTGAACAAGGCCGTCAGGATGACCAGATCCAGGCTGGCTATGGCCAGAACCCAGCCCCACCGGCGTGAACGAGGTAGAGCGACGAGGGCGACGCTCGGTGCAGCGGGAGGCTGCGTCGGCGCAGCAGCGGCGGCGTCCGCGACCGCAGTGACGGGCGCCACGTCGACTGCGGGTGGGGCGTCGGCGCGCGTTCGCGGCCCGTGGTCGTTTGACAGGTGGTCCTGCATCTCGCTGCTCGCGGTGAACCGCAGCATGCAGCGGGGACACTGATATTTGTGTACTAGTGCGGTCATGGCTGAGGCTCCGTTCCGGCGATTCCAGCCACCGCAGGGAGCGTGTGGCCGTCTCCGCCTTCTCAGTCCAGCATCGTCGGCGCGGGCATAATGCGCCCCAGCAACAGTCGGCGAGTTGGCCGCGGTGCGATTGCCGAAGCCCGGCAGCCATGCCGCGCCCCTGTAGGCCGACATGGTGGCAGCAGACAGACGGTCAGCGTCCTGAAGTCCTGAAGTCGTTCGGATCCATAAGTCGCGAGATCCAACCGCGGGGGCCGCCACATACGAGCCCTGCGAAACCGCGGCGTCAAGCTGGTCCGTTAGGCGGAGCCGGCAAGCTAGGCCCCCTCCGCAGCGACACCGCCATGGTGAGCGGCTTACCAGTGATGAACACGTGACGATGGTCCTGCTGACCTCCCGCGCGGCCACGCCCGGTCACGGAGGCGCTGACGTTTTCGAGCGCGTATCCGCGCCAAGGGCGAAGCGTGCACGGGCGGGCCTAGCTCTGCCGCGCTCGGGAGAGGCAATGGATCGAGCCGGTGAGATCGCGGCTTGCACAGAGCGCGTTCGCGGGTGTCGACTGGACGGACAATGCCCTGTGCTGAGAGGCGGTGCAGACACGATGACCAGAACCGTTGATCCCGCCGAGCCCATCGCTGCGGTTGACATCGAGCCGATGCCGATCCGCTCGAGGCCGTTCCCGGCACAACACCTCGTCAAGGGCGCGTTGCTCGGCCAGTTGCTACGAACGACCGATCACAAGCTGATCGGGCGGATGTACTTGGTGACGTCGTTCCTGTTCTTCATGCTCGGCGGGGTGATGGCGTTGATGATGCGCGCCGAGCTGGCCCGGCCGGGCATGCAGTACTTGACCCCGGAGCAGTACAACCAGCTGTTCACGATGCACGGCACGATCATGCTGCTGTTGTTCGCGACTCCGTTGGTTTTCGCATTCGCCAACCTGGTGCTGCCACTTCAGATCGGTTCACCCGACGTGGCGTTCCCGCGGTTGAACGCCTTCTCTTACTGGCTGTTCCTGTTCGGCGGCATCATGACGGTGTCGGGCTTCCTGACACCGGGCGGCGCGGCGGACTTCGGCTGGTACGGCTACTCGCCGCTCACCAACGCCAGTAACTCGCCCGGCGCGGGCGCCGACTTGTGGATCATGGGTCTGGCCCTCGCAGGTCTGGGCACCATACTGGGCGCGGTCAACATGGTCACCACGGTGATCACCCTGCGGGCGCCCGGGATGACGATATTCCGGATGCCGATCTTCACCTGGAACATCATGGTCACCAGCCTGATGATCCTTATCGCGTTTCCGATTCTCACCGCCGCGCTGCTGGTGCTCTGGGTCGATCGGCACATGGGCGCACAAGTCTTCGAACCGCAAAATGGGGGAGCGATCCTCTGGCAGCATCTGTTCTGGTTCTTCGGCCACCCTGAGGTGTATATCGTCGCGATCCCGTTCTTCGGCATCGTTACCGAAGTCATCCCGGTGTTCAGCCGCAAGCCGTTGTTCGGTTACAAGGGAATGGTGCTCGCGACGTTCTCGATCGCTGCGTTGTCGTTGACGGTGTGGGCGCACCACATGTTCACCACCGGCGCGGTGCTGTTGCCGTTCTTCTCGTTGATGTCGTATCTGATTGCGGTGCCCACCGGGATCAAGTTCTTCAACTGGATCGGCACCATGTGGCGTGGGGCGATCACCTTCGAGACGCCGATGCTGTTCGCGATCGGGTTCATGGTCACCTTCCTGTTCGGTGGCCTCACCGGCGTGCTGCTCGCCTCGCCGCCTGTCGACTTCCACGTCGGCGACACCTATTTCCTGGTGGCGCACTTTCACTACGTGCTGTTCGGCACGATCGTGTTCGCCGCCTACTCCGGCATCTACTTCTGGTTCCCGAAATACACCGGGCGCTACCTCGACGAGCGCCTCGGACGTCTGCACTTCTGGCTCACGTTCATCGGATTCCATCTCACCTTCCTCGTCATGCACTGGTTGGGCAACGAGGGCATGCCGCGACGCTACGTCGACTACCTGCCGAGCGACGGCTTCACCGCCCTGAACACCGTGTCGACGATTGGCTCGTTCGTGCTCGGCTTCTCGATGCTTCCGTTCATCTACAACGTCTACAAGTCCTACCGCTACGGGGAGATCGTGACCGCCGATGACCCGTGGGGGCACGGCAACTCCCTGGAATGGGCGACGTCCTGTCCACCGCCTCGGCACAACTTCACCTCCATCCCGCGGATCCGCTCCGAACGCCCGGCCTTCGAACACCATTACCCCCACATGCTCGAACGCCTCGAAGCAGAAGCCCACGCCGGGTCGCGACGCGACCGCAAGACCCCAAGGCTGGCGGACACGATAGGTAGCGCCGGTCCACGCCAAGGCCAGAATGATCCCGACCCCGGGGTCGAGCAGGAAACCTGATGGCCGACCCACCGCACATCGAATCTCTCGGCGAGCACAACTACCTGGTCCGCGTCCCCGAAGGTGAAGAGATAATTGAGATCCGCATGCACGCCAGCCCCGGCGTGATCGGCCGCTTACCCGCCGACACCGATGAGCACCGCCTCGTCGAAGCGACCGCAACCTATCTGATCGAACGCCAACGGGCAGACGACCTACCCGCGACGCTCGATCTTGATGATGTGGCTGCCGCGTATGACGACTACCTAACCGAGATTGGTAGCCGGTTGCATCAACCCGAATCGGAAGGACCGTGAGGAGCCGACGTGCAGAAAATGTCCTTGATCGCGGTCATGCCCCAGCAACTGGAACAGGCACGGCAGCCCCCCAGCGGCCGTAGCGCCCATAGTGACGGACGTACTCGGCCAGCACTAGTTGGAGGTGGCGTTGGCCGAAGATCAGCATCCGGTCGGTCAGCTCTGCTCTGACTGGGCGGAACGAAACGTTCGGCATAGCCGTTGGCCTGTTGGCCCATCCGCGACACTCACGCGACGTGCGGCCCGTCGCGGTTCGCGCCTAGCATCCGGTCTCTGACGATGACGATCAACCCGGATGCTCATACGCTGTCCACGCCGGCGTACAGCATGCCCGCAAGCCCGGCGACCAACGTGATCATGAGTGCGGCCAAGCCCAGCAGGGGTTCGTCTCGGCGAAACATTGCCATCATCAGGCCGACCGCGCAGGCGACCATGCCGAAGATAACGGTCACGAGAAAGATCATCAGGGCTCGATCGTCATCGTGCTCGCGGCTCGCGTGCATGCTGGCAGGACATGCACAGCGCGGCCATTGGCAGGATCTCCAACCGCTCCAGCGGAATCGGGCGTTGGCATGCTTCGCAACTGCCGTAGCAGCCCAGTTCGATGCGTTCCAGGGCCGCGTCGATCTCACAAAGCGCACTCACCGCGCACCTTCTAAGGGCTTCGGTCACTTCATCTCGAGGATCGTCAGTGGCGAGCGCTGAACTATCCGCGGCCCATGATGCCAACGCATCGAGTTGTTCGTTCCGAAACCGATGCTGCTCCAGCAGCGCGGCCCGCAAATTGGGTAGATGCGTCGGTACGGTGTTGCCACGTTCGGTACGTGTCCTATGGGTCACGGCGGTCATGAGATCCTCCTTGTGTCGAGCGGGAAAGCGGCCTCAGAAGACGACGTGCGGCGCTGGGGCGAGACGAGCCGCCGTCCAAGGGGCGGGACGGGTGTGGACCTACGGGACACGTGCGCGATCAGGCCCTGGCCGCTCCGCGGCCGGCCGCACTACATCTTGAAAGAAGTCTGATCCGGCGATTTCAACGGCGCGCGGGGCCCGGGGGAACGACTGATGCGCGCCACGGGAACCGACAGCGCCGCGAGGTGTCGCCCCTAGTACAGGGCTAGGCGTCATGAGCACCGTCGCGGTCCGCCGATGTGTCCCGCAGCGCAGCATTGCCGGTGGAGCTCACGAGCTGGCACGAGCCGTGGTGCCGGTGCGAGAGCAGGCATGTCCGCCCGCTCGCCAGGTGGGTGAAACCGCAGCGGCCCACGCGAGCAGCCTCATAGTTGGTGCTGGAGTTGTGAAGATCTTGGCGTTCGGTGGATTCGAGGAGACCCGTCATGGTGTCACCCTCGGGCTGGGTTCCGCTGACACGCAGTGCTTGCTCAGAGCGCGTGAGCCAGCCAAAGGCCAAAGCCTGAAACGGGTATCTCGGCTGTCCGCAGTCCAGCCCGCGATACTGCACAGGGCCGCTAGAACAAGCAGCGCGAGAATCGCCAATGCGATCACGCCTATCACTGCCTCTCTCCGCCGTCGGGTGTTGCGTCGACACGTTCGCTTGCTGAGGTCAACCATGCCGTTGAGATCCTTTCGCTGTTAGGGCTGCGCCCGGTCAGACAAGGCAGGTCGCGATTGCCGACGATCGGCAATGGGGGTTCCACAGCGCGATTCGATGGCATTCCTCGATACCGATCGGAAAAGGGCAGAGAGCGATGACGGGGACCTCGCCGCCCACCCGCCCCGCCGGTGTCGGTTCACGCAGCGTCGGACGACTGGCTGGCGTCTGTGGCGACTGGGCTGCCGCGGCGTGCCGGGTGCCGGTCGAACTGCTCGGGACGTACCTGCCGATTTACGAACGCCGCGATTCACGGCCGGCGGCCAGGGGTCGGTGAGCTGGCCGCCGTGCGTGAGCTTGGCCAGCTAGGACCCTGCTGAATTTATCTCGACGGTCGCCGTCGATGCGATTTTCATTGCACAGACGGTCTAACTTTACGTAGGTGTGCAGCGTTCGTGCCCTCTCGAGACCGCTCAGCTCCTCGACAAATTGTCCGGCTTGTTCCGAGGCGCGAAATTGCGATTAGTTCAGCGGGGTCCTAGCCGCCGAACAGGCGGTCAGCGCGAGCCAGGCCGTCGAGCTGTACCTGTCCGCGGCATGGCGGTTGTGGCAACAACTGTCGATGGCGAGAAATGATCCGCTAGGAGGAAGTATTGCGACGCGAGTTCATCGACGCGCATCGCGCAGACTTCGACGTCTCGCGCACGGTGGAACGCGCCGAGCCGTTCGGCCTGGATCTCAGCACCCCCACGTCGCCTTGGCGGTCGCTCAAAGGGCACGAACGGTGAGATCGACCGGGCGTCTCCCAGCGGTGGGTACCAAGCGCGACCAAATGCCCGGTGCTCGTTGCCGGTGACCGGCAAGGCCGCCACGTGAACTCTGCAATCGACATGCCCTGCCAGGCCTCAAATAACCGTCCACAATGAGAACAGCAGCCCTCGCACAAGCCAACCGTGATGCGCTAAGCCACCACCAGCCCAATCTGATCGGATGACGATGACAATCGAGCTCGATAGCTCCGACCCTCCCTGGCTCCCATCCGCCACCGCCTCGCTGCTCCATCCTCGACTGGACCGATCGCTCACGACGGCGGTTGCACCTGAACGCGACTTCGACAACATCATCGATGAATGGGGCAGGCATTCATTCCCGGCCAGCGACCCCCCATCCAACTGGTAACGAGTCGTTAGCGACCGCCGTCCGAGACTCAGGTCGCCCACGGCCGTGATTGACTTTCATCGATCGACGAGTGAGGACTGAACTCCGATGAGTACCCCGATCCCACGCCGCGGGCCAACGTCCCCCGATAGCGAGCCGAGCACGCTGACCGCAGAACACGCGCTGCTTCTTGCCGAGGTGACGAGGCGGACGACTGATCTCCTCGGCGAGACCGCACAGGGCCACTGGCCGCAGACCGAGCTAGCACGTCTCCTGGACTATCTGCATTTCGAAGTGCTGCGGCAGGTGGTCGACGAGGAATGGCTTCTGTTCGGCCGATTCCACCATGACGCGCAAGGCCTCGCGCAGTTACGCCGGGAACACCTCGAGTTGCGCCGCGTGGTTGGCCTGCTTGCCGATGCCGCAGGAGGCGGGTCACACCGGTCGCCTCAGCACCTAAGCGACACAATCGCTCTGATGATGACCACCCTGCAAGATCATCTCCAGCATGAATCGCAGATACTCGGGGCCGGCGAGGCACCGTCGACAAGTCGAATCGGGCAGACGCCCCATACGTGGTTTGCGTTGGTGAATAGCCCCGTTGTCGATCTGGATCTGCTCCCCGGCAAGAGGGGCATCGACGCCGTACTCGCGCGGGTGCTCCGACTTCACGACGGCGAGGCGGTGGTATTGGAGTCCAGCAGTGACCTTTCCCCGATCCAGGCACGCTTGTCCATGGCCGATCCAGGGGGATGTGGC
This sequence comes from Pseudonocardiales bacterium, assembly GCA_003243915.1. Classification (GTDB taxonomy): domain Bacteria; phylum Actinomycetota; class Actinomycetes; order Mycobacteriales; family Jatrophihabitantaceae; genus QHCC01. The sequence continues at coordinate 31,257 of QHCC01000216.1, read as the reverse complement.
TACAGCGTTCTACAGCAGGGACCCCCTCGATGGCGATTGGAGATTCTTCGACGATCCTCGCCCTGAGACCGATCCTCGCTCTGAATGGCCGTCGTCGCGCCGTGCCAGCGCAACGCAACATGTGATCGCGGCCGACAAACCTCGGTTCTCGCGCCCCAAGACTGGGAGTCGGTCGGGTGCCCGCGCTCTGGAGGAACGCTCCATGATCATCGATGCTGTGACACGCGCAAGCCTAGCTCGGCTTCAGGCAGGCTAGATGGATCAGCGGCGTGGAGTTCGTCGCGCAGTTCAGGACGATCGGCAGTTCCGTACTCGCAGAGATGTGTCGCCTCGATCGAGTCGACATCGCCGTCGCCCGTGATCGACCCGGGCGCTGCTTCTTCGGGTCGCACGCTGCTTGCACGTCGAGCGTCGCGGAGCCGATCAGTCGCTCGGAGTGCCGGGCCGCTGGCTCGGTGGGTGGTGTCGGCGTGTTCGTGCATTGGGATGTGCGTGCGTCCACGCCCAGCCTGTGGTGGCCGCTGCGGGGCGAGAGTGAGCAGCAGTCCCTGGGCGCCGTCGGAGGCGCCGGTCGATTTGGGCGAGCCGGTTCGCCTCGCGTGTAGGTTCGAAAGCCTAGGGAGATGCTGAGCATGGGGGACCGGGACGTGGCTGCATCTGATGCCTTGGTGTTCTTCGGTGCGTCGGGTGATCTGGCGCATAAACAGATATTTCCCGCGCTGTACAGGATGGCGAAACGCGGCGCGCTGACGGTGCCGGTGGTCGGAGTCGCCTATTCACAGTGGGATGTGGCGAGGCTGCGCGACTACGCCCGGGACAGCATCGCGCAGACCGATGGCGGCATCGATGATCGGGATGCGCTGGAGCGGCTGCTGTCGTTGATGCGCTACGTCGATGGTGATTACGGCGACGCCGCGACCTTCGCCATGCTCGGTGAGCAGCTCGGCGACGCCCGGCGTCCGGTGCATTACCTGGCGATCCCGCCCGCGCTGTTCGCGACGGTGATCGCGGGCTTGGGCACGGCGGGCCTCGCCGGTGATGCGCGGGTCGTGGTGGAGAAGCCGTTCGGGCGCGATCTTGCCTCGGCCCGTGAGCTGAACCGGGTCGTGCGTTCGGTCTTCGCCGAAGACGCGATCTTTCGCATCGATCACTTTCTCGGCAAGGAAGAGATCATGAACCTGCTGTACTTCCGGTTCGCCAACTCGTTCCTGGAACCGATCTGGAACCGCGATCACGTGGCCAGTGTGCAGATCACGGTGGCAGAACAGTTCGGCGTGCAGGGTCGGGGCGCGTTCTACGAGACCGCCGGCTGCCTGCGCGACGTGATCGAAAACCACCTGTTCCAAATCGTTGCCCTGCTGGCCATGGAACCGCCGGCCTACCAAGGCTTCGAGGCAGTACACAGCGAGAAGTTCAACGTATTCAAGGCGATGCGTCCGCTGGGTCCTGACGACGTGGTCCGCGGTCAGTTCATTGGCTACCGCGACGAGGCTGGCGTGGCCGGCGATTCGGACGTGGAGACCTTCTGTGCCCTGCGGTTGTTCATCGACTCCTGGCGCTGGGCCGGCGTTCCCTGGTACTTGCGGTCGGGCAAGTGCCTGCCCGAGACGGTGGCGGAGGTGCTGATCGAGCTGAAGCCGCCGCCGCAGCGACTGTTCGACGACTGCGCACCCGCGAACGGGCCGGCCAACTACCTGCGTTTCCGGCTCGCACCCAATCCGATGATCGGGCTGGCGGCGCGGGTGAAACGGGCCGGCGAGCAGTTCGTCGGAGACCAACGTGAGTTGTCTATGCTCAACGCCCAGCCGAACGAAGAACAACCCTACGAACGCCTACTCGCGGACGCCCTGGCGGGCGAGCGCGCCCTGTTCACGAGCGAGGCAAGCGTCGAGGCTGCGTGGGCCGTCGTCGACCCCGTGCTCGACCACCACCACGACGCCCACCACTACCAGCCCGGCAGCTGGGGGCCAACGCAGGCCGACGACCTCATCGCCGCCCACGGACGCTGGTACAACCCCGCGGTCAACTCGACACCCCAATGACCGCCAGGCTCAGGACCAAAGACTTTGCCGGCCCGACAAGACAGCCGTACGTCGAGGACGTGCGGCGAGCTCGCATGTCCACCTGAACGGACAAACTCACGCTGGTGAACTGGGGTGCGCCGTGCACGTGCGGGAGACACCGAGCGCGAAACCTGGCCTGACCAAGGTGTGCCGTTGGTCCGAGGGGTGGAAACGAAACGCGTCCGGCTCGCTCCGATCGGCAGGCCTGTGCACGCACATGATCGCTGACACCAAGTCCGAGGTGTCAGGCGCCACATCGGCGACGCCTGACCAGAACGACGAGCTGAAGATTGTGCCGATCCCCGAGTTCGAGAGGTACAGCCGGCGCGGAGCCAGTCGCGAAAGAGTCAAGCTGTAGCTAGCTAGCGAGCAGCCGGTGGCTGTGTCGCGTGGGGCCGCAAGATGTGAACGCGAGGAGTAGAGGGTGACGAGTACACGAACCCTGGATCGGGACTTGTTGCGTACTGGCGGCGAACTACTTGTCGGTCGATCACCTATTTGTATGACAACCCGTTGTTGAACCGACAGTTGGCGTTGTCGAACGTGACACCCCTGGTCGTCGGGCACGGCGGGGACTACGCCGGGGCAGAACTTCGTCTAAATGCACCAATGTAGCGGGTCCCGACCAAAGCGGTCCGCGTTGGTTGCCAACACCTACCTCAAGGGCAGCTACTCGAAGACCTATCCCGACGTCAGGCTGGACGGGGCCCGGTTGGAGAAGCAGTTCATGCGGTTCTCCTTCCCCGGCGGCTGATCGAGCCAGATCGCTTCGACGAGCCCGGGTTCGATCCACGAGGGCGGCGAATTCGGCTACTCGGTGAACTATGGCTTCGGCGCCGGGTTCGACCACTCCGACCTGATCGTGGCCGGCGTGATCGGTGACGGCGAGTCCGAGACTGGCCGCAGCCACGGCGTGGCAGTCCCCGAAGTTGCGCACCGTAAATCTTGTCGTGTGAATCTCGCCTTGGTCGACTCTCACGGACGCCGCCACGAGCCGCACTGCGGTGAGCTGGTTCGCGTATCCCGCAATGATGGCGCGGGCGTTTGAGTGCCTCCAAATTCAGTCGAATATGGAGCCGCACGCTTCGCAGGCTTGTGGTCGTTCCGTGTCATTGAGTCGACCGCACTCCTTGCAGACGCGGTTGGCCCAGCAGGCCGCGTCGCCCCCTTCGTCCGGCAGATGGTCCTCAATGGCTGCGAGATCGGCTAACGATGCACCCGTTCCCGACGATGTGCTGACTGATACGTACGGTGGGACCGCCTGATCGTGCTTGGTCACTTTCGGCTGCTGCTGGTTGTTCCGGACGATGCTGGCAGGGTCTCGTTGAGTCGTTCGCGGAGATGGTCCCAGCTGGCTTCAAACGTGCGTATCCCGTCGTCCTCAAGCTGCTGCACGACGTCGTCGTAGTTGATCCCAACTCGGTGTAGCGCGTCGATGACGTGGTGGGCCTCGGCATAGGTGTCATGGATCGAGTAGGCCGGGATGTGGCCGTGATCAGCGACTGCTCGCAGCGTCGCTTCGGGCATGGTGTTCACGATGCCCGCAGCGATCAGCTCGACGACGTAGCGGGTGTCGGGGTAGCGCGGGTCCTTGGTTGATGTGGACGCCCACAGTGGTCGTTGCGGGTGGGCGCCGGCGGTGTGCAGGGCCTGCCATCGGGGCGTGGAAAACACTTGTTCGTATCGTTCGTAGGCAAGGCGAGCGTTTGCGATCGCGGCCTTTCCGCGCAGGGCGTCCGCCGCGGGGGTGCCGATCTTGTCGAGGCGTGCGTCGACTTCGGTGTCCACGCGGGAGACGAAGAAGGAGGCCACTGAGCCGATGCGGGTTAGGTCGTGACCGGCCTGATGGGCTCGTTCCATGCCCTCGAGGAACGCGGCCATCACGGCGTCGTAGCGGTCCAAGGAGAAAATCAACGTGACGTTGATGCTGATTCCTTCGGCCAGGCAGTCGGCGATGGCGGGAAGGCCTTGACGGGCCGCGGGGATTTTGATGAACAGGTTTGGTCGGTCCACCGCCCACCACAGTGCTCGGGCTTCGGCGACGGTGGCGTCGCTGTGGTGGGCTTGTCGTGGGTCTACTTCGATCGAGACTCGTCCGTCCACTCCATCGCTGTCGTCATAGGTGGGGCCTAAAACGTCACAGGCCCACCGCACGTCGAATGTGGTCAGGGCGCGCAGTGCCTCGTCCACTCCGACGCCGCGGCTGGCTAGGTCTCGCAGTTGATCGTCGTAGGCGCGTCCGTCGCTGATCGCCTTCGCGAAGATGGTCGGGTTCGTGGTCACGCCGGTGACGTGGCTGTGCGCGACGAGCTCTGCGAGGCTGCCCGTGGTCAGCCGTGCGCGGTTGAGATCGTCCAACCAGATTGAGACGCCTGCCTCGGCCAAGGCGGTGAGTGGATTGCTCATTGATGGGCTCCTTGTCATTGGCTTGCCGCTGGGTGGCTCCCCGCGGGGGCGGCGAGGCTGACGCAGCACTGGTTCGGCGCGGGGGTCAGTGCGGGGCGTAGGCCACTGGTATCGACGGCCTGCACGAGTCCCTCGATGAGGTCGAGATTCATTCCGCAGACGAGCTCGGTGTAGTCCTGCGAGAGGCTATGGAACGGGCAGTTGGCCAAGGTGATGGCCGTGCCGTCCCTGCGCGGTTCGTAGCCGTTGGACTCAAGCATCTGTGTGATCGCCTTGATCGCGGCGGCCCGGCTGGGGCGAGCACCAAGTGTGTGGCGCGCCTGTCGGCCAAGACCTTGGCCGGTCTCGCGGGCGGCATCGGCGAGAGCGTCACGAAGTGGCGCGCCTGTTGCGGACGCGGTCGTGATCGCCTGCGCCATCACCCGGGCGGCGAGGTCGTAGCGGCGGCCGGGAAGGCTGACAGCGAAGTCGCGATCCGCTCGTCGATACAGCTTCGCGGGTCTTCCCGCGCCAGGCCCGCTGCGCCCAGCTGGCCGACTGTATTCGACGTCGAGCAGGCCATCAAACTCAAGTTTGTCGAGATGGAACTTCGCGACGTGGCGCGCGACGCCGACCCCGGCCGCAGCGTGGTCGCGGCTGACGGCTGCCGGCTGTGCGACGACGAAGCGGTAGAGCGCTCGACGGTTCGGCTCGCCCAACGCGGCGACGCTATCTACCTGGGCGTCGAAGCCGTCGGTTTCGGTGCTCACCTGGCAGTTCTCCTTCGGGTGTCCATGTGGTCGGGTCTCGATGCTGACTCGACCTCTACTTCTAAAGGATACTCCTGTTGACGAAACTGTGCAGGCGGTCTAACGTCTGAATTAATATCCGTTAGAAGGGACTGATTGTGATGACACAGCAGACGACAGTGACGCCGGCCGATGCAAGCGTGCGCCTCTCGACCAAGCAGCGACTGAAGGTCGACCCAGGGTTCCAGGCATTCTGGGCGCTGCGCATCGGCTTCACGCTCCTGCCGATCCTGATGGGCGCCGACAAGTTCGCGCACATGCTGACGAACTGGGACCGCTACTACGCGCCGCGCCTGGACTGGCTGCTGCCGGGCTCGATGAGCGTGCACACGGCGATGTACGTCGTCGGCGTCATCGAGATCGTGGCCGGACTCGTTGTCCTTCTCGAACCCCGTATCGGCAGCATCCTGGTCGCGGGGTGGCTGGTGGGAATCATGGTCGATCTTCTGCTCCTGTCGCACAACGGTGATATCGCTCTGCGTGACTTCGGCCTGTTCCTGGCCGCTCTCACCCTGGCGCGGCTGGCCTGGGCGTTCCCGGAATCGGGGATCGTGCGAGCGACGGCCGCCCGCCGGCCCACCGTCGGATCCTCGCCGAAGTGACAAGGCCGTCAGCCGGAGGCTACAAGCTTGCCGCAAGCAGCGCTGATCCGTAGCGAACCGGTCCGGCCCGCCCGGCCGCTCACTACTCGTTCGGTGTTGCACGCTGATTGCCGAGGCTCGGCAATCCACCAATGTGCAAGCTGTCCGGTAGGGGACGGGGCGCGCGACGTCGGTGTCGGGGATGGTTGAGGTAGGGCGTAGCCGACGGTTACCCGATCCGCGGCAATGGCAGCGAACGCCCAGAACGGAGTGTCAGTCATGACCGCGTTGCGCGAGCAGGAAGAATATGTGGGCGCTTTACCCCCGTGGCCAAGCATGGCTTGGACGACAGAGCCCCTTGTCGACGGCAGTACAGCCTTGACGCACGCTGCACCGTCCGGAGAGGGCATGGCACTGTGCGGCGCTCGTACCCCGTTCCATGGAGACCGGTGGCCGTCACGCGAGGAACCATGGCCCGCGCCTTACAGCCGTTGCCCTTCATGCGCCGGCTGCCTCTACGCGCGCCGTCGTCCCTACTGAGCAGTCCGGAACATTCCGGTTGACGTCACCGATTCAAAGGGGGCTGATCGTGACCGGTCCCCTGGCCCCGGGGTTGCGGGCAGTCACCGACTACTACGAGCGGGCCGGGCTGACCCCTGTCGACAAGCTCGGCTTCGGCCTGGTCGGCTGCGACCGCACCACCTGCGTTGGCAACTCCGGGCAGCCGATCCCGCCGGCCAGCGCGGTGGTGACCGAGCACGACGTGACCGTTTGCCCGGTGTTGTCGGACATCGGCAACTTCGAGGGGCGCATCCACGTCGAATGTTGGATGAATCTCCTCACCCTCCCGCAGCTGGTGATCGCCTGCGCGCTGGCCGGCACGATGCACGCCGACCTGCTGGGCAAACCATTCGGCGCCGGCGGCGAGGAAGAGGCGGTGTATCAGTGCGAGATCTGGCCCTCCACCCGGGAAGTCAAGGACGTCGTCGGCCGCTGCCTGCAGGCCGACCTGTTCACGACCGGTGCCGACGTGCTTGTCGGCGACCGCTGGCGCAGCCTCGACGTTCCCGGTGGTGACAGGTTCGCCTGGGACGAGGCGTCCACCTACGTTCGCCGCGCACCCTACTTCGACGGCATGCCCCGCGAGCCCGAACGGTTGCGCGACATCACCGGCACTCGGGTGCTGACGCTGCTGGGCGATTCGGTCACCACCGACCACATCTGCCCCGACGGCGCGATCAAGATGTACTCCCGCCGCCGGTGCCTACCTGACTGGACACGGTGTCGAGCCGCGCGACTTCAACGCCGACGGCTCCGGGGTTGATCCTGGTGAGCTCGCCTATTCAACTGTCGTTGGTTCTTCGCGCAGTCCAGCCCGATGGTGATCGTTGGTGGTCTCCGGCGGCGTAGCGGCTCCAGGTGCCTCCGGCCTGCGCGGCTAGCTTGGCGGTGGTGACTTGGTGGTAGCCGAGGGCATCGGCGACGACGGGTGCGGGCATCTCCAGGAGGTGTTGGCGGATCGCGGAGGCTCGGCCGGCGACGGTGGGAATTCCGAGGCCGTTGACCAGGGCCGCGAGTGATTCTGGGTGCATCGGTTGCCCGGCCCGGCGCCCGGGGAACAGCCAACGCGAGTCGCGGTTCGTCGCGGTGTTCATGTTGTCCCGGTTCTCGATCCACTCGAGCAGGAGATCGGCGACCGGTCCGGGGACCGGGGATGGTGGTTCGCCGAGCCGTAGGAGGACCTGGTCGCTGTCGTGGATCACGTCGTCGATGGTGAGGCGGACGACACGGCTGAGCGGTTGTGCGTAGAGCAGGACGATGGCGGCCGCGACGCGGGTTCGGAGCGGCAGGTCGTGGCCGGTCAGTAGGCGGCCGAGCAGGTTCACGCGTTCGGGTTGCGGGAGTGGTGTCGCTTGGCGGATCACTGCGGCGGGCAGCCGGAATCGCCTGGTGAGCTTGTTGGCCATGCACCACAGCTGGAAGGTCCGGAGGGTGTTGCGGCTGTGCTCGTTGTGCTCGATGTGCCAGGCGTCGATGTCGGCCTGGCGGCAGGTGGACAAGACGAGGCCGCGGCCGGAGAGCCATCGAAGGAAGGCTGTGGCGTGCTTGATCTGGTCGCCGGCATGACGGCGGCCGGCTGGGGTGATCGGCTTCTTCTCCGCGCGGGTGCGCAGTCGTGGCAGGACTTCCCAGGTGGCGAAGCGCCGCACGAGTTGGGCGTGGTCCGGATCGGTGATGTCGGCGAGGTGGCTGACCAGCCATCGCTCGAACGAGCAGATCTGCTTGTCGACGGCGGGCAGCACGCCGCAGGACATCAGCAGTTCCCGCAGATAAGCGGCTGCTCGCCAGGGCTGCAGGGTGTGGAAGGCCTCGTGGGTCAGTGCTATCTCCCCGCGGGCCAGGCACCGAAGTAGATCGTCGGCGGAGCCGGTGTGGCCCTTGCGCGCGTAGAGCCAGGTCAGGCCGGACAGCGGGTTGTCCATCGCGAGCAGCGAGTCGGCCAGCGGGACGAGTTCGGGCCGGATCTGGCCGGATCCGTCGTCCAGGATTGCGGCGAGCCGGTCGGCGAAGGTGCGGCGGGTGCAGAGCCGGCCACCGTGCAGCTTGTCCTCGAAGCCGCAGCGGGTGCAGGCGAAGGACTGGGTAAAGCCGGCGCAGGTGGTGCAGTTCGCGGCTCCGTCGCTGGCGCGACGACCCGGAAGCGCCCGTTGCTGACCGCAGCCGGGGCAGATCCCTCGGGTTCGCACTGCGCGGTCCGAGCAGGTCCGGCAGACGTGACCGTCCGGCCAGCTGCCGGCCTTGTGTCTGCGGCGCCCGCAGCGGCAGCACTCAGCCATGTACCAGCGTTCGTATTGCTCATCGGTCGCGTAGGAAGGGCTCACGCGTCGGGCAGGATGCGAGCCGGGCGGGGCCGCAGCTTCGCCACGCCGGGCGTGGTGGGCCGGTCGCCGGTGGCGGTCTTGCGGACACCGGCGTTCTCGGCGGTGGTCACCACCAGGTCGGCCGGAGTGCAGCAGAGGATGTCGCAGAGTGCGGCCATGACTTGCAACGACATCCGTTCGGGGGTGCCGGAGACCAGACGGTGGACCTGGGAGGCGGACAGCTCGATGCCGCGCTCGCGGAGCAGCGGAACCAGTTCGGTGGCGGTGAAGACCCGGTGCTCGGCCATCACCTCGCGCAGCCGCCAAGCGTAGCCGATCTTGCGCTTCATGTTTCGCTCCCGCTCTGGGACTGCAGGGCGGCGGCGATGGTCGTGTCCAGGTGCCGTCGCAGGGTGCGGGTGCGGAAGTCTGAGGACACGCAGGTGTAGATCGATGTGGTGCTGGCATGCTCGTGCCCGACCTGTTCCTGGACGAAGCGGGGATCCCAACCGTCCTCGATCAGGTGGGTGACGTAGGACCTTCGTAGCGAGTGCAAGTCCAGGCAGTCGTCCAGGCCCAACGCCTGGCGGTAGGTGATGAAGCGGGAGTTGAGCCGCTGGCAGCCGATCCGCAGTCCGCGCTCCGACGGCCAGGCCGCCGGGTTGTCGTCGGTGCCGAACATGGGCCGGACCTCGGTGAACCACTCGTCCAGGACGTCGGGGGTCCAATCCCACACGGTCAGCACGCTTCGACGCTTGGGTGGCGAGCCCTTCTTGGCCTTACCGAACCGGACCTGGCAGCGGCCGAACTCGCCGTACTCGGCGCCGTGCGGATTGTGGCCGAAGTCAGCAGCGTCCAGCATCCTCGTCTCGTTGCGCCGCAGGCCGTAGGCGTAAGCGGTCTTGAACAAGGTGGCGTCGCGGAACGCGGGCAACCAGCCCTTGCGGCCGAAGGCCCGGATCCGGGCGACCTCGTCGTCGCAGTGGGCAAAGAAGGCGTGGAGCTCGGCCTTGGTGAACGCACGCTTCCTTGGGTCCGACTCGTTGTCCTGGACGTGCACCGCGGTGTTCCACTCGTGCACGACCTGGACCGGGTGGGTCCCGAATCGCTGCTCACAGGTCGCCGTCCACTCATAGAGGGGGTCGGTAACGAAGTGACAGAAAGCGCGCACCGCCTCGGAGTAGGAGCGGATCGTCGAGCGCTTCAGATCGCGCAGCGAGCGCAGGTCACCCAGCCACTCATCGACCATCGCCGGCGTCCAGAGCCAGGGGTAGGTGCTCACGTAGGCGGCGAACGCCTTGACCGTGGTCTCCCGGCCCTCCACCGTCGTGCGGGCCAGGTTCCGCGCCAGCTGCTGATTGCCGAACCCCGTCAGCATCGCCGTGAAGACCTGTTCCTCCGGCCGCAACAGCGCGACCCCGTCGACCAGATGCAGCCCCGCAGCCCCTGGCACCGACCCGTTGAACCCCACCGATCAACCCACCCTCCGTCACTCGCATTGATTGCGAGAAAGTCGCATCCTATGCGAGCCGCCAAATGTACCGCCGTCGCCCCGCGGTTCGGCCACACCCAGCGCGCAACCACGTCCCACCGATCGCTATCGTCACCACCCACCAGACGGCCAGATCCCCCTGCCAGGCTGCCGATTGCCGCACTCAGCCGAGAGGATGCGCAAACCGTCGCGAGTTCGCATCCGATGCAATTGGCGGCAGAAGGAACAATGGAACAGCCATTAGCGCTGAGAATGATCTTGGGGTCTCCGCGCGCCCGGGCGGCTGCGTGACAACGGCTCGGGGACGACCTACACTTGGATGTGCCCGTGGCATTAGCTGCGTGGAAGTGAGCCCGGCAGCCATCCGGACGGTTGGTGAGCCGGGCTTCGCGCTGCTCGGCGCCGCTCAGACCTGTCGCACGGTGGTGACTGCGGGCTGGATCCGGCTGCGCCAGTGGGCGCCCTTGGCCCAGCACCAGGCGATCGCGTCAGGGATGGCGAGCAGCTGCTCCGCGCTTGCGCGGCGGTGTTCATAGCGCAGGAGCGGTAGGCGTGCTTCTCGCGCGAGGGCGTAGAGCTGGCGTCGATCCCAGTCGAGCAGTGAGTCGTCTTGTTCGATCACGAGCAGTGTGTCTCCTTGACCGGCCGCGTCCTCGACCAGGCCGCGCAGGCAAGCGGCGCGAGCGTCGAGTTCGTCGCGGTAGCGCTGGCCCGCGTCGTAGACGATGGCCGTCACGCCGGCTCCGCAGATTGCTGCGGCGATGGCGCGACGGCGTGGGTCGCTCTCCTTCTTCATATGCACGCGACGCTGGCCACGCAGGACGAGCCCACGCATCAGCTTGCGCAGATCGTCGAGTTCACCCGAAACGTGGACGCTCGCGATGAGCAGGTAGTCGCGCTCCTTGCTCTCATCGACGAAGACATGACTGCTCACGCTCTGCGGGCCCGGGCCGTCTTCGGTTCCCCAGCGCGATGTACGGCGCGGTAGACGGTGGAGCG
>QHCC01000216.1:0-20057 GCA_003243915.1 Pseudonocardiales bacterium | reverse complement strand
GAGCGGGCGACGGAGAACAGCTCTGCGAGCTCGGCACTGGTGTGTTTGCCGGCGCGCCAGAGTTCGACGAGGTGCGCTTCCTGCGCGGGTTTGAGTTTGGGTTGCTTGCCGCGTAGTCGGCCCTTGGCCTTGGCGATCTTCATGCCCTCTCTCGTCCGCATGCTGATGAGGTCGGACTCAAATTCTGCGATCATGCCGAGGACGTTGAACAGCAGTCGGCCGACCGGGTCGCTCGGGTCGTGGACCGAGCCGCCGATGTTGAGTTTCACGCCCGCCTTGGTGAGTTCCTCGACGATGTTGCGGGCATCGGTCAGAGAGCGGGCGAGCCGGTCGAGCTTGGTTACGACGAGAGTGTCGCCGGAGCGGCAGGCAGCGAGCGCCTCGCGCAGACCGGGGCGGGCCCGGTTGGTGCCGGTCAGACCGTGGTCGACGTAGATTCGGTTGGGCTTCACCCCGAGCGCGGTCAGTGCGTTGCGCTGTGCGGTGAGGTCTTGGGAATCGGTGCTGCACCTGGCATATCCCGCGAGCACTCTGGCCACCGAATGACTGTAGCGGCTAGGCTACCTTCACCGGGCATTATTGCGGGCAGGTGTTGCGGGAATCAGTGTTACCGTGAAACTCGACTGCGCCTCGCACCCCTACCGTCGGTCCGAGGTGTCCCGTAGGACATTCCGCTTGCGGGACGTCCTACGTCGCTCACCCGGGTGTCATGGCGCGCCTGGCACAGCCGCGCGTGGAAAGCCACGAGCGCACTCACACCGGTGCGAGCGCACCTTCCGCGGATGACTCTGCGGCGCCACTCTTGAGTTCTACGAAGATGGCATGGGTCGCTGTATCGCCGATGTTCTCACCCGAGTGTTGTTGGGCAGGCAACCAGCCGGTCAGACCTGCAGGCATATCCACGTCGCGATAGGCGCCGTCGGAGTGGAGCCGTCTCCGGAAGTCGCTCAGGGTGTACATGACACTGTCCGGATGCTCGTGCGGCGTGGTCTTGTCGCCAGGGGCGTCGGTGTACTCCAGAACACGCACACGATCATTTTCGAAGACCACCGAGTAGTGGTTCGGGTTGCTCTCTACAGGGTCCAGGCTCATCAGGCCACTGTCCCGCAGCCAACGAGGCGCCGCTACCCCCGGCTATCTGGTCAGTTCTCACGGGCCGATCGGCTACCGCGCTCGGCGGCATTGCCCTGACTGGACCGGCCGGTGCTGCTGCGGTCATCTTGTCCGTGTCAGCCGCGAAGAATCCGCTGTAGAGGTGGACACGATCATGGCTCGAACGGCGCCGGTCCGAGGATCTCGATCGCTCCGGTGTACTGCGCCGCCGGGTGCGGCGGGTTGTGCAGGGCGAGTGGATCACTGTTCCCGACGGCGATGGGACTCGAGTCGATGACTTCCTCGGCGCTCGTGGAGAGGGCACACGGATTGAGACAGGCGAATTCGACATGTATCGCATCGTCGAGGTAGAGGGCGTGGCGGACAACGCTCGGCTTTGTCAGTGACGGGTCCTCTACCGGTGATCGGCTCAGGCGAAGTTTTTGGTGTCTGTCGGTGAGCTGGCTGGTCGGGTTTGGTCGATCTGCATGGTTCGTTCGATACGAGGGGCCGGTACTCGGCGAGGTGGCGGCGAGGACGTCGCGCGCGATCTGCACGTCGGTCGGTGCCGGTACGGGTGGTGGTGTCGGGGTAGCTTGACAGCAGCTTCCCTGGAACGCTTCCGGTCTGGATGTGACACATGAGTGCCGTCGTCACCACCCGGCGCGGCTGTGTGGTGAGCCTTCATTCGCTGAGAGTCCGATGCAGCGCATCGGGCGCCGAAGTGGACGACTCCCTTGGCCGTTTCGAGATTGAAGGTGGCCGGGTCGGGCCAGCCGTCGCAGTGTCGCCTCAGCCGGCCCCGTTCGGGGCTTCGGCAAGAACTGAGACGTTGCGATGAGCTCGAGTTTCCGGTCGCAATTGTCCCGCGGCGAGGATGAGGTCGACGCGGCGACGTGGGCGGGGTCGGTGCCGGTGGCGCACGGGATCGCGCCGCGGGTGCGGGTCGGGCGCAGCCGGTGGTTCAACTTGCTGTGGCTGCTGCCGATTGGCTTCGTCGCGCTGATCGTCGCCGTGGCCGTTGCGAAGGGTCTGCGCAACGCGTCATCTGTGCAGCGGTTCATCCAGCACAACCCTGGGGTGGTCGAGACGGGCGGCTCCGGCCGGGGGGCGGCGCTGCCAATTTGGGTGGGCGTCCAACACTTCTTCAACCTGTTCCTGCTGATTTTCATCGTTCGGTCTGGCCTGCAGATCCTCACCGACCATCCCCGCTTGTACTGGACCCGGCACAGCACGCCGGGCAAGGACTGGTTCCGCGTTCAGAAGCCTGTTCCGGCCGATCCACTGTGGACTGCGAAGAAGGACTCGATCAGCCTGCCGGGCCAGGTCGGGTTGCCTGGCCTGCGGCATTCGATCGGACTGGCTCGCTGGTGGCATCTGGGCGTCGACGTCCTGTGGCTGCTCAACGGCGTGGCCTTCTACGTGTTGCTGTTCACCACTGGGGAGTGGCGCCGGGTGGTGCCTACGAGTTGGTCGGTGATCCCCAATGCGGTTTCGGTGCTGATCCAGTACCTGTCGCTGAACTGGCCGGCCGAGACGGGTGGCGGCGCCTACAACAGCTTGCAGCTGTTCGCCTACTTCATCACGATCTTCATCGCCGCGCCACTGGCCTTCATCACCGGCCTCGGGATGTCGCCGGCGCTGTCGACCCGGTTCCGGCGAATCAGCAAGGTGTTGAGCATCCAGACCGCGCGCTCCCTGCACTTTCTCGTGCTGGTCTGGTTCCTGCTGTTCATCGTCATCCACGTCGCGCTCGTGTTCACCACCGGTCTGCTGCACAATCTCAACCACGTCTACGCCGGCCGGACCGACGGCAGCTGGGTCGGCTTCTGGATCTTCGCTGCGACGATGGTCGTGGTCGTCGCGGGCTGGGTCGCGGCCACCCCGCTCACCCTGCGTCACCCGCGAGTAGTGCAACGAGTCGGCTTCGCGCTGATCGGGCCGGCGCAGCGTCTGTTCGAACACCTGGACGCCGCACCCGGCCAGTACAGCGAGCGCGATATCTCCCCCTACTTCTGGCACAACGGCCAATACCCCGACTCGCCGGAGTACACCGAGATGCTGGCGGGCGACTTCGTCGACTACCGACTGCGTATCAACGGCCTGGTCGAGCACCCGGTCGAACTCGACCTGGTCCAGCTGCGCGCGCTGCCGCCCCACGAGCAGATCACCCAACACTTCTGCATCCAGGGCTGGTCGGGTATCGCCAAGTGGGGCGGGGTATCGATGCAGACGATCATCGACCTGGTCCGTCCGAGCGCCGAGGCGAGATGGGTGGTCTTCTACTCCCTCGGCGACGGACCCGACGGCGGCATTTATTACGACGTGCACCCGATCGAGCAGATGAGTTACCAGCTGACGATGCTCGTCTACGACATGAACAGCGAACCCCTGTCGTTCGGACACGGCGCGCCGCTGCGGCTGCGCAACGAAGTCCAACTCGGCTTCAAACAAGTCAAGTGGATCAAAGGAATCGAGTTCGTCGCCCACTACGCCGAGATCGGCGGCGGCTACGGCGGGTACAACCAAGATCACGAGTTCTTCGGCTACCGCCAGTCCATCTGACCCGCACCGCATATTCACCGGCACAAGGGAGGCACGCGTGGAGAAGTCCTCGCTGACAGCTCTGGCTCGTCAGCAACTCGAACTCGCGCAACGGGCATCCAGCGGCCGCAGCGCACACACCGTCTACGGCGGCCACGAGCACGTCCTGCGGCAAACCGTGATCGCGCTCACCGCCGGTGCGAGCCTTGATGATCACGAGAATCCGGGCGAGGCAACCGTCCAGGTCCTCAGCGGTCGGGTCCGGCTGGTGGCAGGTGACAACGGCTGGGAAGGATCGCCCGGCGACCTGCTCACCGTGCCCGACACTCGACACTCGCTCGAAGCACTCGAAGCGTCCACCATCCTGCTCACCGTCGCCAAGTCGCGACGCGGCGATCAGTAGCAAGGGCTGTCTCGACGCCGAGACCGGTCACCCGAACCAGCGGTAGGAGCGATCATGAGCGATACGAGTCAGGGCAACTCCGAGCTCGAAGGACCGAGTGCGGCCCGTGCGTCGCTCAAAGATGAGCACGCGCTGATGCTGGGCGACGTGACCTCTCGTGCGCAGGCTGTCACCTCGAACGCCGATGAGGGCCGCTGGCCCCAACCGGAGCTACGGGAGCTGTTGAACTACCTGCACCTTGAGGTCTTGCGGCAGCTGGTGGACGAGGAATGGCTGCTGTTTCGGGTCGTTCGCCACGCCCCGGAACAACTGGAACAGCTGCGCCGCGACCATCTCGAGTTACGGCTGGCAATCGAACTGCTCGACCAGGCCGCCGCAACCGGAGGCAGCACCGAGGGATTGTCGCCGCGACAATTGTCAGCGACCACCCGCGATCTGCTCGCCCAGCTCGAACGCCACGTCGCCGCCGAGGACGAACTGGCGATCTTGGGCGACGTCGCGCCCGCCACCGCCAGCTTCGGTGCCCAGCCCCACGAGTGGTACGCCATCACCGAGGGACCGGTCGTGGATCTGGACCAGCTGCCCGGCGAACTTGGCGCCGACGCAGCGCTGGCGCGGCTCGTGCGACTCGAACGACGCGAGGAGGTAGAGGTTCGATCCAGCTTCGACCCGAGCCCGCTATGGCAACGGCTGATGGCCGGCGATCCCGGTGGATACAGAGTCACCTACCTCGAGCGGGGCCCTAACCACTGGCGCGTGCAGATCATCCGCCGACCAGAACACTCCACACCGCAGCCGTACGCGTGAGAACCCCACTCGCCCGAACCCGACGTCGCGCTCGGACCGACTGGACTTGTCCGACTCAGCGGATGGGAACCCACCAGGCCAGATGCCCCGCCTGAGTGGGTGTCCGCGTGGAAACGACGGTCACCCGCAAGTCCCGGTCATCGATCGTTTGCGGGCACCCACCCGGTCACGGGTGGTCTATGGGACGACCTTGATCATCGGACGATCCTGCGAGTTACGCCCGAAGGGTCACCGGTCGAGGTTCTCAGTGCCACGCTCGTGCTCGGGTTGAGGCTGCGTCGTTTTCGCGCACCGTTTCGGCGCGATGGGCGCGGATACGCCACACCGCGAGCGCGACGAGCACGACGGCGAGTACCACCAGTGCGGCCACGCGCCCGACCGACTTCTCGACCGCCTTGTACGAGTTGCCGGTGACGAACCCGCGCACCACGAGTCCAGTGCCCCAGACCAACCCACCAGCGGCGTTGAACGCCAGGAACCGCCGGTGAGGCATGCGCGAGGTGCCGGCGAGAGCGGGCATAACGGCGCGGAAGAAGGCGACGAACCGACCCGAGAACACCGCCCATCCGCCGCGGCGGCGCAAGAAGTCTTGCGCGTCATCCAGGCGGCGGCGGCGCTTGTCCAGGGTGCGCATCGCGAGGATCCGGGGTCCCAGGTGGCGGCCGATCTCGTAGCCGATGATGGCGGCGGCGACCACCAGCCCGATAATCAGCCACAGATGCATCTTGCCCTGGCTGGCGATCACGCCGCCCAGGACCGCAGCGGTCTCGCCGGGCAGCACGAACCCGACGAACAGCGCATCCTCGGCGAAGACCAGCAGAGCGACAACGACGTAGACGAGAACGGCGTTGAGGGTGAACAGCTTGTCAACGAGACTGGTCATCGCGCTGCCTCAGTCACGAGCGTCACGATGCGCGCCCTCGCGGCCCGCTGGCAGAGGGTCACCCGGTGCCGTGGGCCGCACTGGACGGTCTGCGCCTTGCGTTGATGTCGGCCGGGTCTCGCCGCGTCCAGCGACAAGCAGCGGCCGTAGCGGCGTCCGCACCAGGGAGCCCAACAGCCACAGCAGGATAGGCCGGGCAAGCAACTGACCCAGCACGATCACCGCCGCGCCCAACAGCAACCCGGCGGCCACGTCGTGTGGGTAGTGCGCGCCGACGTAGACGCGGGAAAGCGCGAGCAGCACCGCGGCGACCCAGGCGACGATGCCGAGACAGCGGTTGACGAAACACAACCCGGTGGCAACTGCTCCGGCCATGACCGCGTGGTCGGAGGGGAACCCGTAGTCAACGGAGCGGCTGACCAGCAGCAGCGTGCGCGGAATGCTGATGTACGGTCGCTTCTCCGCGACCGCGGTGACGATCGGCTGGTTGACGCCGACCGCGACCAGCGTGCCCAGCCCGGCCCAGATCAGCGCGGCCATCATGCGCAGTTGGCCCGCTCGGCGCGCCAGCCACCGCCCCGCGGCTAGCAGCAGGACGAGGATCAGGAGGCCATAGGTGCTGGCGTAGCCCGTCATGAAGCCGTGCAGCCAGCCGGTGCGGCGGGCGAAGCGGTTGATCAGCAGGAAATCACCGGCATCACCGAGATAAGAATCGGCCATCGGCAGGGCGAGCGGCGCTGTCATCATTGGTCACCTTCCGGCGCGCTCGAGCATGGTGAGGTAGGTGACAACGGCCCACGCCACGGCCCAGAGCGCGGCGCCGGCGAGCACGTTCGCGGTACCGAGGACGACGAGCGCGGTCAGCAGTGGGTACCCCAGAGCGAGCATCGAGTTCGTTGCCCACTATGCCGAGATCGGTGGCGGGTTCGGCGGATACAACCAGGACCACGAATTCTTCGGCTACCGACAATCCATCTAGATGGCAAGGAGCTCACCCCATGGAGAAGTTCTCGCTCACCGCGCTGGCGCGCGAGCAGTTGGTGCTCGCGCGCCAGGCGACGAGCGGACGCAGCGCGCACACCGTCTACGGCGGACACGAGCACGTACTGCGCCAGACCCTCATCGCCCTCGCCGCCGGGCAGAAGCTCAACGAGCACGAGAACCCGGGCGAGGCGACCATTCACGTCCTGCGCGGGCGGGTCAGGCTCGGTTGCGGCGGTGAGTCGTGGGAGGGCAGCGCCGGAGATCTGTTGGTGGTGCCCGACGCCCCACACGATTTGACCGCTCTGGAGGACTCGGTCGTGATCCTCACCGTCGCCAAACTGACGACGCCAACGGCGCTGGTCACATCCCGCGCGAACGCGGACACCGCGCCGTCAAAGTCGGCACTGATACGAGAAGGCCTGACCGAATTGGAGCCCGGGAATGAGCAGTGATACTCAGGGCACCTCGCCCAGCGGACGACACGTCAAGCTCGGCCGGATTTACGACGAGCCGACGAACGAAGATGGGACGCGAGTTCTCGTCGATCGAATCTGGCCCCGAGGTATGACCAAAACCAAGGCGCACCTCGATGAGTGGTGCAAGCAGGTCGCGCCGTCGACCGAGCTGCGCACGTGGTACGCCCACGACCCGGCGCGTTTCGACCGATTCCGTCGCCGATATTTGGCTGAGCTCGACGAGCCGGAACGTGCCGCGATCGTTTCGCACCTCCGGGACCTCGCGAAGCACGGAACGCTGACGCTACTCACCGCTACGAGGGACGCGGACATCAGCGAAGCACAGGTGCTGGTGGACCTACTGCGCAGCTGACTCGGGTCACACGCTGCTCACTGCCGGACCTGGGAACAACGATGTTCCGACACGCCACCTCGTCTCGGCGGCCGGTAGGCGCACCGAGACGGCAGCTGGTCGGCGACTGATTTGTCTAAAAGACATTCCTATTGACGAAAGACCTGGAAGGTTCTAACGTAGAGTTTATTATCCGTAAGAAGGAGAAGGTTTATATGACACAAGCCACCGCACGGACACCGTCGCCAACGACGGGGCACCGTCCCATCGACCTAGCAGCCAGCTCGTCCTGAAACACCAACGACTCCCCGACAGAAGGCTGCGTGTACCCATCATGGAATATCGACTAGAACACGACCGGCATCACCATCTTCAATCCGTTTCTTCCCAGCATGCGATGGCACACGAAGCGCAGCCCGCCCGCATCGTCGATCTCGAAGCGGCGACGCTTGCCGCGTCCGACTTTCTGTGCGCGTTGGGTATCAGCATCGATGGTGAGAGCATGCGGGAAACCCCGCGCCGCATGGCGCGCGCCTATGCCGAGTTCTTCAGCGTGCCCTCATTCGCGCTCACCACTTTCCCCAACGACGAGAACTACGACGAACTTGTGGTTGCCCGCGGCATCCCTGTTCGTTCGGTGTGCGAGCACCATCTGTTGCCATTCGTCGGCGTCGCCCACGTGGGCTACCTGCCGGGGGGGCGCATCCTGGGGCTGTCGAAGATGGCGCGTGTCGTCACCCACTTCGCCTCACGGCCACAGGTGCAGGAGCGGCTTACCAAGCAGATCGCGAACTGGCTTGACGAGCAGCTGGCACCCAAGGGCGTAGGCGTCGTTATCGACGCCGAGCACACCTGCATGACGTTGCGCGGTGTGCGGGCGGTCGGCTCCTCCACGATCACCTCAGCGCTCGTCGGCGTGCTGCGCGACGACCCCCGATCGCGCCAAGAGTTCCTGTCCCTCACCGCCCGGGCAGGCTGACATGGCCGGCGCTGACGCGACACCGAACGCCGCGGACACAACCGGCCCCACCCGGATCGTCGTCGTGGGTGGCGGACTGGCGGGAGCGAAGGCGGTCGAGGCGCTGCGCTCGGCCGGCTACGCCGGCAGCCTCACCCTGGTCGCCGCCGAGGACGAACTGCCCTACGAACGGCCGCCGCTGTCCAAGAGTTACCTCATGGGCGAGACCTCCTTCGACGAGGCGGTCGTCCTGAGTGCCGACTGGTACACCGACAACGACGTCGATCTGCGCCTTGGCACCCGGGCCGCGTCCGTCGACGCCGGCGCACGGTGCGTACAACTGGCCGACGGCACCGACCTGCCCTACGACAAACTGCTGCTGGCCACCGGCGCGGTCCCTCGCAGGCTGGTCGTGCCCGGAGCCGATACGCAGGGCGTGCACTACCTGCGCACCCGCGCCGATTCCGACGCGTTGCGCGCAGTGCTGGGACCCGGTCATCGGCTCGTGGTCATCGGGGCGGGCTGGATCGGGCTCGAAGCCGCCGCTGCCGCTCGGCACGCCGGCGCCGAGGTGACCGTCGTCGAGACCGCCGAATTCCCGCTGCTCGGTGTTCTTGGGCCACAGATCGGCGCGATGTTCGCCGACCTGCACCGTGCGCACGGGGTCGATCTGCGGCTGGGCGCGACCATCAACGAGATCGTCATCAAGGATGGGGTCGTCGCCGGCGTTCGACTCGGCGACGGCACTGTCGTCTCGGCCGACGCAGTCCTCGTCGGGATCGGGGTGAGCCCCGATGTCGCTCTCGCCGAATCGGCCGGTCTGGCGCTGGACAACGGTGTCCTGGTAGACGCGTCGCTGCGAACCAGCGATCCGGACATCCTCGCCGTCGGCGACATCGCGAACCACGATCATCCGCTGCTGCATACGCGAGTGCGGGTGGAGCACTGGGCGACCGCGCTCAACCAGCCCGCGACAGCCGCAGCGGTGATGCTCGGCGGCGACGTGACTTACTCCGCCTTGCCGTACTTCTTCAGTGACCAGTACGACCTCGGGCTGGAGTACCTCGGACACGTTCCGCGCGACAGCGACACCAGCATGGTGATCCGCGGCGACCTCAGCGGACGAGAGTTCGTCGCGTTCTGGATCGATAGGGATAGCTGCATCCGGGCGGCGATGAACGTCAATGTCTGGGACGTCGTCGACACCGTACGCCCGCTCATTGTCGACTCTGTCCGCGTCGACCCGGTCGCGCTCGCCGATCCATCGATCGACTACGCGACATGTGTCAGGTAGGCGCCTGCGAAGCCTCACCGGAGGCCGTGACGACTCTCGGCAGGGCCATCGCCGACACAGGATCACCGTCCGGCACACCGCGCCGGACGGACATCGCTGAGTCCCGGTGCCAACCGAAGCCCAGGCGTTGGCGCAGGGATCACGCAATGAGCTACACCACCTCGCAGCAAGTTGATCCGCTCGGCCGCTTCGAGAACGAGGGTGTTTATCTTCGTCGATCATCAGTGTCCAGCTCCCCATTTTTCTGTCCACATCTTGTGTGTGTGCTCGACAGGATGAGAGGACGTATAGGGGTGGCTGATGCCGGTGTCCGGCTACCCGTATTTCGGTCCACATCTTGTGAGAGTGCTCGACAATATGTGGCACTTGTGGGGTGGCTGATGCCGGCATGACGAGATGTTGACCGCCATGACACGATCCGGAAAGTCAGAACCGGCATCAAACAGGCGTGAATTCGTGCCGCTAGCCCTCACTCGGCACTATGACCGATCAAGATCATGTCAGTCATTTGTCGTCCGGTGCCGGGCGGTATGGCCCTGTGCGGCTGTGGTTTCCGCTGTGCGAAGACTGCTGGCCGAAGCTGGAGTTATCGGAGACACGTCGAGATCGAAGAGTTTTCAGGTTATTAATGGACTTTGCCAGCAAATTGTAATGGTCGAATTATGCATGTGAGGTATAGACTTTAGTATGAATACGTCTCATATGATTGGGCTACTTGGGTTTCTGGGTGCATTAATTGGAGGATATGCTTATGTGCCCCAAATCAACCATCTTATTACAGAAAAGTGCAGCGCGGGAATTAGTCCTAGGGCATTTAGGCTCTGGACGCTATCATCTGCTTTAGTCTTGGTAAACGCTTTGTATATTCGCTCAGCCGTCTTTACGCTGCTTGGCATAATTCAATTGCTTTCCAGTATAGTAATCCTTATATTTAGTACAAGAAATAGGGGCCGTCTGTGTGAATCACATTTACTTGGTAAAGAGATCCATTAGCTGCTTAACAATTTTTATTAGGCCGTGCTCGCTGCCGGTTTGGAGTCGAGATCCTGGGCATTGTAGTAGTGGAGCTTGTATCGCAGCACGCACACGGTCTGCGTGGCCAACGAGAGGTTGATCATGCGTTCACGCGATTCGAGTCGGCTCCATAGGCTGTCGTGACGGGCTCGTGGTCGATCTGTTTTCGATCTTGGTCATCATCGAACCTTCGTCGGCGGCTTGCACGCAGACGAGACGATTAGGAGTACACCACTTCGGAGGCGCTGCCGGAGGTGGTCGGCCTCGGGTTGGCATCGAGTACCACGACCGGACACGGACCCTGTGCCACTGCTCGACCGGGGTAAGCAAGCGAGACTGGGCTCATGCTGTGCTACCTGCGCCGGATACCGCCGCTATCCGCCCACCGCAAGGTCGTGTCGAAATGACGCCTTTCCCCTCGTCGACGAGCTCCCACCGCCGCGCCTACAGAGTCCGTCCACAGCACCACCGTGCACCAGCCAACCAAGCCCGCCACGACGACCTTCCGCTCGGAGCACGCATCGCAGACAGGGTCACGGCCGTGTTCGGGTCGTGGGGGTTCATCGTCACCCAGAGCGTGCTAATCATGCTCTGGCTGGGCTACAACGGCTACGCGGCCTTGCACTACCTGCACAGCAGCGAGTTCGACCCGTATCCGTTCATCCTGCTCAACCTGGTGTTCTCCACCCAGGCCGCCTACGCCGCGCCGTTAATCCTGCTCAGTCAGAACCGCACCGCGGAACGGGACCGGGTGAAAGCCGAACACGACTTCGACGTCAACGTCCTGGCGCTACGGACCCTGGCCGAGCTTCTCGGCGACGTCCACGACCCCGAAGCGCAGCAAAACCTGCGTCGTCGCATCAACGACCTGCTGGGCCGCGACCCGGACCGAACCGAGCCCGCCTCGAACGCAGAATGAGCAGGTCCCACGTTGGGTCCCAGTGCAGGAACGGGTCGCTTCTGGCTGTCAGGACAGCGGTCCCCGCTGTGGTAACCGACACGGAGTAGGCCGTGTTCGCAGCATTATCGGTGTTGACGGTGTGCATCAGGTAGCGGTCCGACCAGAACCGTGATGCTGCGGTGTGTCAGCTCGACGAGCAGCGCCCCGGCCGCTCCGACAACGCCGGCGATGGCCAACCGCAGTGGGGTGACGTCGAGCAGAAAGACGCCGTGCCCGAGCGGTGGGATCGCGACGATGAGAGCGACCGCCGCCGCCATCGTCGCCACTAGGCCGATCTTCCAACCGCTCAGTGGCCGGGCGAGCACGAGCAGGGTCCACATCGATACGATCAGCACGACCATGGTGGTGGTCGTGCGCGCTTGGGCTACGCCGGCACCGTGGTCGAGCAGCTTCGTCGCCTCGTAGCCGAGATAGGCGCTGGCCCCGGTGACGATGCCGGTGGGGATCGCGAACCGCAGGACCCGGTGCAGGAAGCCAGGCAGGTACCGGCGCCGGTTTGGACCCAGCGCCAGCGCGAACGCCGGGACCCCGATGGTGACGGCTGAGATCAATGTCAGCTGGATCGGCGCCAACGGATAGGCGACCCGGGTGAATGCGACGATGACGGCCAACACGAGCGCGTAGATGTTCTTGACCAGGAACAGGTTCGCGGCCCGCTCGATATTGGCGATCACCCGGCGCCCCTCACCGACGACGTCGGGCAGGTGCGCGAAGCGCCCGTCCAGCAGTACGAGCTGGGCCACCGCCCGGGTGGCGGGCGTGGCGTTGCCCATCGCGACGCCGATGTCGGCGTCCTTGAGCGCGAGCGCGTCGTTCACGCCGTCACCGGTCATCGCGACAACATGCCCGCGACGTTGCAGCGCCTGGACGAAGGCTCGTTTCTGATGAGGCGTCACCCGGCCGAAGACGCTGCGGCTATCGAGCACCTCGCCCAATTCGTCGAGGTCGTCTGTCAGGTTTCTGGCGTCGATGGCATCGGCGGCAGAGCTGACTCCAGGCAACCGCAAGGCGGCAGCGACAGCTCCGACGGTGCGTGGGTTGTCCCCGGAGATCACCTTCAATGCGACGCCCTGCTCGGCGAAGTACCGCAGCGTCTCCTCCGCGTCCTCGCGGACATGCTCGGCCAGCACGACCAGCGCCGCCGGTAAGAGGTCACGGGGGAGTGTGGCGTCACCGGTCAGGCCGTCGGTGCCGTCGGTGGACGCGAGCAACAGCACCCGGGATCCCGCAGCGGCCAGGATGTCGGCGCGGGCACGGGCGTCGCTCTGGAGCGTGCTCGACGGACTGTGCAGAACCATCTCCGGTGCGCCGAGCACCCAGCTGCCGTGCTCGCTCGTGGACACCGCCGACCATTTCCGGGCCGAGGAGAATGGCACCGCACCGACCGGCTGCCAGTCGGAGGCCGGGAACTCGTCCACTAGCGCAGCGGCGGTCGCGTTCGTGTCGCCGGTGCGGGTCAGCAGGCCGATCGCGGCACGCACGTCGACGTCGTCGGCACCCGGGCATAGCTCGAGGCGGTCGAAGCGGACATCGCCGTAGGTCAGCGTCCCGGTTTTGTCCAGGCAGACCACGTCGACGCGCGCGAGCACCTCGACCGCCGGAAGCTCCTGCACGAGCGTGCATCGGCGGGCCAGGTTGGCGGTGGCGATCACGAACGCCAGACTGGTGAGCAGCACCAGACCCTCGGGAACCATCCCGACCAGTGCCGCAACAGTGCCGGTGATCGCGTCGCGCCAGCCGTGGTTGTCGGCACTGCGGAACTGGCTCCAGATCAGCACCGGCGCCACCAGCACGAGCACGACGGTGATCCACTTCAGTAGCCGGTTGGTGGCCGACACCAGCTCGGAACGGGTCACCGTGTAACGCCGAGCCTCGGCCGTCAGCTTCGCCGCGTACGCATTGTCGCCGACCGCGGTGGCCTGAAAGCGGCCCTCGCCGGCGACGACGATCGACCCCGACTGCACCTGGTCGTCGGCGTTCTTCGCGACCGGGTCGGACTCGCCGGTGAGCACCGACTCGTCAACCTCCAGGCCGGCCGACTCGCGCACCATCCCGTCCGCAGGCACCTGGTCACCGGCGTGGATTTCGAGCAGGTCGTCCTGGACGGCCGCGGTCACGTCGATGTCGACGAGAACGCCGTCGCGGATCGCTCGTGCGTGCGGAGCGTTCAGCACGGCCAGCCGGTCGAGCGTGCGTTTGGCCCGCACCTCCTGCACGATCCCGATCCCGGAATTCGCGATAACGACGAGCCCGAACAGGCCGTTCTGCCAGCGTCCGGTGAACAGGATTGCGACGAACAGCGCAGCCAACAGCGCATTGAAGACGGTGAGGACGTTGGCCCGGACGATCTCGGCAATCGTGCGGCTCGTCCGCGCCTCGGTGACATTCGTCCGACCAGTGGCGACGCGCTCCGCGACCTCGGCGGCGGTGAGGCCGTCGGATCGGGTGATCCATTGCAACTGGCCCGGGGCCTCCGGCTCCACGCGCCTCATCGGTTGCATGCTGCCACGCCCGGCGATCGGGAGAGCAACTGCGACTTCGCCACCACGGTTGCGCGGCCCCATCGGTCAAGTCGCTCGGCCTGCGCAGCTGAACCGAGCCGTGTAACGTCAAGTTCGGTTGGGGACTTCAGCCAGTCCGGGATGATTTCGGCCGTCCGCCGCTGAATTCGTCGGGCGTCAGCCCAGCTCCGGACATATCGGTGACCACGGCTTCAGGATCACCATGGTCGCACCAATCGTGGCACCGACGCCGATGCGTCCAGCCGCACCGGCATTTACCTTGGGCGTCGTACTGGGTTGGCTCGGACATGAATGTCGGGATGAATGCTCTACTTTGATCGACGCGCTGAGTGTCACCGTCTGGTTCATCCGCCGCCGCGAGCGCTCTTGCGTCAGTGTCACAGGAAACGCTCGTGGCCCTAGACGTCCGCGACAGCCACGAGGGCCCGGTCACGCATGCACCGGTTGATCGACCGCTGCGTGCGCCGCGACCGGATCCGCGTGTGCGAACGTCGCATCGGCGACAACCGACGCGCCGTGGTCGCCATCGCCAACAACCTAGGCACGACCCGATTCCGCTACGAACTAGTCGGCGCGGCACCGACTCCCGGGAACCGGTACGCCGGCCACCGGCCAACGGACACCTGATCGGCGGGCACCTGATCGGGCAGTGCCGCGGTTCCCCAGGGGAGAGGGCCGTGGCACCGCCGCCCGTGCCCGGTGCATGTCGCAATCCGCCACACCGTGACCACCGAACTCGCAGGAGCAACGATGAGCAGTGACCGAGACCTCGTCCACGACCACATCGTCGTCGGCGTCGACGGATCCGAGCCCAGCAAGCACGCGTTGCGCTGGGCGCTCTTCCTGGCCCTGGCCACCGGCAGCACGGTCGAGGCGGTGACCGCGTGGGAGCCGTTGACGGCCTATGGTTGGATGGGCGCCGGATTTGCGTACATGCCGACCGACTGGGACCCGGCAGGTGACGCGGAAAAGGCTCTCATCGCCACTGTCGACGAGGTCTTCGACGAGCACCGCCCCCCGGGCCTGCAGATCACGGTGCTCGAGGGAAACGCAGCGACGGTGCTACTCGAGCGCAGTGCGGGTGCCCGGATGCTGGTGATGGGCAGCCGAGGTCATGGCGGCTTCGCCGGACTGCTACTGGGGTCGGTCAGTGCCGTGTGCACGGCCCACGCCGTCTGCCCGGTTCTCGTGCTCCACGGAACGACACCGCCGCCCACTGGAACCGCATCACCGGCCGGACCAACGTCATGACGACATCGCGCACCGGCCCGGGCGCGGTGCTGACGTTGCAGTATCCGATGTCGCTCGCGGTCTACGACGGGTACGCCGAAGCGCAGAGCGTCGTCGATTATCTGTCGGACAACGAGTTCCCCGTGCAGAACGTCGTCATCGTCGGTACCGACCTGAAGTCTGTCGAACGGGTCACCGGCCGCCTAACCCGCGGCAAGGTCGCGATCGCTGGTGCGGTCTCCGGGCTGTGGCTGGGATTGTTCGTCGGCATTGCGTTCGCGCTGTTCAGCAAGGAGGGCCAGCTTGGCTTCCTGGTCACGACTCCGCCGCTGGGTGCGCTGTTCGGGCTGGTCTGGAGCCAGATCGGATTCGTGGCGGCGACCCGGGGCGGCACCCGCGACTTCTCCTCCGTCAGCCAAATCGTCGCCACCAGATACGAGGTACTTGTCGAGCATCACTTCGCCGGCCGAGCCCGCGAGCTGCTCGCCGCGATGCCCCCCCGATAGCACTGTGCCTTCGATGGCTTCGGCCGCCTCAATCGACCAAGAGGCGCGGCGACGGCCCGTCACGGCCACGAGCCGTAGAAGCTCCCGGTGCCGTGTCGTACTCACGATGCGCCGGGCGTTCATACACTTGACTGGAATCCCGTTACCCGCTCGGTTCCGCCCAAGCAGTCAAGGGAGGCTACGCGATTACACACCAACCACGGTTCGAGGCTCAACAACCCGACCCACAGGGCGTCCCGGCGAGCCGACCGCTCGCGCCGGCGCCGCCGCCCGGTCACGGCTCTCAGCCCTCCGCGGCGCCAGTCGGCGCGTCTCCGCCCGACAGGTCGGCCATCTATGGTGATCGTCGCGGCTGGGTGCGTGGTACCCGGATCAGCGCTGTGGGTCGGGCTGATCGCTGCCGCGGTTCTGTTGATCCTGCTGCTGATCTTCATCGCGCAGAATTCGCGGACGGTCACGATCCACGACCTGGGCTTGCATGGTCACCGGTCACTGGCGCTCGCCCTACTGTTGGCGGTCGTGACCGGCGTGCTGCTGGTGGCCATCCCCGGCACCGCGCGGATCGTGCAGTTGCGCCGCGCTGCGCGCCGCAGGGGGTTCGAGCCACCGATGGGCCAGCGATGATGATCCGCTTGCCGCCTGATCGCCCGCGACACGAAATCCCGAGTGCGGGCACCGGCCGCCGTTCGGCGACGGGAGCACGAGATGACCCTCTACACGATCGGGCACTCGACAAGGCAGCACGCCGAACTGATCGCGATGCTGGGCCGCAACGGGGTCACGCTGCTGTGTGACATCCGCTCTCATCCGTCCTCGAAGTTCTGCCCACAGTGGAACCGCGATGCGATCATCGCCGGGCTGCCGGCCGACATCGGCTACAGGCATATGCCGGGCCTGGGTGGCAAACGCACGGCTCTGCCGATCAGCCAGAGCGTCAACGGGCAGTGGCGCAACGCCAGCTTCCGTGGATACGCCGACTACATGCAGACCGAGACGTTCCAGGCGGCACTGGTCGAACTGATCAGCCTCGCGGGCAGGCAAACCGTGGCGATCATGTGCGCGGAGGCGGTGCCGTGGCGCTGCCACCGATCACTGGTCACCGACGCGCTCATCGCCCGCACCGTCCAGGTGTGCGACATCATGTCGCTGAGGACGACCCGACCAGCGGTGCTGCATGCCTTTGCTCAGATTCAGGACGGGCAGGTCAGCTACCCTTCCGCACTGTCGCGGGTCGACCCCGGGTAAGGATCCCAGCGTGCCGCGCCCAGGTCGACGCGGTCACTAATCATTGGCGTCTTCTCTCCACGGAGCAAGCCGCGCGCCTGCCCCTCGTGGCAGGACGCTGGTGTGCCGTCCGCATACACCACACGATGCCACGGGACATCGCCATCGAGCATCCCCATCGCCCGACCTACCGCTCGCGCCCCAACGCCGAGCGCACGGGCGATGTCCCCATAAGTTGTCACTGCGCCCGGCGGGATACGTACCACGGTGGCACGAACCTCATGGACCAACGTAGCCGTGATCATGCGCCGATCATCCCCCCACCGCCCCTCGCGCACATCGTCGTGTTCTCGTGCAGATCGCGGCGTCGTCCGCTGACAGTCTCGGCCCGGGACCGCGACCGACGCAGCGGCGAAAGCCGTCACCACCGTCCAGCGGGCTTTGACTAGAATTGCTCAATCGGTCGCCGATAATGGGTAATATCGGCTCATTGACAGCGCATGTGCGTGCGGCGGTTCCTGGATCGTCACGTTTTCGCGCCTTTGGAGCTGCTGTCCGGATGCGACCACGACGACCGAGCACCGATACGTGCGCTGTAGCTGCGGTCGCGTTCGCGGCCGTGCTCTACAAGGTGGTGCGCAGCCCGGCGGTCTCGTCCGCGTTGAGCTCCATCGTGCAGTCGGCGCTCCATGCCGTCTAGCCCGAGCGGTGAGCGCGGCATGGTCACTGCCGAGCTGGCCGTCTGCCTGCCTGTCCTGGTGCTTGTGCTCGCCGTCGCGGTAAGCGCCGTATCGGTGGCAGGTGCCCGGGTGCGGGTTCAGGATGCCGCGCGCGAAGCTGCCCGGGCCGCTGCCCGGGGCGATCCCGGCCAGGCAGACCGACTGGCCAAGCACGCGGCGCCCGGTGTTGCTGTCGACATCACCACGCGGGGCGACGAGGTCGTCGCGGTCGCTCGCCTCACCGTCCATCCGCTCGCCCGCTGGCTTCCGGCCCTGACAGTCACCGAACGCGCGGTCGCCGCGGTCGAACCGTCGGCGGCGTCGCCATGAAGCGCTCTGAGCGCGGCTCGGCGAGCATCTGGGTTGTCGCCTGCTGCGCGCTGCTGTTGGCTGTCGCTGTCGCCAGCGCGGTGCGGACGACTGCCGTCGTGGTCCGTCACCGCGCGGAATCGACCGCCGACCTCGCGGCCCTCGCCGCCGCCGGCCAGATCGGTGTCGGCCAGGGCATCTGCCCGGCAGCTGCTCGGATCGCGGTGGCCAATGGCGCCACCTTGCTGCGGTGCGAGCCGTCCGTGGCGCCCGGGGCACGCAGCGGGACTGTGAGGGTTTGGGTGAGCCTGCGTGTGCGGCTGCCGGTCGTCGGCTCCAGGGGGGTAGTGGCGAGCGCCCGAGCGGGGCGGGAACCCGTCGGGCCGTGAGCGATGAGCCCGGCGATCGGTAAGTGCGCAGCTGGCGCTCAGCCGGCCGGGCCGCCCTGCCGCAGCCGTGACCGCAATCGACCAGCACGGGAGCCGCGATGCCGCGATGCCGTTCGCGACCAGCCGGGATGGCAGCACATCAGGCACCTCATCGGCCACGACGTGTCGTTCCGAGCGCGCAGGCTGTTTCTCGACGTGGGTCAGCGGCCCGGTTCCCGGTGGGGTTGCGGCGAGCAGTCGCTCCAGGAGTTCGCCCGATGTCGTCCTCCCGCCTGCTGTCCTTGTGGCAACATGGCCGCTGGCGACCCAGCGATCCATAATCCTGAGCCGCCCGACGATGACGAAGGGATGGTCAGGTGGAGCTCTCGGTGTCGCAGCAGTCTGTCGGCGACTACCCAGTCCTGGCGGTGCGCGGTGAGGTCGATGTGTACTCCGCGCCCGCATTGCAGGAAGGGTTGAATACGCTGCTCGACTCGGGCGCCAAGGCCGTCATCGTCGACCTGACCGAGGTCGGTTTTCTCGACTCCACCGGACTCGGCGTGTTGGTCGCCGCCCGCACGTCGGCCGTCGACGCCGGTGGCTCGCTCCCGATCGCCTGCCAACACGAGCGCATCCTGAAGCTGTTCAAGATCACCGGGTTAGATGCCGTATTCGAGATACATCCGAGCGTCGATGCGGCCGTGCAGAGCCTGGCGAACCAGAACTCGGCGGGCTGACTCCGGGGGGCCCGAGCTGTCGGGGCCGTGACCCGGGTTACGGCGAGTTCTCAGATTCGGACTAGACTCCCCGCCAATCCGTGCCCCGCGCGAACACCTCGCGGCAGGCGCACCTGACGCCGCCGAGTTGCTCGATACTCGGCGATCCAACGCATGAACCAGGGAGTGTGCATGGCCGCGCAGCATCTGATCGCCGCACCCGCGATCTCCGGCAGCGAGAAGGGGCTCGTCGTGGGGATCGGCGTCATCGCCATCCTTGCGCTGGTCTTCGCCGGGAGTCTCGTCAAGGAGGTCCTGAAAGCCGATCAGGGCACCGCCAAGATGCAAGAGATCGCGAAGGCCGTGCAGGAGGGTGCCCGCGCCTACTTGAACCGGCAGTTCCGAACCCTGGCGGTGTTCTCCGTCATCGTGTTCGCGCTGCTGCTGTTCCTGCCGGTCAACCACGGCGGGTTCTCCGTCCAGTTGGGCCGTGCCCTGTTCTTCATCGTCGGGGCGGTGTTCTCGGCCTCCGTCGGCTATATCGGCATGACCCTCGCGACGCGCGCCAACGTGCGTGTCGCCGCGGCCGCACGAGGCGGCGGGCGTGAGCGTGGCTTCCACGTCGCGTTCCGTACCGGCGGCATCGTCGGGATGCTCACCGTCGGCCTCGGTCTGCTCGGCGCCAGCGTCGTGCTGTTCGCCTACAACCAGAACGC
>QHCC01000215.1:2165-2338 GCA_003243915.1 Pseudonocardiales bacterium | reverse complement strand
TACAGAGGAGATTCGGGCGCGTCCTGGGTGGAAACAAGTTGTCTTGGCATCAATCGGTTCCTGTCTGAGAAGTGGCAGGCATGTCCGGTGAGCCGATCGGGATGCAGCCGATCCTGGGTCTGCCTATCATCGGGCGTCCGGGTAGACATCCTCGCGCGGGATCGAGCCGCCGA
>QHCC01000215.1:0-2140 GCA_003243915.1 Pseudonocardiales bacterium | reverse complement strand
CGGTGTTCAGGGCGAGCTCGAAGCCGTCAGCGGTGAGCGCGTCTCGCCGGCGTTGGTATCCAGCCAGGGCATCGTCCATGGGCCGGCGCCCGGCCAGGCCGTCGTGGATGGCCTCGGCGAGCAGCTCGGCGGCCAGGAAAGCATCCGAGATGCCCATGCCGGTGGACGGGTCTTTGTGGTGGCCCGCGTCGCCTGCCAGCGCCCAGCCCGGGCCGGTCGACGTGCGGTACAGATTGGGCAGATCACCGGTACCGGTAAAGCGCTCTTCCTGGCGTCCTGACGCGACGGCCTCGTACAGCGCCGGAACCAGCTCGAGCGCGGCGCGGAAGGAGCCTGCCACGTCCGCGCGCACCTGGTGGAACTGTCGCCGGGGCCACGCGACATAGATGCAGGTCAGCTTGTCGTTGGTGGGCCAGACCAGGATCAGCCGGCCGGGCCGGGAATGGAAGGAGGCGCCTAGATGCTGGAGCCCGCTCCAGTAGGAGTAGTAGACCGCCGTGAGCGGCGCATGCTCCCGGTAGGCGCGGGCGGCGACCCTTCTCGCGACGCTCGAATGCAGGCCGTCCGCGCCGACGACCACGCTTGCTCGCAACGACGACTCGACAGAACCCCGGTGACTACCCCGCACTCCCGCGACCCGGTTCCTGACTTCAGCACGTCACGGAATGCGAAATTTTCGATCAGCTCGACGCCGGACGCCACGGCGGCCTCGGCCAGCAGCGAGTCCAGCACGGTCCGCCGCGGGCAGTAGGTGTTGGCCACCGACCCCACGGCCGGTCCGATACCCGACATCTGCACCGGGCCGACATCGAAGGTGATCTCCCGTATCGGCGCGCAGCCGCGCGCCTCCAGCCGGTCAAGCAACCCCCAAGCCGCCAGCCGGCTGGCGCCACGCTGCCACAGGAAGTGCGTGGACATCGTGTCGCTCGGAAAGGACGCCCGGTCCAGCAGAGCGACCCGGTGCCCGGCACGCGCCAGCAACATGGCCAGCGGCGCGCCGGCGCACCGGGCACCGACGACGATCACGTCGTACATCGCGCGCGTCACTGCACGGGCACGGTGAGGGCTATCCGACCGGCTGGCCGGCCCCGAGGGCCTTCACATCGGCGGTGCTCAGCGAGTTGCCCGCTATCCCCCAGTCACCGCTTTTCACTTCCTCGACGATCACCCACGTGACCGGGCGCAGGTTCTCGCCCTCGATCTCCACCATCGTGTCGGTCAGCCGCCGGACCATGTCCTGCTTCTGCCCGGCCGTGAAGACCCCCTCGATGACCTTGACGTTGACTAACGGCATACCTACCCCTTTCCGAAGGCCGGCCATGATGCCGGCTGCGAGAGTGAGACTAGCACGACCGTTCGTGCTATACATGGGTCATGCCACGACAAAACACGAGCCATGGGGCGAGAACCAGGGAGTCCATCCTGCGGGCAGCCGCCGACGCTGCGTCCGTCGACGGGTTGGACGGCCTCAGCATCGGCCGGCTAGCGGCTGGGCTGGACATGAGCAAGAGTGGCTTGTTCGCACATTTCGGCTCCAAAGAGGACCTGCAGCTGGCCACGATCGAGGAGGCCCGGCAACGCTACGCGCGCGAGGTGATCGCGCCCGGCCAGGCTGAGGGCCCAGGCGTCAACCGCATCTACGCGCTGTGCGAGTCATTCCTGTCCTACGTCGAGCGCGCCGTGTTCCCCGGGGGATGCTTCTTCGCCGCGGCTATGGCCGAGTTCGACTGCAAGGCACCCGGACCTGTCCGCGAGCGGATAGCCGAGTGCCAGCACCAATGGATGGCCACCCTCGAGCACGCAGTGGAAGAAGCCCTGGCCATGGGCGAACTGCGAACCGGCAGCGACCCGCGGCAGCTTGCCTTTGAGCTGGAAGCCGCCCTTCTCGCGGCGAACTGGTACTTCCACCTCTACTCCGACGCCACCTATTTTGACCGATCACGCCGCGCCGTCCGGGCGCGCCTGGTCAGCGAAGCCACGCCCGCCGGCCTGCGCTCGCTGAAGGCCGGAGGCTGACGATGCCCGGTGAATCTGCTACCGACCTGGCGGCCGGAGCCAAGCCGAACTGGACGGAGGTCGATGAGGGCTGGGGCCGCAAGGCCGCCGATTTCGCGACTCTGAGCGAGCCGGGCAACTGCCG
>QHCC01000214.1 GCA_003243915.1 Pseudonocardiales bacterium | reverse complement strand
AGGACTACTTCCCGCACGGCTACACCTTCGGCGGCCATCCCGTATCGGCGGCGGTAGCGATGGC
Source organism: Pseudonocardiales bacterium (assembly GCA_003243915.1). Classification (GTDB taxonomy): domain Bacteria; phylum Actinomycetota; class Actinomycetes; order Mycobacteriales; family Jatrophihabitantaceae; genus QHCC01. The sequence goes on along the minus strand of QHCC01000214.1, from coordinate 2,540 downwards.
CAATCTCGATCTCTTCGAGCGCGAGGGTCTGCCCGAGCACGTGCTACAGAACGAGGGCGCGTTCCGCGCGACGTTGGAGAAGCTCACCGACCTTCCGATCGTCGGCGACGTCCGCGGCGACGGGTACTTCTACGGAATCGAGCTCGTCAAGGACAAGTCCACGAAAGAGACATTCGATGAGGACGAGTCCGAGCGGCTGCTGCGTGGGTTCCTGTCCAAGGCGCTGTTCGACGGCGGCCTGTACTGCCGCGCCGATGACCGCGGCGACCCGGTCGTGCAGCTTGCGCCGCCGCTGATCATCGGACAGCCGGAATTCGACGAGATCGAGCAGATCCTCCGGTCAGTGCTCACGGAAGCGTGGCGCCGCCTCTAGTGCCCCGCGAGGTGGGGGCGCGTGTCGGTGCCCGTTGCTGGCTAGGGTGGCAGCGTGCCCACGTCGCTACCTGGCCGAGCCCATCGCGCGATCGAATCGCTGCACGCGCTGATCTACTTCTGTCCCGAGGCGGAGCAGCAGTACACGGCGATCGGCCTGCGGCCAGGGCGGATGGGGTACTTCGCCAGCCGCAGCGCTCCGATGGGCGCGGTGTCGGCCGGCGTCACCGCAGCGACGTTCTACAACTTCAACCCGGACACAGTGGCCCGGGCGATCCCCCGCGCGTGGACCCTCGCCGCACCGCAGGACGTCGTGGCGGCGCGCTTCACCGTCGCCGACCTGGCGCTGCGCCGGCTGCTCGGCGACGCGATCGGCTCACCCGAGCTCGCCGAGGCCGGCGAGCTGGCACGCCAGGCCACGTTGGGTTTGGCGCCAGAGGGGCGGGCGCTGTTCGCCGGGCACGCCGGTCTGGACTGGCCCGATGAACCGCACCTGGTGCTCTGGCATGCCGCATCGCTGCTGCGGGAGTTTCGCGGCGACGGGCACCTCATCGCCCTGCAGCGGGCCGGCCTGTCCGGCGTCGAGGCAATCGTCACCCACACGGCGACGGGGCGGGGCTTCCTCGAGGCACAAGCGAAACTGCTGCGCGGCTGGTCAGACGAACAATGGGCAGCCGCGCTGGACGGGCTTCGATCACGAGGCCTGATGGACGCCGACGGCCTCACCGCCGAGGGTGTCGCCCTGCGCGAGCAGGTAGAGGCGGACACCGACCGGCTGGACTCGGCGCACTGGCATCGCCTTGGGCCCGAGCGCACCGATCGCCTGATCGAGCTCGGCAAGGGCCTGTCGCGCACGGTGGTCGCCCACGGAGCGTTTCCCGCCGGCGTCTTCGCCACGCCGCGCGGAGCCTAGCCGCGGCACCTCGTGAGCGGGTCTTTATCAGCAGCCCGCCGGCCTGGCCACACCGCCATGCGCGCAGCGTGTTGATCACTGAATGAGCGAGCCCAGGTGGAGGTCGCCTCAGTGAGTGAGCCCGGCGCGGACGTGCTCGAAGATCAAGTTTGTCTCGGTCAGTGCGACGTCGGGATTCCCGCTCAGGTTGACCACGACGAAGTCGCGCAGATTCTCGGTTCCGGTTGCCGCGATGTGCACGAGGAAGTCGTCGGTGCCGCCCAGGAAGAACACGTTAAGGACCTCGGGCAGGGCCGCGACCTTGTCGACGAACGTGGCGATATGACCACGCGCATGCGACTGCAGCCGCACCGCGATCATCGCCTGCAGGGGTCGGCCGAGCGCGGCCGGGTCGACGTCGGCGTGGTAGCCGCGGATGACGCCGCTCTCACGCAGCGCACGCACCCGGCCCAGGCATGTCGACGGCGCGATGCCGACGAGCGCGGCCAGGGCGTTGTTGGGGATTCGCGCGTCGGCGACAAGGTGGCCCAGGATGCGGCGATCCACGTCGTCCGGCGCGGGGCGAACATTCTTCGGCACCGTCCGGGGTGGAAGCATCGTGCGCGAACTTCTGCTTGCCATCTTAGCAATCTAGCGAATTATCAACACTTGGATAGCGCTAGGCACCCCAATCGTTCATTATTCTTCTACCGTACCCTCTCCCCAACGCCTGTGGAGGCACTCCCATGAAGGTCGGCATTCCCCGCGAGGTCAAGAACCACGAGTACCGCGTGGCGATCACTCCGTCGGGCGTGCACGAGCTCGTCCGTTTCGGCCACGAGGTGTTCGTCGAACGCGACGCGGGTCTCGGCTCGTCGATACCGAACGACGACTTCGTCGCGGCCGGCGCGCAGATCCTCGAGACGGCCGACGACGTGTGGGGGGTCGGCGAGATGGTGCTCAAGGTGAAGGAACCCGTCGCCCAGGAGTACCACCGGATGCGTAAGGACCAGGTGCTGTTCACCTACCTCCACCTGGCGGCCGACAAGCCGTGCACCGACGCGCTGCTGGCCGCCGGCACGACCGGCATCGCCTACGAGACCGTGCAGCTGCCCGACAGGTCGCTGCCACTGCTCGCCCCGATGTCCGAGGTGGCCGGCCGGCTCGCCCCTCAGGTCGGCTCTTATCACCTGATGCGGCAGGGCGGCGGGCGGGGCACGCTCATGGGCGGCGTGCCCGGCGTGTACGCGGCAAAGGTGGTCGTCATCGGCGCGGG
>QHCC01000213.1 GCA_003243915.1 Pseudonocardiales bacterium | reverse complement strand
CTTTTCTGCCCCGGCTGGGGGTCGGCGGCAAACTGGTCGACGCGAAGGGCGTCCCCCGCCTGTACCGGAACCGAATCTCCTCCGGTGCGCTACTGCTACTCGTCCTCGCCGCGCTGCTCGCCATCGTCGCGGCGCTTGCCGTCTCGGAGGCGGGCCGCAGCTACCTCCATCACTTCGACCACAGCTGGAACGACCTGGTCAGCTGGGTACAGGACCTGTTCTCGTGATCTCGTTCCGCTATCACCTCGTCTCGATCATCGCGGTGTTCCTGTCGCTGGCGCTGGGAATCGTCGTCGGGACGACCGCCCTCAACGGCCCCATCACCACGGACCTGCGCAAGCAGGTGAACACTCTCAAGAGCGACCGCACCACGCTGGCCAATCAGGTGAAGGCTCTGCAGCTCCAGGTGGCGGACGCCGGCCAGTTCGCCTCATCGTTCGGCTCGCAATTGGTGCGGGGGACACTGGCCAAGCAGAGCGTTCTGCTTGTCGGTCTGCCCGGTGCCCGGAGCAGCGTCGAGGACGGGATCACCAAGCAGATCGAGGCAGCTGGCGGCAAGATCAGCGGACATCTGGAGTTCACTGATGAATATGTCGATCCGCGGCGTTCGAGCGACATCATCTCGCTGGTCACGAGCGGTGTGCACCCGCCAGGGGTCACCTTGCCGGAGGTCAGTGACGCCGGCCAACTCGGTGGAGCCCTGCTCGCCTTCGTCCTGCTGGGCAAGGGTCAGCGCACCGACCTGAGCCAGGTGCTCAGCGCGTTCGCCGAGCTGCACATGGTGTCCGACGCCGGCAACGACGTGGCGCCCTCGACGACGGTCGTCGTCGTGGGCAGCGGCCCGCTCGCCTCGGCCAACTACGCCGCCTCCGCCGAGCTGGCCTTGGTCACCGCTCTGCAGCACGCCGGTGGGCACGTGGTTGTGGCCGGCGACATCGGCTCGGCCAGCCAGGCGGGGATCGTGGCCGGCGTGCGCGGTCCGAACGGTGCCAAGGCGACGGTCTCCACGGTGGACAACGCCGACACCGCCATCGGCCAGGTGTCGACCGTGCTGGCCCTGGCAGACATCGTGAAGTCCACGGTGGGGCACTACGGCACTGCGAAGACCGCCGATGCGCTGTTCCCCAGACCGACCAAGTAGCGACGACGATGTGCCGGGCGCGTCGCGGCACTGATGCGGCCCGTGCGCCCAGTCCGTGTTAGCGTGAACTTCCGTGGATCGGATGCCGGCGCCCACCAAACATCTGTTCGTGACCGGAGGCGTCGCCTCCTCACTCGGGAAGGGCCTGACGGCCTCCAGCCTCGGCTCGCTGCTCAAGGCGCGCGGGCTTCGCGTGACCATGCAGAAACTCGATCCGTATCTCAATGTCGATCCCGGGACGATGAACCCGTTCCAGCACGGNNGGCGAGGTCTTCGTGACCGAGGATGGAGCCGAGACCGACCTCGACATCGGGCACTACGAGCGCTTCCTCGACACCGACCTCGTGGGTTCGGCGAACGTCACCACGGGCCAGGTGTACTCGACAGTGATCGCCAAGGAGCGCCGCGGGGAGTACCTCGGTGACACCGTGCAGGTCATTCCACACATCACCAATGAGATCAAGGCGCGCATCCGTGCGATGGCTGCACCCGACGTCGACGGCTGCGCCCCGCACATCGTCATCACCGAGATCGGCGGAACCGTCGGCGACATCGAGTCCCTGCCCTTCCTGGAGGCGGCCCGCCAGGTGCGTCACGACGTAGGGCGCGACAACTGCTTCGTGCTGCACGTGTCCCTGGTGCCCTACCTGGCGCCGTCGGGGGAGCTGAAGACGAAGCCGACCCAGCACTCGGTGGCTGCGCTGCGCAGCATCGGCATCACGCCCGACGCCGTCGTGTGCCGCTCGGACCGCGAGATCCCCGAGAACGTCAAGCGCAAGATCTCGCTCATGTGCGACGTCGACCTCGAGGCGGTCGTGTCGGCCACCGACGCGCCGAGCATCTACGAAATTCCCAAGGTGCTGCACTCCGAAGGCCTGGACGCCTACGTCGTGCGGCGCCTCGGGCTGCCCTTCCGGGATGTCGACTGGGCGGTGTGGGGCGACCTGCTCGATCGGGTGCACCACCCGCGGGCCGAGGTCACGGTCGCCCTTGTCGGCAAGTACGTCGACCTGCCTGATGCCTACCTGTCGGTGTCGGAGGCACTGCGGGCCGGTGCATTCGCCCACCGCGCGAAGGTCTCGATCAAGTGGGTGCCGTCGGACTCGTGTGAGACCCCGGCCGGGGCAGCTGCCGCGCTGGCCGGCGTAGATGGGGTCGTCATCCCCGGTGGCTTCGGAATTCGCGGCATCGAAGGAAAGATCGGTGCCGTCCGCCATGCTCGCGAACGCGCGATACCGACGCTCGGGCTGTGCCTCGGCCTGCAGTGCATGGTGATCGAGACCGCCCGTCACCTGGCCGGCATCGAGGCCGCGAACTCCGCCGAGTTCGATGAGAACACGCCGGACCCGGTCATCGCGACGATGGCCGATCAGGTCGAGATCGTCGCCGGGAACGCCGACCTGGGGGGCACCATGCGCCTGGGCGCGTATCCGGCAACGCTGGCTGCGGGATCTGTAATTGCCGAGGCTTATGGCACCACCGCGGTCTCCGAGCGACACCGGCACCGCTACGAGGTCAACAATTCCTACCGTGAGCGGCTGGAAAGGGCAGGCCTGGTCATCTCCGGTACCTCCCCTGACGGCCGGTTGGTCGAGTTCATCGAGCTGCCCCGAGACGTCCACCCGTTCTTCGCCGCGACGCAGGCCCACCCGGAGCTGAAGTCCCGCCCTACCCGTGCCCACCCGATGTTCCGGGCGTTCATCGGCGCGGCGCTGGACTACAACGCTGCTGAGCGTCTGCCGGTCGAGATTCCCGACGAGCCGGGTGAGCCCGATGCCATCGATCGGGTCGCCGACGGCGCGCCCGCTACTGGCAACGGCGTCGCGGTGGGTGTGGTGTCGGCGGCGTGGTGAGCGCAGGCGGGGAGTACCCGCTGCTCGGCACCGAGTCCGTCTTCACCGGCAGGGTGATCTCGTTGCACCGCGACCGGGTGCAGATGAGCGACGGAAGCGTTGCCGAACGGGAGGTCGTCGATCATCCCGGGGCGGTCGGAGTGCTCGCCCTGGACGACGACGGCACGATCCTGCTCGTCAACCAGTACCGTCACCCCATTCGAGCCCGTCTGGACGAGTTGCCCGCCGGCCTGCTCGACGTCGAGGGCGAGCCTGCCCTGCTCGCCGCCCAGCGGGAACTGGCCGAGGAAGCCGGCGTGACCGCGTCGGACTGGCACGTCCTCGTCGACCTGCTCACCTCGCCGGGAATGTCGAACGAGGCCATCCGGCTGTTCCTGGCCCGTGGCCTTGCTCCGGTGCCCGACGCCGAGCGCTTCCAGCCCGAGCACGAGGAGCTCACCCTGACCGTGCACCGGGTCCCGCTCGCGGAGGCGGTGCGGCGTGTTTACGCGGGCGAGTTGACCAATGCCGCCGCCGTCGCAGGGGTTCTGGCTGCGTCGCACGCTTCGGCGACGGGGTGGCTGGGACTACGACCGCCCGACTCCCGCTGGCCCGCTCGACCGGGGCACTGAGGCGATGCCGTCCCCCACGGCGTTGCGCCGGCTGGCGCCTGCCACGGTCGTGCGCGGCTATCTCGACCACCTGGCCGTCGAGCGCGGGGTCGCCGCGAACACCCTCGCCTCCTATCGCCGCGACCTCAACCGCTACGCCGGGTACCTCGAGCACCGTGGCGTGGCGTCCATAGACGCAGTCGCCGCGCCGATGGTGAGTGGCTTCCTGGCGTACCTGCGCGAGGGGGATACGGAGCACGTGCCACTGTCCGCGACCTCCGCTGCCCGCGCGGTGGTCGCCGTGCGCGGGCTGCATCGGTTCGCGTTGCGCGACGGACTTGTCCACGTCGACGTCGCGCGCGAGGTCCGCCCGCCGACCCCCCCACGGCGCCTGCCGAAGGCCATCAGCCTCGACGACATCGAGCGGTTGCTCGAGGCCGCGGGCTACGAGCAGACCGCGCTGGCGCTGCGCGACCGCGCGCTGCTCGAGGTGCTCTACGGCACCGGCGCGCGCATCTCGGAGGCGGTCGGGCTCGCGGTCGACGACATCGACCTGCCCGACCGGACGGTGCTGTTGTCCGGAAAGGGCGGCAAGCAGCGTCGGATTCCGCTCGGCTCGTGTGCCGCGGCGGCGCTCGAGGCCTACCTCCTCCAGGCCCGCCCGGGGCTCGCCGCGGCCGGGCGGGGCACGCCGGTCGTCTTTCTCAACTCCCGCGGCGGTCCGCTGTCGCGACAGTCGGCGTGGACGGTGCTGCGTACCGCGGCCGAGCGGGCCGGGCTGGCAGCCGGGATCTCGCCGCACACCCTGCGCCACTCGTTCGCCACTCATCTCATGGAAGGTGGTGCCGATGTGCGCGTCGTTCAGGAGCTACTCGGGCACTCCTCGGTGACCACCACGCAGATCTACACCATGGTCACCGTCGACACCCTGCGCGAGGTATACGCGACGGCCCATCCGCGCGCCCGCGGCTGAGCGCGGCAGGTGACTCGCCGGGACCCGCCGCGGATCCATCGTGCGAGGTCGGGCTGCTGCGGTAACGTCGCGATCGGCGAGCGACGACGAACCGGCAGAAGGGTTTAGCGCTTCATGACTATGTCGACCAATCAGGATGGTGAGGCCGGCTCGGGTCAACTGTTCTCGGTCGAACCCGGTAGGTCCGCAGACCCCGCGCTCGCCCGCCGGAAACGTCCCCTCATCGAGCCCAAGCCGCTCGATCGGCACGGTCCGGCTCGCATCATCGCGCTGTGCAACCAGAAGGGCGGTGTCGGCAAGACGACATCGACCATCAACCTCGGGGCCGCCCTGGCCGAGGTCGGGCGTCGAGTTCTGCTCGTCGACTTCGATCCGCAGGGTGCGTTGTCGGTCGGCCTCGGTGTCCAGCCGCACCAGTTGGACCGCACCGCCTACAACCTGCTGATGGAGCGTGGCGTCAGCATCGATGACATCCTGCTCAAGACGAGCGTGGCCGGCATGGACCTGCTGCCCAGCAACATCGATCTGTCCGCGGCCGAAGTCCAGCTGGTGGGGGAGGTGGCCCGCGAGCAGACGCTGGCCCGCGCCCTCGCTCCCGTGGTGGAGGACTACGACTACGTACTCATCGACTGCCAGCCCTCGCTGGGCCTGCTGACGGTGAACGCACTCACCGCGGCCCACGGTGTGATCATCCCGCTCGAGTGTGAGTTCTTCAGCCTGCGCGGGGTCGCCCTGCTCATCGATACCGTCGAGAAGGTCCGCGAGCGCCTCAACCCTCAGCTCAAGCTCGATGGCATTCTGGCGACGATGTACGACGGCCGGACACTGCACGGACGCGAGGTGTTCGCCCGCGTCGTGGAGGCGTTCGGCGACGACGTATTCGACACCGTCATCTCCCGTACGGTCCGGTTTCCGGAGACAACGGTGGCGGGGGAGCCGATCACGTCGTGGGCACCCACCTCCGCCGGTGCGACGGCATATCGCAACCTCGCGCGCGAAGTATTGGCGCGTTCAGGAACCAGTACGGAGCACGCCGATGAGTAGAAGGACCACCCTGCCCGGGGCTGCCGAACTGTTCCGCACCACGTCAGCCGTACCCGAAGCGGACTCGAGGCCCACGCCGGTGCCGCACCCCGGCGTCGGCGCGGTGCCGCCGGTGCGCGAAATCTCCGCGGACCCTGCCGATCACGGCAACGCCGACCGCAGCGCGCCGGGCGGAGGCGCGCGCCCGGCGGTGCGCACGACCCGTCGGATCCGCGCGGTCGGCGATCGGGCCCCGTCCGGGCGGGAGCGGCACGAGGAGAAGATCACGGTGTACTGCTCGCCCGACGAGCTGCTCGATCTCGAGTCCGCACGGCTGAACCTGCGTGCCGAACACGGCCTGGCCATCGACCGCGGCCGGATTGTTCGTGAGGCGCTCGCCGTCGTCCTCGCAGACCTGGAGGCCAAGGGCGACGCGTCGATCCTGGTGCGCAGGCTGCGCGAACCGTGAGCTGGACGAGGGACTGCAGAGCGCCGCTGCGTGGGCGGGTTGCGTTCGTCGATGACCGGGCGCCGCGGTGACCTCGCCTGGGCTCGTGGGGGAGCAGACCGACGCCCTGGCCGGCGAGCGCCAATTTCGGGTGCAGCTGGAGAACTTCGAGGGTCCGTTCGATCTACTGCTCAGCCTGATCACCCGCCGTCAGCTCGATCTGACCGAGGTGGCGCTGTCACAGGTGACCGACGAGTTCATCACCTACCTGAGTGCCTCGGTGCGGTGGGATCTGGGCCAGGCGACGGAGTTCCTCGTCGTCGCCTCGGCCCTGCTCGATCTCAAGGCGGCGCGGTTGTTGCCGTCGAGCGAGGGTGAGGACGAGGAGGATCTGGCCCTGCTCGAAGCCCGTGATCTGCTCTTCGCGCGGCTGCTGCAGTACCGGGCCTACAAGCTCGCCGCCGCGTATCTCGGTGAGTTGGACCGCACCCAGGCCAAGCGGCACGGCCGCTCAGTCGAGCTCGAGGCCCGGTTCGCTGCACTGCTGCCTGAGGTGTTGGTCGGCGTGAGTCCTGCTCGGCTTGCAGCGATCGCCGCGGCGACCTCGGTGCCTAGGCCGGTTCCGGTCATCGCGACCGACCATGTGCACGCGCCCAGGGTGAGCGTGCGCGAGCACATGGCGGTCATCCGCGACCGGCTGCGCCGTGCCGGTTCGGCGACCTTCAGGGCGCTGGTCTCCGACTGCACCTCGACGCTCGAGGTCGTCGCCCGATTCCTGGGCCTGCTGGAGCTCTACCGGGACGGCGACGTGGCATTCGACCAGGCGGCCGCGCTGGCTGAACTGCGGGTGCGTTGGGTCGGCTCGCCCGAGTCCGGCGTAGACCTCGCACAGCGCGCCCCGGACGCGGACGTGGACGTGGACGAGGCGTACGAGTGAGCCCCACCGACGACGGCGCTCCGGTCTCGGTGCCGCTGGCCGGGCAGAGCATGGACCCTGCCCAGCTCGGGGCCGCCGTCGAGGCCGTTCTGTTCGTGGTCGAGGCACCGGTCAGCGTCGCCTCATTGGCAGCAGCCGTCCAGCAGCCGGCCGACGCAGTGCTCGCGGCCGTGGCGGCACTTCGAGCCGCTTATGACGAGCGAGGCGCGGGCGTCGAGCTGCGCGAGGTAGCCGGCGGGGTGCGCATCTACACCAGGCCGGCGTACGCCGCCCAGGTCGAGATGTTCCTCCAGGACGGCCAGCGCAGCCGGCTCACCCAGGCAGCGCTGGAGACCCTCGCCGTCATCGCGTACCGGCAGCCGGTGACCCGCTCCCGGGTATCAGCGATCCGCGGCGTCAACGTCGACGGCGTGGTTCGCACTCTGCTGGCGCGGGGCCTCGTCGTCGAGGTTGGCCCAGATCCGGAGACCGGCGGCGGTTTGTACCGGACTACGGAGCTCTTCCTCGAGAAGATGGGATTGCGGTCACTGTCGGAACTTCCGTCATTAGCTCCACTGTTGCCTGAGCTGGATGCGTTCGAGACTGATGAACTCTGAACCTGACAGTGAACCTATTTTGCCATCTATCGATGCTGACGGGGTCCGGCTGCAGAAGGTGTTGGCAGCTGCAGGACTCGGATCGCGGCGGGCCAGTGAGCAGCTGATTGCCCAGGGCCGGGTCGCGGTCAACGGGGTACCGGTCGAGGCGATGGGGATGCGCGTGGATCCCCGGACCGCGGTGATCCACGTCGACGGTGCCCGGATCAACGTCCGTGACGACCTGGTGTACCTGGCGCTGAACAAGCCGCGCGGAGTGTTGAGCGCGATGTCGGACGCACGCGGACGCCCGACGGTCGGCGATCTCGTTGCCGATCGTGGCGACCGGCTCTTCCACATCGGGCGTCTTGACGCCGACACCGAGGGCCTGCTCCTGCTGAGCAACGATGGCGAGCTGGCACACCGATTGATGCACCCCAGCTTCGGCGTCGCCAAGACCTACCTGGCCACGGTCCCCGGCCCGGTGTCCAAGGAGGCTGGCAGGCGCTTGCGGGCCGGCGTCGACCTCGACGACGGGCCGGCCCAGGTAGACCGTTTCCGCGTCGTCCAGACCCAGGGCGGCTGGGCGATCGTGGAGGTGGTGCTGCACGAGGGTCGCAACCACATCGTGCGCAGGTTGCTGGCCGAGGTAGGCCACCCAGTGCAGCGCCTGGTGCGGACCTCGATCGGGCCCGTGCGGCTGGGCAGCCAGCGGGCCGGCGCAGTGCGTGAGCTGACGCGCAGCGAGCTCGGTGAGCTACATCGGCTTGTCGATAAACTAATTCAACTTTAAAGTGTGGTAGTTATTTATGGTTAAGTTGTGTTGTGAGATCCAGTCATCGTGAGAAGTAGGGGCGTTGGTAACGGCGCTGTCACCAGCCGCAATTGACGAAAGATCCAGGTCGTCAAGCCGGCCGGCCAAGGAAGCAGACCCGGCTGCGGCCTGGGTGGCTGCGTGCGAGCATGCCAGGGTGCGCGACGGCGAGATCCTGTTGGCCAACGAACATCAGCTCGTACCGACTCTGATGGTTCTCGATCGCTGGACGTGGTGCGCGACTTCTGGCGATCGAGATTGGGGCATGCGGGAGTTCCGTCTGTTCGATCCGTCCAACAATCTGACCCGTATCGCTGAAGATCTCGGTGGTTAGCGGGCGCGGTTTCTGCTGATTGCGATGCCGGCGGTGGAGATGTCCGCGCACAGGATGCCGGCGTCGAGATGTGCAGCCCAGCGGCGCGAGACCGAGGTGTCGATGTCGTAGAACTTCGTGAACGCCATCGCTGAGATCAGCCACGGGCCGCTCGGCGAGGGTGAGGATCGGCGCACGTAGTTGGCGTGGTCGGCCTTGGGGTCGATCGGTCGCAGACCGACGATGTCACGCTCGCGGTCGTAGAGCAGTTCCACGGCGTCAGGCTCGTCGAGGGCCGCGAAGGCGGAGCGGTTGAGCGCGATGGTGCCGCGCTTGAGAAGCGTGACGTACGGGTCGCTTTTCAGCGGCAGCAGCTGGCGGCTGAAGGTCTCGAAGTTCGGCATCGATGTCTCTCTGCGCTGGTGGCCGACGCGACGGCCGGTCCACGCCCGGTCGCGGCCACGCTCTGACAAGTGTTCTTTCGGTTGCTCAGTATTTCGTCATCGGGCCGGGTGGGGGTTCGCCGGCCGGGTCGGGTGCAGGACGTGTGGCACCCGACCCGCGGAGCTCACGGGTGGCGTGGGCATCGACCCTGGCAGCTCGGGGGGGCGCCGATAGGCCGGCGGCGTCGGGGTGGGATTTCTCGTCGATCTCGATCCAGTCCAATCCCCCTGGTACAACGGTCGCGGTCTTTCCGGGCGGTGCGGTTCGGGCAGCGGCGTGGACGTGTTCGCACTCGTGTCACTGGCTGCGCAGCACGTGCGGTGCGAGGCGTTGCAGAGCGTCGGCGACCAGCGTCTCGACCTCGCGGGTCGCGAGCCCGAGCCACCCGGCCGCCTCGGCGTAGGTCAACTGATGGTTGTAAATGAGTCGGACAGCGCTGGCCTGCCGGGCGGGCAGTTTCTGTACCTCGGCTGCGACCCGGCGCGCCCAGGCCCGTCGATCGTCGTCGGGCATGGAGGTTTTCGTCATCACCCACGTTGTCCTGCCTGGTGCTGGCGGTCGGGTCGAAGCAATCCGGAGGCCAGCAGCGAGGCGATCATCCAGGCGGTAAGGTAGCAGAACGCGACGGTCGGGGACACCAGCGACCACAGCAGGCCGGCGATGACGGTTGAGCCGAGATCACCGAAGGCCTGGGTCAGGCCGAGGACACCGAAGCCGTTGCTGCGCAGGTGATCGGGCAGCCTGCGCGCGACGACGGTGGATTCTGCGGTTTCGCCGAACCCGATGCCGATCCCGGCGAGCACGAACCCGACGAGCAGTGCCGGCCAGGCGTGCGGGCCGGCGGCGAAGATGAGATAGCCGCCGACGTACACCCCGGCGCCAGCCGCGAAGACCGGGCGGGCCCCGATGCGGTCGGCGAGCTGGCCGCCGAGCAGCGCGGTCGCGGTGGCGGCGACGTTGTGGGCGACGAACAGCAGGATCGCCAGGCTGGTCGCGGCCGTCAGAGCACGACTCGACGTGTGCAGCAGGGTGGTGGCTCGCAGGATGAGCAGGGTGGTGGCCACGTTGCCCAGCTCGAACAACGCGACCGGCGTCAATACCCGCGCCAAACCGGCCCGGCGCAGCTCGCGCAGGTTCAGCGACAAGGTGCGGGTTCCGACCTCGGTGCCGATCACGTGTCGGGCCTCGCGGGCGGCGATAGTGATCGCGACCGCGGCCAGCATGCCGGGGATGAACGCGAGCAGGATGGCGTGCCGTACCCCGAGCACACCGACCAGGCCGGCCGCGAGTAACGGTCCGATGATCGCGCCGGCGTTGTCCCCGGCCCGTTCGAGTCCGAATGCCCGCCCGTACGCGTCGCGCCGTGACAAGGTCGTGAGCAGCATGTCCCGCGCGGGCGAGCGGATGCCGCGCGACATCCACGCCACACCGCGCAGGATCGCGACCTGCCATACCGCGGTCGCGAACCCGATCGCCGCCGTCGCCAGGGCGGTGCCCAGGTAGCCGCTGGCCGCAAGCTTGGCCCGGCGAGCCGGATCGTTGGCCAGCGGGCCACCGGCCAGCTTGGTCAGCCCGGTGAGCGCGTCAGCGACCCCGTCGATCGCGCCCAGCGCCGCCGGACCGGAGTGCAGCGTGGAGGCGAGGAAGGTCGGCAGCAGGCTGGTGACCATTTCGTGCCCGGCGTCGCTGAACAGCGACGCCGCACCCACCCCGGCCACGCCTGGGCTCAACCACGGTTGATCAGCCCGAGGGGCTTGCCGTGCCTCGGCCGTCATCGGCCAGGCTCATCGACGCGCTCGACCCGCCACCGACCGACCCCGAACGCCAGCACGCACCCAACGATCGGCTGCGCCGCGAGCTCGCGATTCACTGGGACGCGACTGTGTCGGCTCGACCGCGCAGGTACTGATACACCGTCTCGCGGCTGATGTGGAACTCTCGGGCCAGCGCCGACTTCGACTCCCCGGCCGCCGCACGGTGGGCCAACTGCTCGATCTGCTCGGCGGTCAACGACTTCTGGCGCCCCCGGTACACGCCGCGTTGCTTGGCCAGCGCTATTCCCTCGCGTTGGCGTTCGCGGATCAGCGCCCGTTCGAACTCGGCGAACGCGCCCATGACCGAGAGCAGCAGGTTGGCCATCGGCGAGTCCTCGCCGGTAAACGTGAGCTGCTCCTTGACGAACTCGACCCGCACCCGGCGGGCGGTGAGGACTCGGACGATGGCGCGCAGGTCATCGAGGTTGCGGGCCAGTCGGTCCATCGAGTGCACGATGACGGTGTCGCCGTCGCGTACGAAGCCGAGTAGGGCCTCCAGTTGCGGGCGCTGCGCATCCTTGCCTGAGGCACTGTCCGCGAACGTCTTGTCGATCTGGATGCCGTCGAGTTGGCGGTCGAGGTTCTGGTCCAGGCTGCTCACTCGGGTGTAGCCGATCCGCTGACCGGTGATCGTGTCCTCCAACCGAAATGTGTCAGGTTGGACTCTAAGAACCTGACGCGCAGGTGTCAATCAATGCGAGATCTCACCCTAACTGGACGCCGATCGAGCGGGAGGCCTGACGTCTGGTTGGGGTGTACTCCAGTCCGACACGGGTCGAGACGACTCGACTCTGATGCGTGGATTCATAGGCCTCGCGCCCTCGTCGGCGGCCGATTCGCGTCCGCTTCGCAGTGACGAGCCCCGACGGACAACGATCGATATCGACGACGAAGCCGCGCGAGGACATCCAAGTGCCGCCGGGCGACGCTGGCAGGTCGCCGGGTCTCCGATGACCAAGTCAGCGAAGGCGTTCCTTCTGTCGAGTGGTTGTACCTGGTCATCGCCGATGAGGGTGACGAATCGGGTGGTCTTGAGCTCTCCCCGCCGTGTCACGTTCCACACTCAAATCGCTGGGACTGACTTCCACCCTAGTGGCCGATGTACACGTCCAGCCGGCTACCGGCCGGTGTGGCGTGGCTGGAGGCCGCCGCGCTGACGCAAGGTGGTACCGGACTCGGTCAGCATCTGGTGGATGAACCCGTAGGAGCGGCCGTAGGCCTGCATCAGGTCGCGGATGCTGGCGCCGTTTTCGTATTCTCGGCGCAGCTCGACGGCTAGCTTGGTGCGTGCTGGGCCGCTGACTCGCGAGCGTTTCGCTATGACGGCCATGGCCTACTCCTCGGGTCATCGACGGCCGTCGGGCGCTGGCCGGGAAGAGGTGAGTCGATGACTGCGGCCCGCTGCCTACCCGCCGCGAGACTAGCGGACAACGCCCCGGGTGCCTCGGTGGCGAAGACCGCCTCACGCCAGCTGCCCTGGTGGGGCCGGGGCCGGTTGATCCTCGGTTGATTCAGCCCGGATCCCACGAGGCGGAAGAAGTGGCCGGTCTCGACGACTGTGCCGTGCTTGAGGACGAGGATGCGGTCGGCGGCGCGCACGCCGGCAACGTGGTGGTGCTCGTTCTGTGCAGCACCGGCGTGGCGGGGCTGTCATCGTCGACCGTCCGGCCCGGTCGCCTCCTCGTGTTCGCCGGGTTTCTCATCTGCGCTGAGCACGTGATCTTCCTGAGCGAGCGGCTCGCCGTCGAAGATGCGTTCGTACAGGTCCAAGTGCCCGGGCGGCTTTGACGGCGAAGTTCGGGTCGCGAGGGATGATCCATGAGCGGTGTTGCCACGGTTTGAGTGCGTCCGCGTGCAGCCAGCGGCACACGGTGGACGCCGATACGGAGCTGACGATGCCGCGGCGGGCGGCTTCGATCGCCAACTCTGGGCAGCTCCACTTCGCCAGCGGCGTGCCCGCATCAGCCGGCAGCTCGCAGGCCAATGCCTTAATCTCGGCTCCCGCCCGGGCTACGGGCAGCCACCGGGGCGGCGTGGCGTGATGCTCCCCGCTCAGACAGCTGGTCGATCTGCTCGGTGGTCAATGCCTTTCGGCGGCCGCGCGGTAGCGCTATCCGGTGAGGGATCGTTTGCTGCGGCCGTGGCGCATGCCGTGTCCACGAACGGCGCGAGTCGGCTGTTCCCAGGTCGCGGGATCGTCGTGCGTCGGGGGGCCGGGGACGCGCCGTTTGCCTGTGCGCGACGCCCGCCGACGCGTGTGTGTGCAGGATCCTTTTCATGACCCGAGGCGTTCGCCTTCCTCGGACTGGTCCCTGGGAGACGGCGGGGCCGCTCTCGTCATCGGACGCGTACGGTGAGCGTGTTCACCCAGTCCCGCAACTCTGGTGTACTGGCGCTGTAACACCAACACCGACGTCACCCGGAACCGGTGGCGCCTGGGCAGGGCCCCGACAATGTTGGACTCAACGCCATCAGGCCGGCACGCCGAGCAGGGTCTCGACCTTAGGCCCGGCTTGGTCGTCCGCATCGAGCATGACGCCCGCCGGGCGCAGGCCAATCCTGTCGTCTTGGTGGTCGAGGGCGAACTCGATCTGGCCACCGTCGAGCTGTTGCGGGCCGTGTTCGACGGGTTGATCAGGGAGGGGCGCACGGTGTTGCGGGTGAATCTGGCTGGTTTGTCGTTCTGCGACGCGCTGGGCGTGGGTGTCCTGATCGGTGCCCAGCAGCGGGTAGCCCGGTCGGGCGGAAGTCTGAGCGTGAGCGACGCCCACGGGATCGTGCTGCGCGTGTTGACCCTCACTGGGGGACTGGATCAACTCACCGAACCACCCGCCCAGCAGGCGCCGGCCGCACACGATCGTGAGCGCCTTGTTCCCTTCCAATCTCGGCATAGTTGTTCACGTGGCGACGAGACGATGCAACCGCGGCCACGGGTGGCGGTCGCGGGGGCGACGTTGCGCGGCAAGCTAGAACCCGTGCCCCCAACTCCGGTCCCGTCGGCGTTGTGCTCTGGAGGCGATTGGCATCAGTGAGCCCACGATCACCACGGGTGTGCCGCCGAGCCTGTCTCATGAACAGCTTGTCGCGGCCCAGGAGCAGACCTTGGCCACGCCCCGGCGGCGTTACAGCATTGCGGCGCGCGCGCTGTTTGTGCTGCTGGACCTGATCTACGGCCGCAAACGCAGTCTCGCGAAGTTCAAGATCCTCGAAGTGATCGCGCGGGTGCCCTACCAAGCCTGGGAGCACGTCGCCTATATCGCGGCCACCAACGTCCACGAGCACTTAGGGCTGGCCAAGCGCATCCACGAGCGCGTCATCGAGGCTCGTGCCCAGCAGGACAACGAGCTGTGGCACCTAGTCATCCTGGAGGAGCTGCTGGCGCGCTCGCGCCACCCTCAGCCGCGGCTGAAGTTCTTCTGGCTGCCCCAGCTGATCGCATTCGTCTACTACCAGCAGTCCTGGCTGCTCTATGTCATCCATCCGCGCTGGAGCTACCGCCTCAACGCCGACTTCGAGGACCACGCCGAACACGAGTACATGCTCTTCGTGGCCGAGCACCCCGAATGGGACAACGAACCCTTCGGCTCCGGCTTCGCCGACGAGTACGGCACCTTCGATTCCCTGGCCGACGTCTTCCGTCAGATCGGGCACGACGAACGCATACACAAGCAGGAAAGTCTCGCTCAGATGAAGCAGAGCCGCTTCCGCTAGGCCAACACGCTGCACGTGTGTCCCACGTCGACGTCGATGTGATCGAGAACCGCAGCATCGCGACCGGCCTGGCACTGGGTGCGCTGCTGCGTGCACAGGAAGCTCACGGGGTCTACGGCCAGGCGATGCTTGCCCTGCCGTCGGGTCACCTACCCGAGCGGTGCGGGCCAGGTCGCGATGACGGGTCGGTTGGCGTCGATCTTCAATCTGACGGTCGGCGGTCTGTGGCACGACGCCAGCCCCGACCTGCGGCTTTTGGGTCTGGTCCGAGGACCCACAGAACCTGCTCGACAACTTCGCGTTGGTTCCTCCGGGGCAGCCAGGTGACCGTGCTGTTCGACGCGACAGCGCGCATGTGACCGCGTTCACCGACGGGCTTGGGGGCGTACCGCGCCTGTAGCGGTCACGCCTGTTTCCGCACCCGGCGTCCGTCGGCACACGACTGCGCAGCCTCGTCTCGCCAAACCGCCATCATTCACCCGACGCCGCAGCCATGGACTTGGAGCGGGTGGCGACGACAGACGCCTAGTCGGCCGCACGAAGCCGTCCCGATCTGCGGCCTGGGTTCACCAAGCCGGGTCACGTCCGCGGTAGCGGTGTCTGCCCACCGCGATGAGGGCGGCAGCTTCCGATCGTGAACTGCTTGTCGCAGGTTGGACAGTTCATCAGCACTGGACGGCTCGGAAAGGTCGCATGATCCACAGCGTTGAGGTGTGTGTCGTCATCGGTGTCCCACCACAAAGTTCACCTGAGCAGGATAACTCGGGCCACGGGGCCAGTATTTGCAGCGTCGCCGTGGGCAGATGGCTACAGTGAAGTGAGCTCGGCCAGGCTGGACGCACAGCATCTTGGTTTATGTGTGATGGAAGCTGTCGCGGATGTCTACCCGTTCCCGCTCAGACCTCTCGCGCCGAACTGGGTCCCCAGCCGTGCTGGGGACAGCCACGGTGCCGGTATGAGCGTGCTGTCGAATTTCGCTACGGCATGCGCCGAGGTCACTGATCCTGAGGTGAGCGGTGCGGCGATGTTGCCGGTGCGCTTAGCTATCGCCTTGACTCGGGCGCTGCCGGTGGACGCCGCGGCGATCGGCGGGCTCGGGCTCGATGATCTGCGGGTGCCACTGGGGGCGAGCAGCCCTGACGCCGAGCTCGCCGAGCGCCTGGAAGTCACCCTCGGGGACGGGCCCTGCCTGGCCGCTTTCGGTTTGGGCTACCCGGTCGCCGCCACCCAGCAGCAGATCGCTCAGGCCTGGCCGATCTATTTCGATCGACTGGTGAGTGAGACCCCGTTTCGTTCAGTGGCATCGCTGCCGCTGCAGACACCCACGGACCGCCTTGGCGCTGTCGACCTGTACTGGACCAGCCCCGACGGCGTGACAACGCTGCCGATGGCCACCGCTCTCGAGCTGGCCGATGAGGTCGCGGCGGTCCTGTTGGCGGCACCGCAGGTGCTGACGCTCGACGCCGTGATCGCCCCCGCGTGGGTGATGGCGACCGCTGCACAACGTCGCATGCACGTCTGGCAAGCCGTCGGCATGCTCAACGCAGCCCGCGCGCTGAGCAACCGCGACGCGATCGCCGTCCTACGCGCCTACGCCTACGCCCACGACACCACCCTGGATGACCTCGCCGAGGACCTCATCTTCCGGCGTCTAACCACCGGCGACGTCGCCCCCTGACGCCAGCGCCGCGCGACTCGCACCCGACGAACGCCACCGCATGGGCGGGCACCCTGCGCACCCGACCAGTTCTTTGCGGGGCCGGCCTCAACCGGGCATCCGGATGTCGAGTCGGGAGGTCATGTCGAGTTTCACCTCGCCGTAGGGCAGGACGTGTTGCCAGAACAGCGGGGTGAGTCCGCGGCGGTCCTCGGCCGTGAGCAGCTGACTCCACGCGTCCTCGCCGAGGACGTCTTGCAGCAGCAGGGTGTTCACGTAGACGAGGGCCGCCTGCAGGATCCGCAGGCACAGCACGGTCATTTCCTGCTCGTCGTGGCGGTTGGAGGAGATCTCGCCGCCCTTGCCGTAGTAGATGACCGCGTTGGCGCCGTTGAACGCCTCGACGATGTTCAGTCCCTCGGTGATCTCGCGTTGCAGGTCACGGCGGCGCAGGTAGCGGGCGACGAAGATGGTGCGCTGGGCTCGCCCGACTTCCAGCATCGCTTGGTAGGTCGGGTGCGACGCGGAGCGGGTGAAGCGGCGCAGGATCGCCTCCGTGGAGGCGGTGCCCTGCCGGATCGCGGTCGCGTACTTGATCATCTGGTCGTAGTTCTGCTCGACCAGCTCCCAGCGGATCGGGCGGGTCAGCGCTGGCGAGAGCAGCGGGTAGAGCGCCGGCTGCCCTGCGGTCGGTCGGTAGAGCCGGACCTTGTTGATCTGCTTGATCCGCGGCAGGAGGTCGAAGCCGAGCAGGCGAGTGATGCCGAACCCGATCTCGGACTGGCCATGGGTGTCGACATAGTTGCCCTCCACGGTCATCGTGGTGCCGTGCCGGATTGCGCCCTCGACCATCGCGTGGACCTCCGAGGCCGAAGCGCGCAGGGTCTGGGAATGCACGACCATCGAGCCGCGTTCGACGTGCCAGTAGATCAGGATCCCGGGGCCGCCGTAGCGGGAGTGCCACTCGGTGAAGATGTTCTGGTCGTAGCAGCGCACATGGGTCGAGTCCGAGGCGACCGCGGTCGATCCCTCGCCCCACAGGCTGTGCTGGCGGGCGAGGAAGGTCGCATTCGCGATGCCGATCGCCACCGTCTGCGCGGTGTCACGGGTCAGATAGCGGCGACGGACATAGCGGATCTCGTCCTCGCTGTGCCCATGACCGCCGCCGGCGGCGACCGCGCGGATGCCGGTGTTGGTGCCGTAGGCATAGATCGCCAACATCAGCCGCTCAGCCAGCACCTCCGCCGGTAGGGTGCCGCTGCCGGCGACCGCACTGACCTCGGCCAGACAACCGGTCCGCAGCACCGCCTCCTTGAGGATGTCGATCAGCGCCACGGTGCCCCAGCGGCGCTGCACCTCGCTCTTGATCCGGCGCAGGTTGCGCGGCTCGGGTGCCGCCTCGTACTTGCTCAGCGTGATCGCCCCGGAGGCCCGGTCGGTGATCTCCAGCCAGTCCAGCGTCGGTAGAGCGGTGTTCAGCTCGTCCAGCGCGGCCGTCATCTCCTCCCGCAGTCCGTCGATGAACGCGGCCGGGTCCAGCGGTTTGCGCAGCTCCCTGTAGTTCTCGGTGCGTCGCTGCTCGAAGTCGCGGGGCAGGTCTTCATCCGGGTTGCGCCAGGACTCGGCACCGACGACCCAGATCTCCTTGCAGCGCAGCTGCTCGCGCAGCGCCTGGAATGTCACGACCTCGTACACCATCCGGGCCACCCGTTGCCGGCCGCGCGTGTCCGGTCGGCAAATCAGGTCGGCCCAGTCCCCGATCACGCCACGGTGCTCAGGCACGGTCTCACCGAGCGGGTAATAGGTCAGATTCCCGGCCTTGGCGTAGCGGGTGATCAGGGCCAGCGCGTCGATGACCGGGCGGTGCGCGGTGTTGTTGCTGCGGAACTCCAACACCTCGAGCAGGGCGATAAGACCGCGGCGGTAATGCCCGGTGTAGGACGCCTTCAGCGTGGTCTGCACCGTGCGCCGATATACCGGTCCCGTGGTCTTGAACTCGTGCACCAACGCCCGCAGCGTCTGCTCCCCGCCGCTCACGGCCGGGAAGACGACATCCCGCACTGCATCATCGGGCTGTGCCAAGGCTGCCTCGGCGATCGAGAACAGGATGTTCTCCTTGCCCGTCACTCGCTTGAACGCGTTGATCAGCTCGTTGGTCACCCGCCGCTCGGCGCGGGCGCCGATGCGGTGCACCGTCGCGATGAGCAGATCGACCAGGGTGTCGGTGACCTCCCGCTCGCGCTGGTGCACCAGCGCGGCCAGCAACGTAACCGTCAACGGCTGAGCATGTCGGCGCAGGTGCGACGGCGCCTCCACGACTGCCCGCGCCCGCCATCCATCCAGCACCTTGGGTGCGACGTCGGTGAACAGATCCACCGGGAGGCCGACCGCTCGGACCGCCTCCAATTTCGCGATCTCGACCATCATCGAGTCCAGGCTCACGTTGCCCGGAGCGGACTTGATCAGACCCAGCACCGACTCGGCCTGCGCGCCGGGATCGTCGTCGTCGGGCTCAGCGATGAGCAGGTTCAGCAGCCGAGCCGTCACGGTTGGGTCGAGCCTCTCCGAGATCCGCAGTGCCCAACTTTGCTCGGCGGTGCGCAGCGCGGACCGCACCATGCGCAGCACCCGTCCGGTCGTCGGTGGCTCGATCTGCTCTGCCCGGAACTGCGCCAGCAGCTCGTCGCGAACCCGCTCCGGCCGCCGTTCGGCGTGGGCGACGTTGCTTGCCAGCCACGCTGTCAACTTCTCCTGGTCGCTGATCGTCGCGACCCGAAATCCGAGCTGTGCTCGGATCTGGTTGCGGTGATACTCGATCGTGCGACCGGACCACTCGTAGAAGCCCAGATCCGAGGCATCCACGCCGACCTGACGAGCAACGAACTCGATCACGGCATCGGAGAGGTCCGAGCGCCTGCGCGGGAATCGGCCGACGTGGCTGTAGTGCTTCAACAGCAGCGCGAAGCCGAGGGCGCTGGCTCCGCGCTTGCCGACCAGATGTTCCCGATCCTCATCAAGCAGCGTCCAGAACTCGATCAGCTCATCGATGTCACCCTCGGCCAGCTCCACGCCCGAAATTATCCTGGCTCCACTGCCGACATTCCAGACACGTCAGCTCACCGCATTGCGGCTGGTGACAGCGGCGTTACCAACACCCCAAGTAGTGACATAACAATATATCGACTTACTCGTAGAGGCCTGCACTGCGCCGAGGTCCGAGTCCGTCGACGTAGCCTTAAATCGATGTCGCAGTAGAAGTGTTTACCAACTCATAGCTAAAGCGATATAGCGATACCACGACGTAGCCAGGTACCAACGAAAGGCTGTACCGATGTAGTTGTTCATCGATGTAGCGCTATAGCGAACAAGGGAGCGGCGGTGCCGGTGCGAGCGATACGCGGCGCAATCCAGGTTGCGGGCAATGAGCGGGAGGCAATCCTCAACGGTACGTCCGAGCTCGTCGGGGCCGTCCTGCAACGCAATGGGGTGGACCCCGCTGATCTGATCAGCATCGTGTTCACCGCGACACCGGACCTCACGGCCGAGTTTCCCGCCTATGCAGCCAGACTCATGGGTCTCACCGATGTGCCGCTGCTGTGTACAACCGAGATCGCGGTTCCCGGATCCATGCCGCGGGTGCTTCGCTTACTGGCACATGTCGAGTCCAGCCGGCATCGCTCAGAGATCCGTCACGTCTACCTGGCCGGAGCTGCGGCGTTGCGCACGGACCTGCCGCAGTAGCGCAGCCGTGACGATGTCGGCATCATTCGTCCGAGGCTCGAATATGGGATCAGACACTGGCTGCGCGATCGATTCAGGTTCAGCGCGAGCCTGAGACGGTGTGCCCTCCGGGGTCGGTCGCCCCGCATTGCGCGGCAGGTGTTCCAGGTACGTATCCTGACGTCGGCTGGGATGGACCCGTCGCAGCCCGCCCGGCGGCCGTGCGTGGGCGCGCACCTCGAGCCGTCCTCAGCAGCCACCAGCGCCCGGTCAGCCCGAGGAGTCGTGTCCTGTGACGCAGCACGACGCGCCACTGCCCGGCCGGGACGGTCGCAGCGGTGCTGCCCGCACCGACCACGTCGTCGTGGCCATGGACGGGCCATCGGGGACGGGCAAGTCGACCGTGTCACGGCACCTGGCCCTGCGCTTGGGTGTTCGGTACCTCGACACCGGGGCCATGTACCGCGCCGCCACCCTGGCCGTGCTGCGCGAGGGAGTCGATCTCGCTGACATCACGCACCTTATTGACACTGCCGTCCGGGCCAATATAGAGATATCGACAAATCCGCATAGGTCTGCGGTCAGCCTGCATGGGGTCCGGGTCGATGACGAGATCAGATCCGCACCGGTCACGTCGGCGGTGAGCGCGGTGGCGGCCGTGCCCGAGATCCGCGCACGCCTCGTGGCCGCCCAGCGTGACCTGATCGGCACTGGCGGAATCGTGGTCGAAGGGCGCGACATCGGCGCCGTCGTGTGGCCGGCCGCGCTGCCCAAGATCTATCTGACTGCGAGCGCCGCGGTGCGCGCCCGACGACGTGCGGGTGAACTCGGCTCCGGCTCGGACCTGGACGCGGTCGCGGTGGACCTCGCGCGTCGAGACCGGCTTGACAGCACGCGGGCGGACAGCCCACTGGCCAAGGCCGACGACGCCATCGAGATAGATACGAGTCGACTCGACGTCGATGAAGTGGTCAATAGACTTGTCGGCATAGTGTGGGCCAGTGCTGGTCATGGCTGAGCCGAGTCTCGATCACCGAGTCGTCGGTTCGCCCGGCCTGTACCGGCGGCAGGTGCTCGCCCTGGCCATCTCGAAGGGCCTGGGCCGGCTAGCGGTTGAAGGTCGGGGCTGCGTGCCGAGCGACGGGCCCGTCCTGCTTGCCATGAACCACCGCTCGCTCCTCGATGGACCGCTGTTGTTCGGGTTCGTGCGGCGGCCGGTCAGCTGCCTGGTGAAGGTGGAGGCCTTCACTCCGTGGCTGGGCCCGCTACTGAGCAGCGCCGGACAGATCCCGGTGCGGCGGCACGTCGTCGACGCGCGGGCGGTCCGGCTGTGCCTGCGGATCCTGGGCGCGGGCGGCGTGGTCGGCATCTTTCCGGAGGGCACTCGCGGTCACGGCCTGGTCGAGACAGCCAGGCCCGGCGTGGGGTATCTGGCTCTGCGAACCGGTGCCACGGTCATCCCTGTCGCGGCGTCGGGCACAGCGCAGATGGCGCATCGGCGCGGCCTGTACCGCCCGCCGGCGGTGCTCCTGTTCGGCGCGCCGATCGTCATGGATCGTTGGCCCGACGGGAAGGTGCTGGGGCGAGCCGTCGTCGCCGACACGACCGAAGCAATCCGAGCGCAGCTGGCCGCGCTCGTCGCGGTCGCCGACGACGCGCGAGCCGCGCGCGAGCGGCTCGCGGGGACGAAGACGATGGAGCGAGCGCGTGGCTGAACGGGACGGGCGCGTGGCGGCGCAGGAGCACGCGGGCGAGCCGGCGCTCGCGCCAGTCGTCGCCGTGGTCGGCAGGCCGAACGTCGGCAAGTCCACCCTGGTGAACAGGATCCTCGGCCGCCGCGAGGCGGTCGTCCAAGACATCCCTGGCGTGACGCGGGATCGGGTCGCCTATGACGCCCTGTGGGGTGGGCGCCGCTTTACCCTCGTCGACACCGGCGGCTGGGAACCAGACGCGCGGGGTCTGCAGGCGATGGTGTCCGCGCAGGCCGAACGGGCCGTCGCGACGGCAGACCTGGTGCTGTTCGTCATCGACGGACGGACCGGCGCTACCGAGACTGATCTCACGGTGGCCCGCACATTGAGACGCGGTGCTCGCCCAGTGATCCTGACGGTGACGAAGATCGACGATGAGCGGGCCGAACCTGAGACCGCCGAACTGTGGTCACTCGGCCTCGGCCAGCCGTACCCGGTGAGCGGTCTGCACGGGCGGGGCAGCGGCGACCTCCTGGACGCAGTTCTGCAGGCACTGCCGGACGCACCGGGCGAGAACCTCGAGGAGGGCGGCCCGCGCCGAGTGGCGCTCATCGGGCGCCCGAACGTGGGCAAGTCCAGCTTGCTCAACAGGCTCAGCGGTGAGCAGCGGGCGGTGGTGGACGCCGTGGCGGGGACGACCGTGGATCCCGTCGACAGCCTGCTCGAGCTCGGCGGCGAAACCTGGCGCTTCGTCGACACGGCTGGGCTGCGGCGCCGCGTCAACCAGGCCAGCGGGATGGAGTACTACGCGAGCCTGCGCACCGCGGCAGCGATCGAGGCAGCGGAGGTGGCTGTGGTCCTGCTCGACGCGTCCGAGCCGATTGCCGAGCAAGACCAGCGGGTGATCGGTGAGGTGATCGAGGCAGGACGGGCGCTCGTCCTCGCGTTCAACAAGTGGGACCTGGTCGACGAGGATCGACGCGAGGTACTCGAGCGCGAGATCAGCCGCGACTTCGCGCGGGTGGCCTGGGCACCCCGGGTGAACGTGTCGGCGCTCACCGGGCGCGCGGTGGAGAAGCTCGCCACCCAACTTCGCATCAGCCTGGGCTCGTGGGACCGGCGCATCTCCACCGGTCGGCTCAACTCCTGGCTCAACGAGGTGGTCGCGGCGACCCCTCCGCCGCCACGCGGCGGCAAGGCCCCACGGGTGCTCTTCGCGACCCAGGCCGACACCCGGCCTCCCCGGTTCGTGCTCTTCACGACGGGTTTCCTCGAGGGGGGTTACCGCCGGTTCATCGAACGGCGGCTGCGCGAGGACTTCGATTTCACGGGCACGCCGATCGAGATCTCGGTCCGGGTACGGGAAAAGCGCGGCGCCCCGTCGCGATAGGGTTGCTGCCGTTCGTCGCCCGAACGGGACGTGGCGCAGCTTGGTAGCGCACCTGACTGGGGGTCAGGGGGTCGCAGGTTCAAATCCTGTCGTCCCGACAGAAGATGAGGCAGTGCTTTCGGACCTCGTAGTTCCGGAGCCGAACATCTCGGTTCCGGAACGTCGGTCCTCAGCTCGAGTCCTCGGTAACGTTCTGGCACTGAGCGGGTAATCCGACGGCGCGGCGCAGGAGGCATGGTGGCGGCAGGTCCCGACGCGACCGCTGCCGCAGCGTCCGCCGCCGATCGGGTGATCACGGTCCCGAACGCACTCAGCGTGCTGCGGCTTTTCGGGGTGCCGCTGTTCCTGTGGCTGCTGCTCGGCCCGCACGCCGACGGCTGGGCGATCGCGGTGCTGTTCGTTTCGGGGTTCACCGATTGGGCTGACGGTGTCCTCGCCCGCCGGCTCAACCAGATGAGCACCCTCGGTGCGCTGCTCGACCCGCTCGCCGACCGGCTCTATATCCTGGCCACGCTGGCCGGGCTGGTTCTGCGGGACATCATCCCGCCGTGGTTGGCCATCCTCATCGTCGGCCGCGACGTCATTTTGACGTGCGCACTCGTGGTGATCAGGCGCTACGGGTACGCGCCCTTCGCCGTTCACTACCTCGGCAAGGCCGCGACGTTCTGCCTGCTCTACGCATTCCCGTTCCTGCTCATCGGCGCGTACCACGGCACCGTCGCCGACGTCGCGCGTCCGATCGCGTGGGCGTTCACCATCTGGGGGACGGGCTTGTATCTCTATGCCGGTGCGGTGTACCTGATCCAGACCTGGCAGCTCGCGCGACAGGCGCGCGCCCATGCCTGAGAAGTCTGCGCCTACGGGCAACCTGATCTCGGCGCAGCTGCTCGTGGACCTGGTCACCAACACGCTGGACCCCGGGTATGCGGCCACGGCCCGCCAGCGCGGTCCTGACGCCCCGCGGCGGTGGTATGACCGGCCGGCCGTCGCGCTGGGCTGCGCCTTGATCGGGTTCACCCTGGTCGTCGCCTACATCCACACCCATCGTGGCGCGCCGCAGGCGGCCAAGGTGCACGACAGCTTGGTCGCCCGGGTGCGCGCAGCGCAGCACCAGATCGACGGGCTGGCAGCCCACGCCCAGCAACTCAACGACGCGCTGACCGTATTGCGCGATCAGGCATTGGCCGGCAGCGGGCCGTTGAGCCGTCAGTTGGGTCGCGAGCAGTTGCTGGCCGGGCAGACGGCGGTGGTAGGGCCAGGGCTGCAGGTGGTGCTGAAGGAGCCGCCGTCCGCGACGGCAACCGCACAGCCCGGGCGCGGCGGATCGGCCCCGGGTGCGGTCGCCAATATCCTCAGTGATCGTGACGTGCGCAGCGTGGTCAACGAACTCTGGGCTGACGGTGCCGAGGCGATCTCGGTGAACGACGTCCGGCTGACCCCGACCTCGGCGATCCGCTTCGCCGGCGACGCTGTGCTCGTCGACTTCGCGCCGATCACCTCGCCCTTCACGATCCGGGCGATCGGTGACGCCGACAACCTGGCCACCGGCTTCGCGTCCAGCTCAGTGGCGAGCCGCTACCAAACCCTCGCCGGCGCCGATGGGATCGGCTTTCAGTTCACCGAGCACAACAAGCTGACCCTGCCCGCGAGCCCGGTCACCTCACCCCGCTTCGCCCACCCAGCCACCGCCGCGTCGACGCCCGCACCCCCCGGGCCTACCCGGTGATCGCCGCACTGGCGCTCGTCGCGGGCATCGTCGTCGGTTTGCTGTTCCGCCCGACCGTGCCGACCTGGATGGAGCCTTATCTCCCGATCGCAGTCGTGGCCGCCCTGGACGCCGTGTTCGGCGGAGTGCGGGCGCGGCTCGACCACATCTTCGACGCCAAGGTGTTCGTGGTCTCCTTCATCTCCAACGTGGTCGTGGCCGCGCTGATCGTCTTCATGGGCGACAAGCTCGGTGTCGGTGCTCAACTGTCCACGGCGGTCGTGGTGGTTCTCGGCATCCGCATCTTCGGCAACGCCGCCGCGATCCGTCGACACGTCTTCCGGGCCTGACATGGCAGACAAGAACGAAGACGAGACGACGCAGTCGGACGAAGGCACCGCTGATGTCAAGACGGCGTCGGCGCGCAAGCCGCGGTTGGCGTCGCGCTATCGCGCCGCGGCCCTGATCGGCGTGCTCACCGCGGCGCTCGGCTTCGCGATTGCCGTCCAGGTGCGGGCGAATTCGCAATCCGACAGCCTGTCGAACCTGCGCGAGGACGACCTCATCGGCATCCTCGACAACCAGAACGCGCGCGGTGACCGGCTGCGCCAGCAGATTGCGGAGCTGGAGCAGACGTTGCGCCGACTACAGGGCAGTGGCGACCGCAATGCGGCAGCCAAGCAGCAGGCCGAGCAGGATGCCGCAGCGCTCGGCGTGTTGCTCGGCACCCTCCCGGCCACGGGGCCGGGCGTGGCCGTCACCATCACCGACCCGGATCACAAGCTCACCGCCGAGGATCTGCTCGACGTGGTCGAGGAGTTGCGCGGTGCCGGCGCCGAGGCGATCCAGTTCGGCCCGGTGCGAGTCAGCACGTCGACGTCCTTCACGACGGTCGGGAACGCTGTGGCCGTCGACGGCACGGTGTTGTCCGCGCCGTACCGGGTGTTCGCCATCGCGGACCCGAAGACCCTCGACACCGCACTCAACATCCCCGGCGGCGTCGCGGCGGCCACCCGCGCGGCCGGCGGCGACCTCGTCGTCGACCAGCAGGACACCGTCACCATCGCGGCGATCCGCACGCTGCCGTCGCCGAAGTACGCCTCGCCCGCCCCGCACTGACTCCTCCGATTCGATGAGTAGGGTCGCATCCGATCCGATCCCATGGCCCACCCGCCGGCACGAGCGAGGAAAGAGGCACGCCATGTCAGACGTTCCCGACGAGCTGAAGTACACCGCCGATCACGAATGGGCGCGGGTCAGTGACGCCGACGGCAAGCAAACCGTGCGAGTGGGAATCACCGACTACGCGCAGCAGGCGCTCGGTGATGTCGTGTACGTGTCGCTGCCCGAGGTGGGCACTCAGCTCGCCCAGGGCGCGGCGTTCGGTGAAGTTGAATCGACCAAGAGCGTCTCGGATCTGTACGCACCGGTCGCCGGCACGGTGGCAGCGCGCAACGACGCGCTCGACCAGCAGCCGGAGTTGATCAACTCCGACCCGTACGGCGAGGGCTGGGTCGTCGAGATCGAGGTGGCCGACGGCGCCGATCTGAGCGTGCTGATCGATGCGGCGACGTACGGGACGCTGGCCGGGTGAGGGACCGGTGAGCGACAGCGAAGCTGAGAAGTTCGGATACAGCTCTACCTTGGATTGACCCTCATCCCGCGCCGGGCCTAGGCTCGGCGAACCGACCGGTTCCGCTTGATCGCGGTGGCGTTCATCCCGCATCGACCGTTCCCAATCGAAGGGCTACGCGAGTGTTCTGCACCGCTTGTGGCACGGAAAACCAGCCCGGCAGTCATTTCTGCGCCAGCTGCGGAGCCGCGCTCCCGCAGGCCGCGTCCGGCGCGGATGTGACGAGCACGATCACCGCGACCGGCTCGGTACCCGACGTCGACACGGAGTTCTCGACAGAGGCGCACCAGGGCGCTGTCGACGCGCTGACGCCCGGTTCGGCGCTGCTGGTGGTGAAGCGGGGGCCGAACGCGGGCAGCCGGTTCCTGCTGGATCAGGACGTCACTACGGCGGGTCGCCACCCAGACAGCGACATCTTCCTAGACGATGTAACGGTGTCCCGACGACATGCCGAATTCCGCCGCGAAGGCAATGGCTACACCGTGCACGACGTCGGCTCGCTCAACGGCACCTACGTCAACCGCGAGCGCATCGACGCCGTCCCGCTTTCTGGCGGCGACGAGGTCCAGATCGGCAAGTTTCGGCTCGTCTACCTCAACGCCGCAGTACGCGCCGGGGCACAGACGTGACAGCGGTCGGTGCTGCCGCCCGCGGCAGCGCCACGCTGACGATCGGCGACGTGCTGGCCCACCTCAAGGTCGACTTCCCTGACCTGACAATCAGCAAGATCCGCTTCCTGGAGCAGGAGGGGCTGGTCACGCCCGAGCGGACGCCGTCGGGCTACCGCAAGTTCTCCGCCGGCGACGTGTCGCGGCTGAAGTACGTGCTGTCGCAGCAGCGTGACCACTACCTGCCGCTACGGGTGATCAAGGACCAGCTCGATGCCATCGACCGCGGCCTGGTGCCGTCGGGATCCTCGGCCGGGCCACGCGTCCCGCACGTCTCGATCGCGGCCATCGAAGACAACGCACCCACCGCCGAACACTTCCGGCCGGCGCAGGCTGCGCTTCGGCTGTCCCGCGAAGAGCTGCTCAACGCGGCGGGCTTGCGCAGCGAGCAACTCGCCGAGCTCGAGCAGTTCGGGCTGATCGCCGCGAAGGCCGGTGGCCACTACGACGACGATGCTTTGTCCGTCGGCAAGATTGTCGCCGACCTGGCTCGGTTCGGTCTCGAAGGTAGGCACCTGCGGGCGTTCCGTACCGCCGCCGAGCGTGAGGTCGGCTTGTTCTCCCAGGTCGTCGGACCGATGTCGCGCCAGCGCGGCGGCGAGGCCAAGGCGCGGGCGGAAGAGACCGTGCGTGAACTGGCGGCCGCCTCGGTGCGCCTGCACGCGGCGCTCGTCCAGATCGGGCTGCGCGAGGTCATCGGCTCCTGAACCGGGGGCGTGGCGGGGCGCCACGAGCACGGTGGCCAGCGTGTAGCGTCGGCAGTCGCGAGGACAGTTCGAGCAAGCGGGTAACGGAGGTTCGTCGTGCATCCGATGCGCGTCGTGGGGGTCCGGGTCGAGTTGCCCGCGAACCAGCCGGTCGTGCTGCTGCGCGAAGAGGACGGCATCCGCTACCTACCTATCTGGATCGGCGCCGTCGAGGCGTCGGCGATCGCCTTTCAGCAGCAGGGCGTGCAGACGGTCCGCCCGCTGACCCATGACCTGTTGCGTGATGTGATCGGGGCGCTCGGGGTGCGCCTCGAGGCTGTGCACATCACCGAGATGCGCGATGACATCTACTACGCCGAACTGCGCTTCGCCGGCGGGGTGGCCGTCAGTGCGCGGCCATCGGATGCCATCGCGCTGGCCCTGCGCTGCGACGTCGCGATTCTCGGCAGCGACGCGGTGCTCGACGCCGCAGGCGTGGAGATCCCGGACGAGCAGGAGGACGAGGTCGAGCGCTTCCGCGAGTTCCTCGACAACATCTCGCCCGATGACTTCGCCTCGGAGGGTTGAGGCCCGCGAGACCTGGCTGGCTCGACCTCGACCTCTACATGAGGGTTAAGAAATGTCGGCGCGCCGCGTTGACCTGCGACGGCCACCGCCATAGCGTCACCCACAACGAATCACCAGCGTGGGATTTCGCCGTTGGTGGCCCTCGCCTAGCACGACCAGCGCACGATTAGCCAGATTCAGGAGGTGGGCAGATGGACGAGCGCCTACCAGAGCAGGGCACGCTCTTCGCCGATCCGGCTGTGGCCCCCGACGAACTGATCGGCTACCGCGGCCCCACGGCCTGCTCGGCCGCCGGGATCACCTACCGCCAGCTGGACTACTGGGCGCGCACCGAACTGGTGGTGCCGACCATCCGCTCGGCCACCGGCTCGGGCAGCCAGCGGTTGTACTCCTTCAAGGACATTCTGGTTCTCAAGGTCGTCAAGAGACTGCTCGACACCGGCGTCTCGCTGCAGAACATCCGCGCGGCGGTCGTCGCGCTGCGGGCCCGCGGCGTCGACGACCTGGCCCGGATCACGCTGCTCTCCGACGGCACCACCGTGTACGAGTGCACCTCCGCCGAGGAGGTCGTCGACCTGCTGCGTGGCGGCCAGGGGGTGTTCGGCATCGCGGTCAGTGGCGCATTGCGCGAACTGGTCGGTTCCCTGGCGCAGCTGCCGGGCGAGCGGGCCGACGGCAGCGAGATCGCCGAGAGCGCGACCAGCCACGCCAACGACGAACTGGCCAAGCGCCGTCAGCAGCGCACCGCGTCGGGCTGAGCACGCCGGACCCGCCGCACCCCCAACCTTGGCTGGTAGCGTCCTTACCGGTCAGTCAGCTCGTGTGGGAGAGCCTGTCGCGACATGGCAGCGCCGAAGGGGCAACTTCCCCGGAACCTCTCAGGCAAACGAACCATGCGAGTCGGCCACTCTGAAGGACGCCGTCTGACAGAGGGGGGTTCGCGCGCCGACGGTGCGCGACGTCGTTCCCCCGAAAGGGTGCCGAAGATGACCGATCCCATTCTGGCCGATCTCGAGCGCGGTACGCCGTTCGCCGCCCGGCACATCGGCGTCACCCCGCCCGACGATCAGCAGCGCATGCTCGATGTCGTCGGCTACGCAACGATGGAAGACTTGCTCGACGACGCGATCCCGGCGAGCATCCGTGAGAAGCTCGCGCTCGCCCTGCCCGAGCCCGCGACCGAGGCCGAGGCCGCCGCCGAGTTGCGCGAGCTGGCCGGCCGCAACCAGGTGGTGACCTCGATGATCGGACTGGGTTATCACGGCACGATCACCCCGGCCGTCATCCGGCGCAACGTCCTCGAGAGCCCGGCCTGGTACACGGCCTACACGCCCTACCAACCCGAGATCAGCCAGGGCCGTCTCGAGGCATTGATCAACTTCCAGACGATGGTCGAGGAGCTCACCGGGCTCGCCGTCGCGGGCGCGTCGATGCTCGACGAGGCGACCGCCGCGGCCGAGGCGATGGCGCTGGCTCATCGCGCCGCCCGCAACGGAGACACCTTCGTCGTCGACCGCGACGTGCTGCCGCAGACGCTCGAGGTCGTGCGCACCCGAGCGATCCCACTCGAGCTCAACGTCGTCGTCCAGGATCTGGCCGACCCGCTGCCGCAGGGCGCATTCGGCGTACTCGCGCAGTACCCCGGTGCGTCCGGTGTGGTGCGCGACCTTCGTCCGGTGGTCGAGACCGCACACGCGGCCGGCGCGCTGGTTGTCGTGGCAGCCGATCTGCTCGCCCTTACCCTGATCACCTCGCCCGGCGAGATCGGGGCCGACATTGCGGTCGGCACCACGCAGCGTTTCGGTGTGCCACTCGGCTTCGGCGGCCCGCACGCCGGCTATCTGTCCATCCGCGCTGGGCTGGAGCGCCAGCTGCCGGGCCGGCTGGTCGGGGTGTCGATCGACGCCGACGGGGCACCGGCCTACCGCCTCGCCCTGCAGACCCGCGAGCAGCACATCCGCCGCGAGAAGGCCACGAGCAACATCTGCACCGCCCAGGTCCTACTTGCTGTGATCGCGGGCATGTACGCGGTCTATCACGGCCCGGACGGGCTGCGGGCGATCGCCCGCCGGGCGCACCGCTATGCGGCCATCCTCGCCGCGGGGCTGCGTGAGCACGGCGCGGCCGTAGCCGAAGGGCCGTTCTTCGACACGGTTTCTGTGTCCGTGCCGGGTCGGGCGCACGAGATCGTGGCGGCCGCGTGCGAGGCCGGCGTCAACCTGCGCCTAGTGGATCCGGACACGATCGGCATCTCCTGCGACGAGGCCACCCGCCGCGAGCACCTGCTCGCGGTGTGGGCGGCCTTCGGTGCCGACCTCGGCGGTGCCGACATCGAACGGCTCGACGGCGCGGCTGAGCTGCCCGAGTCGCTTGGCCGCATGAGCG
Source organism: Pseudonocardiales bacterium (assembly GCA_003243915.1). Taxonomy (GTDB): domain Bacteria; phylum Actinomycetota; class Actinomycetes; order Mycobacteriales; family Jatrophihabitantaceae; genus QHCC01. The sequence continues at coordinate 721 of QHCC01000213.1, read as the reverse complement.
AGTTCCTCACCCATCCGGTGTTCTCGACGCACCACTCCGAGACCTCGATGCTGCGCTACCTGCGTCGCCTGGCCGACCGCGACTACGCGCTCGACCGCGGCATGATCCCGCTCGGGTCCTGCACGATGAAGCTCAACGCCACCACCGAGATGGAGCCGCTGAGCAACCCCGGCTTCGCCGACGTGCACCCGTTCGCGCCGAACGGTCAATTCGACGGCTACCTGCAACTGTTCGACGACCTGCAGAACTGGCTGGCCGAGATCACTGGCTACGCCGCCATCTCGCTGCAGCCCAACGCCGGCTCGCAGGGCGAGTTCGCCGGGCTGCTCGCGATCCGCGACTTCCACCTGGCCAACGACAACGGGCACCGCGAGATCTGCCTGATCCCGGCCAGCGCGCACGGCACGAACGCGGCCAGCGCGGTGATGGCCGGCATGCGCGTGGTCGTGGTCAGGACGGGGGGCGACCAGGGCGAGATCGACCTGGGCGATCTACGGGCCAAGATCGCCGAGCACGCCGACGAGCTGGCCGCCGTCATGGTTACCTACCCGTCGACGCACGGCGTCTTCGAGGACCACATCGGTGAGGTGTGCGCGCTGGTGCATGAGGCCGGCGGTCAGGTCTATGTCGACGGTGCGAACCTCAACGCGATGGTGGGACTGGCCAGGCCCGGCAAGTTCGGGGCCGACGTGTCGCACCTGAACCTGCACAAGACCTTCTG
>QHCC01000212.1 GCA_003243915.1 Pseudonocardiales bacterium | reverse complement strand
GCCGCCGCGTAGTTGGCCTGGCCCGGCGCACCGACGAGGGCGACGACCGACGAGATGAAGATCATCCGACCGCGGCGCTGCTTGAGCATGCCGCCGGCCGCCCGTTTCGCGACGCGATAGGCCCCGGTGAGGTTCGCGTCGATGACTCGGGTGAAGGACTCCTCGCTCATCCGCAGCAGCAGGGTGTCGTCGGTGATCCCGGCATTGGAGACGAGCACCTCCACCGGCCCGTGCTCTGCCTCGACCGCGGTGAAGGCGGCGTCGACGTCGGCTTCGGAGGTGACGTCGCAGCGGACCCCGAACAGGTCGTCGGGCACGCCAGTGCCCCGGTGGGTGATGGCGACCTGGTCGCCGTTGCCGGCGAAGGCCTGCGCCACAGCCAGGCCGATCCCCCGGTTCCCGCCGGTTATCAACACAGATCGGCTCACGTCCGTGCACGCTAGCGGATCGGGCGCCGTCCGCTACCGAGCACAGCGTTACCCGCGGGTACGGTGCGGGTCCATGCGAGCAATCCAGATCACCGAGTTCGGTGGCCCCGAGACCCTGGCGGTCAGCGAACTGCCGGATCCCGTCGTCGGCGCGGGCCAGCAGCTCTTCGACGTGCTGGCTGCGGGCGTCAACTACGCCGACACCCACCAGACCGACAATTCCTACCTCGCCGAGCAGACCCTGCCATTGATCCCGGGCGGTGAGGTGGTCGTGCGCACCGGCGACGGGCTGCGCCTGCTCGGCCTGCTCGGCTCCGGCGGTTACGCGGAGAAGATTGCCGCCGATCCGCGGACGCTGTTCCCGATCCCCGATTCGGTGTCCGACGCGGACGCGCTGACGACCCTGGTGCAGGGGGCGACGGCCTGGCATCTGCTTCGCACGAGTGCCCATCTTGAGCCGGGTGAGACGGTCGTCGTGCACGCGGGAGCGGGCGGTGTCGGCACGCTGGCGATCCAACTGGCCCGGCGGTGGGGCGCCGGCCGGGTGATCGCGACGGCGTCCAGTGAGTCCAAACGACGACTGACCCTCGACCTCGGTGCCGACGTCGCCGTCGACTCGACCGCCGACGATCTGACCGCGGCCTTGCGCGCCGCCAACGACGGCAAGGGTGTCGACATCGTGCTCGAGATGACCGGCGGCCCGGTGTTCGACCAGAGCCTCGCCGCCCTCGCACCGCTCGGGCGGCTGGTCGTGTTCGGGATGGCGTCACGCACGCAGCCGACACCTGTCCTGCCGGGCATGCTGATGGGCCGCAGTACCGCGGTGATCGGATTCTGGTTGGTGCACATCGTCCGGCGTCCGGCGCTCTTTGCGGCGGCGGTCAACGACCTGATGGGTCTCATCGCGGACGGTGCCGTGCGCCCCGTCATCGGCGAGACCTACCCCCTGGAACGCGCCGGCGATGCCCACCGCGCGCTGCTGGACCGCTCCTCGATCGGCAAACTCATCCTCGACCCGCAGCGCTGAGCCCACGCCGGGCCGATGCTCGGAACAGTTGGGTAGCTGGGCCTATCCCCCTGGTGGGGTGTAGGCCAGGCTGGAAGCGCTGCTCAGCACGTCCGCAAGCTCGCGTGCCTCGAGCAGTTCGTGCGTCTCGATATGAGCGAATGCACCTGTGCTGCTCACAGCCAGGCTGATCGCGGCTGCGGCCTTGCTGTCAGGTACGTCGGCGATCACGAACCCGTCCCACGCACCGAACATGACGTAGTAGGCGTCCATCCGGCCGCCAGCGGCTTCGCACAGACTGCTGACCACTGCCGCGCGATCGGTCGGGTTGTCCATCAGGCCTTTGATGGTCTCGCCCTTGAACGTGAAGAAGACAGCAAACTTTGCCATCGATCCCACCTCCTATGACTGCAGAGGGTCCCGCCGATCGACGATCCCGTCAACATCGTCGACCTCCGTCGGTGTGGTAGCCGGCAGCTACATCAACCGGCCGGCCCAGAGCATCGATGTGCCGCCGGCGGCGAGGGCGAACAGCAGGCCGATCGCCAGGAAGCGCCAGCTGACGTCGCGGCGCTGTGTGGTGTAGCCGATCTGAGTGCCGATGTCGGAGTACACCGATTCGAGCTCCTGCACCGAGTGCGCGGCGTGGTAGGACCCGCCCGTGTCGCGGGCCAGCCGGCTCAGCGTGATCGTGTCGGCGGGTACCGGGATCGTGCGGCCGTCCACGGTTACCGTGCCGGTGTCGGTGCCGAAGGCGATCGTCGACACCTGCACGCCGGCCTTGCGGGCGGCGAGCACTGCTTCGGACACCGTCCGACCCTTGTTGTTGGCGCCGTCGCTGAGCAGCACGATCCGGGCCGGTGGAGGCTTGTCGCCCTTGGCCGTGGTCGCCTGGCTGAAGATTCTGACGGCGTCGAGTGATGTGAACACCGCCTCGCCGATCGCGGTGGATTCCTGCAGTTGCAGCTTGTCGATAGCGACCTTGATCACGTCGCGGTCGACGGTCGGCGCCACGAGCGCGCTCGCGTTGCCGCCGAAGGACACCAGCCCGAGGTTGATCCGGGCCGGCAAGATGTCGACGAAGCTCTTGGCCGCCTGCTGCGCCGCCTCCAACCGGGTCGGCAAGACGTCGGATGCCTGCATCGACAACGAGACGTCGATGGCCATGACGACGGTGGCCCGATCGCGGGCCACCCGAACCGCGGCGGACGGGCGGGCTACGCCGATGGTGAGCACGCAGAGCCCGGCGAGCAACAGGGCGAAGGTGAGGTGGCGGCGCCAGCCGGGCCGCCGGGGCGCGACGCTGCCGAGCAGTTCGAGGTTGCTGAAGCGGGCGACGTACTTGCTGCGCCGCAGTTGCAGGTAGACGTAGCCGCCGAGCAGTGCAGCGACCGCCACGAACAGCCACAGCCAGGTCGGTGAGAGGAATTTCATCAGCGCACCGCCGTCCCCACCGCGCCGAGCACGAAGCGGCGGCGCGCGACCACGAACCGCACCACGTCGGTGAGCCAGTCACGGTCGGTGCGCAGCTGCAGGTGGGCAGCACCGGCATGGCGCAGGGACGTGGCGATAGCGGTGCGCTGTGCCTGCGCGGCCGCCGCGTACTGCCGGCGCAGCCCCGCATCGGAGGTCTGCACCTCGAGCTGACGGCCGGTCTCGGGATCGGCGAACGTGACCAGGCCCGCCGCCGGCAGCTCCAGCTCGCGCGGGTCCAGGACCTCGATGCCGAGCAGTTGGTGTCGGTCGGACAGTGCGCGCAGCGGGCGCTCCCATGACGGTTCGCCGGCGACGACCCCGCTCTCGAGGAAGTCGGACACCACCGCTACCAGCCCGCGGCGCAGTTGCGGCCGGCGCAGTGACTCGAGCAGCGTCGCGAGACCGGTGCGGGTGGCCTCGGGCGCCCGCGGCGTGGCTGCGATGCGTTTCATGAGGTAGCGCGCGTGGGCCGTGCCGGACAGTGCGGGGATCCGGTAGGTCAGCTCGCCGTTGCTGACCAGCGCGCCCACCCGGTTCCCGCCGCGCACGGTCAGGTGCACGACGGTGGTGATGGCGGCCAGGACGAG
>QHCC01000211.1 GCA_003243915.1 Pseudonocardiales bacterium | reverse complement strand
CGATCGTTCATCGCCGCGCACACCCACACGGCGTCCGGCGTTGCGCCGAGCGCAGCCTGCATGCCGCTGACCAGCCCGCCGCTGCCCCGCTTGATCTCGTCGTCGCCGCCCTCCACCGCGACCACTGACAACGGCCCCCGGTTCGAGGCGACCAACAGCGGGGCTCGTCCGTGCGATGTCATGGCCTCATTCCTACCCGAGATCGCCCGCGGCACGCCCTACGTCAGGACTGCGCCCGGATCAGGTCCAGTGCGGCCTGCAGGTCGGCGGGAAACGGCGATACGACGCGAACCTGTTCGCCGGTCGACGGATGGGTGAACCCGAGTTCGCGCGCGTGCAGCCACTGCCGGGACAGCCGCAGCTGCTTGGCCAGGACCGGGTCGGCGCCGTAGGCCAGGTCACCGACACACGGGTGCCGGACGGCGGCCATGTGCACCCGGATCTGGTGTGTCCGCCCGGTCTCGAGGCGGACGTCGAGCAGGGACGCACCCCGGAATGCCTCGACCGTCTCGTAGTGGGTGACGCTGGGGCGGCCGCCGGAGACGACGGCGAACTTGTAGTCGGCCGATGGGTGCCGGTCGATGGGCGCGTCGATGGTGCCGCGGCTGGGATCCGGGTGGCCCTGAACGAGCGCCGAGTACAACTTGTCGACAGTGCGCTGCTTGAACGCGCGTTTGAGCAGCGAGTAGGCGCGTTCGCTCTTGGCGATGACCATCACGCCCGTGGTGCCGACGTCCAGGCGTTGCACGATGCCCTGCCGCTCCGCTGCGCCCGAGGTGGCGACGTGGTAGCCCATCGCGGCCAGGCCCTGGACCACAGTTGGGCCGACCCAGCCAGGGCTCGGATGCGCAGCGACTCCCGCGGGCTTGTCGACCACCACCAGGTCGGCGTCGTCGTAGAGCACGGCCAGACCGTCGACCGGTTCGGTCTGCGCTGGTGGCGGCGCATCCGGTTCGGGCATGAGGACCTCGAGCCACGAACCGCCGTGCACCTTCGCAGAGCGCGGCGGCGTCACGCCGTCGACGGTCACCCTGCCGGCGTCGACCAGCCCTGCGGCGGTGGTGCGCGAGAACCCGCACAACCGGGAGAGGGCGACGTCCAGGCGCAACCCGTCCAGACCGTCGGGTACCGGCAACAGCCGCGGCTCAGTCACCTCGATGCTCACCGCGCCGTACCTGCGTGCCACGGCCGTCGATGTCGACCCCGCGCAGTGCCAGCACGCCCGACAGGACCGCACCACAGACGATGGCGGAGTCGGCGAGGTTGAAGATCGGCCAGACGTGCCCGTCGTTCGCGAACAGGCTGATCCAGTCGACGACGTGGCCGCGCCCGATGCCGGGTTCGCGCAGGATCCGGTCGACGAGGTTGCCCAGCGCGCCGCCGAGGATGAGTCCGAGGGAGACCGCCCAGCCGATCGAGCGCATCCGCCCCGCCGTACGCAGGATCAGCGCTACGACGGCGAGGGCCACTAGGGTCAGCACCACGGTGGCTCCGGTTCCCACCGAGAAGGCAGCGCCGGAGTTGCGGGTTTCGCGAAGATAGATGGCGCCGCCGAGAACCCGCACGGCCCGGTCGTCGCCCAGGTTGGCGGCCACGAGCACCTTCGAAACCAGGTCGAGGCCCAGGGCCACGGCAGCCACGACGACGAACAGCCCGATGCGGCGCGGGTGCGGTGCACTACCTCCGGCGCTGGAGGCCGCCTGCGATGACATCTCGGTGTCGCGATCGGCGTTGCTCACCGTCTCAGTGTCCCGTATGCCTGCCAGACGGTGGCCCTCGGTCGGCCGGTCGGCCTGGCCCCCGCGATCGGCGATCCCCTCAGGGTCACGATCGGTATGCAGTCACCCGGTGAGCTGACCCGGTAGCGCAGCGCGCTGTCTGCGCTCGGCGTCTCGGGACCCGCTCAGCGCCGCTCCTCACGCTGCTTGCAGGCGACGTCGAGGGTGGCGCTCGGAAATGCCTTCAGCCGCGCCTTCGGGATCGGCTTGCCGCAGCTCTCGCAGAACCCGTAGGTCCCGGCGTCGATGCGCTCCACCGCACGTTGGATCTGGGTGAGCAGGTCCAACCGGTTCGCCGCGATGGACTGTTCCTGCTCACGCTCGAAGGTCTTGCTACCCGCATCGGCCTGGTCGTCGCCGGCACCGTCCGTGCTCGACTGCTGCAGGTCGTTGAGGTCGCTCAGGGACCGGTCATAGGCCCGCCGCATCTCAGTGAGCTCGGCGACGAGATCCTTGCGCGCGGCGGCCAGCTCGGCCCGGGTCCACTCGGAATCCTTCGTCGTGGGGCCGCCGTGCGGCTTGGTGCCCGCAGCCTTCGCGGGCGGGGCAGCCTTCGCGGGCGGGGCAGCCTTCGCGGGCGGCGCAGCCTTCGCGGGCGGCGCAGCCTTCGCGGGCGG